>JBBDRU010000199.1:0-5688 GCA_040905305.1 Salibacteraceae bacterium | reverse complement strand
CTCACTGGATTCCAATGGATGAAAATCTTTGGAAGAAAGAGAACTTCAAAGATTTTCTAGTTGATCGTCAAATCTTATTAGCGAATGCAGCCAATAAATTTCTTAATGAACTCAAAGAAGGTCATGTGCATGAAACAGCATTCACCACTGACGTATTTTCGAAGCAGAAAGAACCACTTTACATGAGAATTGATAGTATTGCCAATCAGGAAGAAGAGCAGATTCTTGTTGATCTGCAGGCGTGGTTAAGCTCTCAAGGACTTCCAGAAGGAGAATGGGGGTATGAGTTATTAGATGACAATGAAGAATTAGAAGCAATCATTGATTTGGCATGGCCAGTTGGAGTTCAAGAACAGTTAAGCCAACCGGTTGCACTACTTATTGATGAAGACGAGGAGACTAAAAAAGCTGTCAACAAAGCGGGTTTCAGGTACTTCACATCTGAAGGCGAGTTTAAAAACTATATTCTGAAAGAAATATTAAATGGAACCTCCTAAAATGCATTAAATAGGTGGTAGACTTAATTTTGAATATTATGCACTCAGTGAAGGATTTAATGATAAACTAAATATAGGTATGAAAACTTTACGAGAACTTTGCGAAGTAAGACAATCCGTATTCGACAAATCAAGAAGAGACGTAACTCTCGACATATCCGACCTTATTGATGATGGTATAGACGCAGATCAGTTTTTTGCTGAGAACTTCATCACAGATGGAATGAAAAGCCTATACAATGCTGTGTTTAAGCGACTGGAGGGAAACTCCGATGATGGTATCTTTAAGTTAACCCAAGCTATGGGTGGTGGTAAAACTCACAGTATGATTGCTGTCGGGCTATTAGCCAAGTATCCTGAGTACCGTGAAAAAGTAATGGGCCATTTATACAAAACATCTTTTAAAGGGGCAGCCAAAGTTATCGGTTTTACAGGTCGCGAAAACCCGAAGTACGGAATTTGGGGATACATAGCCGAGCAGCTCGGAAAGAAGGATCAATTTAAAGAGTACTATGACCCACTTGAAGCACCCGGACAGAGTGCATGGATCAATTTATTGAAAGGAGACCCTATAGTCATTCTACTTGATGAGCTACCTCCCTATTTCCAGGCAGCTCAGGCAAAACAAATTGGAGATGGTAATCTTGCAGACGTCACTACTCAAGCTCTTTCAAATCTTTTAGTCGCCATTGGTAAAAAGGAACTTTCAAATGTTTCACTGGTTATTTCTGATCTGAGTGCCGCTTACTCTGAAGGCTCAGAAATGATTCGGCAGGTGATGGACGATTTTGAATCTGAAACTAATCGACTAGCAAAGAATTTTACACCTGTTCAGCAAAACAGTGACGAAATTTATCACATTCTCAGAAAACGTCTTTTTAAGAATGAGTTTGATAAAAAAGAAGTTGAAGAGATTGCTGATGCCTATGCTGCTGCTATCCGGGAAGCCAAGCAGATGGATATAAGTACTGAAACACCAGAGAAGTTTAAATCTGCCGTTATTGATTCATTTCCCTTTCACCCGGCAATACGGGATCTCTATGCAAGGTTTAAAGAGAACCAGGGCTTTATGCAGACCCGCGGACTCATTCGCTTGATGAGAACCATTGCCGCACGAATGTTTGATGAAAATAATGGGTGGGCCGATCAAAGATATCTGATTGCACCAGATGATATCGATCTGAATGACCCAGATACACTCACTGAAATAAACAGTATCAATTCCAAGCTGAATAATGCGATATCAAAAGATATTGCGGATAATGGAAAGGCCCTTGCTGAGCAATTAGACGATAAATTCGGGCACAACCTTTCTACACGAACAGCCAATCTCATTTTGATGTCATCTTTGGCAACCGTTCAAAATGCAGTTAGGGGGTTAGCAGATGCTGAGATCATCCGAAATCTATGTGATCCGAAAACGGATGTATCCAAAATTAAGACAGAGGTTCTTGATGAACTGAGAACAAATTCCTGGTACCTACACGTTGATAATACGGGAAAATTCCTCTATAAAAATGTTCAGAATGTAGTAGCCAAACTGAATGACTACGTAAAGGGTTACAACGAAGAGAGTATACGACAAGAGATTAAACGTCAATTAGAGGAGTTGTTTCAGCCACAATTAAAAGATTGTTACCAAAATGTATATGTATTGCCTTCTATAGACGAAATTGAGATTACTCAACAGAAGGTTTCTTTGATTATCTATCGTCCTCACCCCGGTGGAGATCTACATCCCGATCTTCAAAAACTATATGAAGATAACCAGTACCAAAACCGAATGCTGTTTCTGACTGGTGACAGCCACTCGTTAGGGTCAATTTTTAATAACGCTGCTAATTTAAAAGCTGCTGCTGCGATTATTGAAGAGTTTAAACGAGAACAGATGGCTACAGGTGACCCGCAGTTTGTGGAGGCGGAGAAATTGCAGGAAAGCTTTGATCACCGTTTCAGAAGTTCTGTCCGCGAAACCTTTGTAAAGCTCTTCTTTCCTACCAAGAACGAATTAATGAGCGCGAACTTTCAGATGCAGTTCCAGGGAAATAATTACAATGGCGAACAGCAGATTAAAACGACTTTAGAAGAAAAGCGAAAGTTTACCACGGATATCATTTCAGACAGTTTTGTTAGACAAGCTGAAATTAAACTTTTTATTGATCAAAAAACTCCATGGTCGGAGATGTTGAAACGTTCAGCTAGCCGACCTGACTGGCCGTGGCATAAGCCGGATGCCTTGGAGCAGCTCAAAGAGGTGATGGTTCGAAAAGACCAGTGGAGAGAAGAAGGGAACTGGGTTTTGAAAGGGCCATTTCCTGCGCCACCGACGAACGTAAATGTAAAACAGATTGCCAGTAATGATGACACTGGAGAAGTGACACTTAAAATCACACCATTGCACGGCGACACCGTTCATTACGAAATTGATTCAAAGGCAACGGGCGCTTCTTCAGAATTGGACACCAGCCAACTGTTTAAAACCAAAGAGCTGAAACTGTCCTTTCTTTGCGTGGACTCAACAGGTGAGCATGAGACGGGAGAGCCTGTAACATGGCAAAATAGCATCACCTTGAAATACCAGTTCTTTGGAGCGGGAAATGATAAAAAACTGGAACTCAAAGCCGCTCCGGATGCTACGATAAAATATACAACCGACGGTTCTGATCCGTTGAATCACGGCGGGATTTATGAAGGCCCGATATCAGTACCTGATAAGGTGAAATACGTACTGGCTATAGCCGAGAAAAAAGGTATACAATCGGATAAGCTGACGATTCGGGTACCGGATGATCCATCCAGTGTGGAAATTGACAAGGATAAAGCAACGATCTGGAAAAGAAGAATTAAAAGTGATTCTACGGCGGATACCTTTAAGTGGCTGAAGTCGATCCGAAAACACGATATCAAACTTTCAGAGATACACATTTCTGTAAACGGACATCATTGGGTATCACTGGACTTTGATGAACAATTGATTTTGGACCATGGCAAAATTGAAAAGACTTTGGAGTTTATTCAAACGAATTTACTGGGCGATGGGGAGGTAACCATCGAGGCCGGCCGGCTGCATTTCAATACCGGTCAGCAGCTGATTGATTACGTAGAAGAGGAAAAGGTTGAATATAAAGCAGATGAAATTGAGCAGCGATAAATCACATATCATTGATTTTGGTTTTCAGCCGGAGGAGTCGTTTCATCACTTTTTGGTCTTAATACCAAAAAGAAAAGAGCAGGAAGTGATCATTTTCGAGCAGTTTGACTACGATGAACAATTGTCCATCAACGCACTGCAGCACCAGGTCACCGGCTCCGGATCGACGGCGAAAATTCTGTTGAGTACAAAAAAGTGGCAGCTTATTGGAAGCGAATTAAGGGCTGAATTTAACCGCCGGTTGAAAGGCCTGGAATATAAAACGGCCAATTGGAAAAAAGGGAAGAATTACCTTCATCGTTTGTTTGGAAAAGAACTTCTTGTTTTGGCCTGGGCGATCGAAGATGCTGACCCCGGAACTATTCCTCTGGCTATTGAAAATTGGATGGGACTTCGACCTGAAGAACGATGGTGGCTTTTTACCATGACAAATGCAGCTACAGGCCATGCTATCAGGGATCGCAATAAGGGTTGGCGAAAAGCGCTCCGATTTGCTCTAACGGAAAATCCGGTTAGCAGTAGCGGACTGGATACCTATTTAAACCAACAGCGCGAAGCCCTTCCCCTTTTTGATGCAGGGGATTCAGTGAAGAGTTTTTCGTAACCTCTTACGTTTTGTAATATTTGGCAAATTTCATTATATTTTGCCAAATATTACACAATATGACCTTCATAGAAAAAGAATTTAAAACATACGCTATAGAGACTTTCGGGCATGGAAATGTACTCTCTTTTCGAGATTTGAAAACCTGTCATGAAGAGTGGAGTGGTAATTTCGTCAGTGATTCAACATTTCGGGTAACTTTGCACCGTATGAAAAAAAAAGGTGTGATTACACCGATCAAGCGAGGGTGGTATAAAATAGAGCCTGAACAACGGTTTGTTTTGCCTGTGGGTGATGAAGAGAAAAGAATTTATACCCATCTGGAGTCAGAGTTTCCGTTTGCGGAATGGGCCGTCTGGAGCAGTTCGTTATTTGACCGATTTGCCTCCTTTCAGTCTGTTAAAGAATATCTTTTTTTGGAGATGGAAAATGGAAGCGAAGAATCCGCATTTTACTTGTTGCAAGAGCATTATTCAGAAAATCTGTTTTTAAAACCGGATGAAGAGGTCTGGTCGAACTACGTAATAAAAGCCGACAAACCATTGATCATTAAAACCTTGATATCGGAAAGTCCTGTTGAAAAAAATGACGGCATTCCGGTCCCTGCTATTGAAAAGGTAATGGTGGATTTGTTTGCGGATGAGCTCTATTTTCAGCCATGGCTTGGGGAGAGAGACCGGATCATGAAAGAGATATTTGAGGTTACAACCATAAACCTGAGTGTTTTGATGCGGTACGCTTCACGAAGAAACCGGAAGTCATTCTTTAAGGAGTACATTCTGAAGCATGAATTGGTGAAACCTGAACTTTTGGAGGATCTATGATCACAGACCAAAGCTATTCAGAAGAGTGGATTGAGCAAGTGCTGACTGATTACAGAAGCACGAATTATGGCCTGGCAGAAAAGATGATTTATGCGTTCACTCTGCTGGAACAACTGGCTCGGCATAAGCTTCGCTTTATCTTTAAAGGTGGTACATCCCTCGCTTTGTTGATGCCAACCCTGCATCGTTTCTCGAAGGACTTAGATATTTTGATGGAACAGCGCCCTGATAACCTTGAGCAGATTCTTGATGAACTGGTTGAAAATAGCCCGTTTACCCGTTGGGAGGAAAGTCTCAGGGAGCCTGAATTTGATGTACCCAAGGAGCATTTTAAGTTCTACTATAATCTGAGCCGCCCCAGACGCTTTAAAGAAGAACCGATTCTATTGGATATCCTTTTCGGGGAGTCTTCGTATCCAGCTGTACAACAACTCACAATCCAACATACCATTCTGAATACGGAAGAGCCCTATTCTGAAATTTCTCTTCCAACGATTGAAGGAATCACCGGGGATAAACTCACCGCTTTTGCTCCACAGACGCTGGGTATCCCGTTTGGCAAAAACAAGGCGGTTGAGATTATGAAACAGCTGTTTGATCTTCATCAGCTTA
>JBBDRU010000198.1:0-5770 GCA_040905305.1 Salibacteraceae bacterium | reverse complement strand
ATGGCATTTAACCTTGCTTATGCTGAAAATCGCTGGTGGTTAACCACTGTTTCATGGGTCAATTCATTTGATTCCCAAGCTATTGATGATGCCATGTTACAAGACACGCTATGGCACAATCCGGAAAAATGAAACGCAATACTCATTTTTGCGTAAGCAATAACTCGTTTTTCTTTATTAACCTTGTTCGATCAATACGAAACCACAATACCTAAAACTATGATTAAATTAGTTAGATCTATTGGATTTGCAGCCCTTGGGTTGCTCGCAGCGTTTGGCTGTGCAAAAAAGTATGAATGGTCACCAACTTTTGCAATTCCGCTGGCAAACGGTGAGCTCACCGTGGCTGAAGTCATTGGCGCACGACCTTCTGAAGTTCAAAGCGACACCAACGCCAACGATCTGGTCTTTTATAAGTTGGTGTATAGAGATACACTCGAGCCTGTGCCCTTTAGTTCATTTGGGACTGGCACAGTGCCGGCTGGAGCTAAATACACCATGGATGAGCAAAATGCGTTCCTGAGAATGTTTGGCAATGCGGACAATGGTGATTTTCAATTCACCAATCCTGAGGTTGAATTTACGTTTGTGAATTCAGTAAACATGGACTTTGAAATCGACTTCAAGAACACGTACACTAAAAACGTAAACACAAATACTGAGTTTCCCTTCTCAATTGATGCTTCCGATGTGCCTGTTGCTGTTAGCGCAGCCGATTCAAATGGCAATGGAAGCGGCTCGCTGCTCATCACTAATGACAATACTAATGATGCCTTAACCGATGTTTTCTCTCCCACTCCTAAATTTCTTTATTACACCCCTGAGATCACAGCTCCAAACGGTGGCAGCAATGTAGATAACGGAGAAATTCAGATCTATTCGAAAGTAATTTTGCCGTTTGAAGGTTACGGCCGAGTGGTAAGGTTCGACACCGTGTTTTACAACTATAAAGACTCCCTTTTTAAATTTGGTGGAGATGACTGGGGAGGCAGTGCTGGCACGGGTGATTTTGCTTTGCTGCGTATGAATTTTGAAAACGGCCTGCCGTTGGAGGTTTCGGTTACTGCGGATCTATACAAAACACAAGATAGCCTAATAGGAAGTCGTATTGGAAGTATTCCGTTTTTTGATGAAAATGATGATCCAAATGCCGACCACCTAGTGCTTGCCGGAGCTACTCAAGCTAGCATAAATCCAAGTGGCACCCCTACTTCCACTCCGGTTTCATCAACCACCGAAATAAAAATTGAACGCACACCACCTTCAAGTAAATTTATCGGATTAGATGACCTAGAAGGTGATCAAACCTCAAACAATCCAAAAGGTGTACAAGCAATTATCCTGCGGTTAGAGTTCAACACAACGGGATATTCTAACGATAAACCGATTAAAATTTACGGAGATCAAACCCTGAAGTTTAACATGGGAGTTCGCTTTAACGGTGAAGCGCAATTTGAGCGACCTTCTTTAAGATAATTTGCGATAAGCATAATTAAACCTGTTTTTAATACAAAACCTAACCACGTTTTAAAATGAAAAAGCTTATAATCATTGTGCTTGCATTGTTTACAGTAGGTACAACGCAAGCCCAACTAGACCTGACATTATACAACGCCCGTTACTTACAGCAATCCAGTTTCACTAACGCGGCATTCACCCCTGAGTGTAAAGTGAATATTGGCGGACCTATTTACGGCACAAACTACCTGCGCATTGGAAACAATGGCATCACGCCAAAGCGCTTAAGCAGTCTGGGTCAAGGCCCTGATGCAGCAGTGAAAGCTCTGGATCAAATGAAAGACATCAACTATTTTGATATCGAATTCCGAAGAGATATATTGCATTTTGGTTTTCGGGTGAAACAAAAAAATTACTTCAGTTTTAACGCCAGTCTGCGTTCGCAAACCCTCTTGTACTATCCTAAAAGCTTCGCAACGCTTTTGGTGTTAGGAAACGGGCTTTCAGCAGATGACCCCATAGCACAGGGAATTCCTGATGAATATATTTTATTAGGCAACCGAGCTAGTTTTGATGGAACTGGAGTTGACCACTCAACATACGTTGAAGTTGGTTTGCAGTATGCCCGAAAATTTTTAGAGGACGATGCTCTTTCTGTTGGCATACGCCCTAAACTACTCTTGGGAATGGCTAACATTTATACCGAAGAATCTACGTTCGGACTAACAACGGATGAAAACACATTTGCCTGGACATTGGACGGTCAGTATAGAGTTAATCAATCGGCACAGATTTCTTTTGACTCCAATGGTGTAAACACAGACATTGAGCCTTTTGCTAATTTAGGGTTTGGAATTGATTTGGGCGCATCCTACAACATCAACGAAAAATGGAATGTAAGTGCCTCAGTAAATGATTTGGGCTTCATCAATTGGAAGAAAAACCCAACAAACTATGAATCCACCAATGGTGAGTTTACCTTTTCGGGAGTTCCTATTGATGGAAGTCTGTTAGACATCAATTCAAGCCTTGGTGACCTTAGTAATAATATAGATTCATTAATTGGATTGGACGGACTCAATGAACAGTTTGACACTACTGAAACTCATGAAGAATACCAAACAACGCTTGGTGCAAGGTTTAACTTAGGAGTCAATTACCAACTTTCCGAAAGACATAACGTAGGCGTGTTGCTTAATGCCCGCAATGTTAAAAGCCAATTGCGAGCTGCATTCAACGTTAGTTATAACTATAGAGTTAGAAAATGGTTTGGCTTTCACCTAAATTACAGCGCATACAACAACAGCTACCTGAACTTTGGCACAGGTCTTAGCTTTAACATTTTCCCATGGCAGTTTTATATCATGACCGATAACTTCCTCCCCTTCCTGCCAAGTTCATCAAATACGATGATCAGAACAGGTATAAACTGGAACTTTGGTTGTGTTGATGATCGCGATAAAGATGGCATCAAAGACAAGGATGATGATTGTCCTGATACTCCGGGCGAAGCTAAATTTAAAGGTTGTCCTGATACCGATAAAGACGGCATCATGGACAAGGAAGACCGATGTCCTGAGACTCCCGGAACCAAAGAGTTGAAAGGCTGCCCAGACCGTGATGGCGATGGCATTGCTGACATTGATGACGATTGTCCTGACGCACCGGGCATCGCTGAGTTTAACGGATGTCCGGATGCTGATGAAGACGGCATCATGGACAGCGAAGATGAGTGCCCAACGGTAGCGGGAATCGCAGAATTCAATGGCTGTCCTGACACCGATGGCGATGGCATTCAAGACAGCGAAGATGACTGCCCAGAAACGCCCGGCATACCCGAGTTCAACGGTTGCCCAGACACCGATGGTGATGGCTTGATGGATAGCGAAGACGATTGTCCTGAGTTAGCTGGGCCGATAGAGTCTAAGGGATGTCCAGACACGGATGGTGATGGGCTAACAGACAATGTGGATAATTGTCCTGAAACTCCAGGACCGATAGATAACAAGGGTTGTCCATTCGGTGATCGTGATGGTGATGGCGTAATTGATAAAGATGATAGTTGTCCTGATACACCCGGTCCAGAAGAGAATGCCGGCTGTCCATACAGCGATTTAGATGGTGATGGGGTTTATGACAAAGATGACCGTTGCCCCCAAACACCTGGAATTGCAGAAAACGAGGGCTGCCCAGAAATCAAAGAAGAGGAACAAGAAGTGCTGAATACGGCATTCTCAAACCTTGAATTTGAAGTAGGTAAAGACGTGATTAAGCAAAACTCTTATGAGTCGCTTGACAGGCTTGCCGAGCTATTGGTCAAAAAGTCAGATTGGAAACTTGAGATCAGAGGCCACACCGATGACGTGGGCAGTGATGCGGCAAACATGACGCTTTCTGAAAAACGATCTAAATCTGTGGGTAAATACCTTGAGTCAAAAGGAGTTGGTACGGAACGCTTGATCGTTAAATGGTTTGGCGAAACCCAGCCGACTGCTGACAACAGCACTCCAGAAGGGCGCGCTCAAAACAGAAGGGTTGAAATGGAAGTGATCTTTGATTAACTTCTAAGCAACCAACAGCTATAAATTATCCCCGGCAGGCATTCTGTCGGGGATTTTTGTTTTCATGCGACAAGTGGTTTCTTGTTGCTTTAAACCTGGTAATACTCGCAATCGAAAAAGGCACCGGTTATCGCTCACAGCAACTCGTCTCACATGGCTATCTAATTTAAAAGCATTAAGCCCCATAAATAATTACCTGAACTGCTTATCAAGCTGTGCTTCGAAGAAACCACTCGCGATTAAACTGGTTTATTCAGGTCTTTCTGGGGTCATATTGTATAAATCAATAATAACCTATCATCCAAAACGCTCCGATTCCTGCAGGTATCAGCAATAAACCAACCAACGCACTTTCAATCTCTGTTTAAGTAAAAGACTTTTGAGAGGTCAATTTGAACCTCGTTTGCTCTTTTCACCTTTTGGCGCTGGTGTTTGATGCTGGGTTTGAGAATCGTTTTTTTCATCCTTTGGAACGCGATAAGATTAGCTTCGCTGAATTTTGTTTCGCGCACTAGCGGAGTACAAATAAATTAATGGATGAAAACATCCTAATCTGAGCGAGTATCTGTTTGGATCGAATCTGCCATAGCCGAAAATTCTTCGATTCCTGAAAAATCATAGATGCTTCGAAGCAACCAGACGTGTTTAGGGTGGTAATTTGGGTTTTTCACGCTGTATTTCAAACAGTAATAGCTAAGATCGCCCGGATCACGTAAATGTTGCATCGTGTTTTTTAAAGTACTCACTGCTCCTTGTAAATAGTGTGCTGATACAGTGGAATTAGATATTAAATGATATTCATAAACGCCAATAGCAGCGTAAATCATTCCATTGAATACATGCGTTGGCTAGTTTGCCGGATATTCTTCAAACCATAGATTGCCAGTTTTATCAATGCATGAAATCCAATCGTCATGTGTTGCCTTCAGCCTGCTAAAGCTGTGAAAAATTTTGTCAGCGGATTCCAATAAACTTGGGTTTGAAGTGATTTCATAAAGTCTGGAAATCAATGAAAGTGCTTTTCCTTGCATTATTCCAGAAAACCATGGCGCTGTGAGTTGATCACGTTCATGAAACTTATAATTGTAACCGTATGGGAATAATAAAGACTCTTCCTTTTCGACCCCCATATCTATCAGTTTTTTCGCGTGTATTTGAGCGAGGTTGAAAGCATTGCTATCGTTCGTTCTGCGGAAAATATCAAGCAGATCTATTCCTGTTTTGGCGATGAGGTGAGGGTGATAAATGATGGTTCCATTAAAGTCAAACATGACAACATTGTTCGCATCCCTATGCTCAGGCAGTGTTACCTTTTTCATCCTATTGGTATAAGGTCGCTCACTGAGTGGTAAATACTTAATGTCGAAAGGAATGGTTTTAAACTTCGTATTTAAACACAAATCTTTCCGATCATAAGCCTCATGGAGAACACTGTCGATATTTTGTTTGGATGAGTTAACGTAATACTCTGTTCTATTACCGCATGACACGAATACGGAAGTGCCTCCGAGTAAAAGGATGATGAAACTGAAAAGTGTATGTTTCTTAAAACGACTATACGCGCAAAATGAGAAATATGTCATATTAGTCGAAGACGTGAATTAAGCTTCAATGTTAGGTACATAATGCTGATTTAGTTCTTGGTGTTTTGCTTTACCAGCTTGACTTTATTTGATATGTCCAGTTTTCCACTATATTTTTTTTTCATATTTCATGATAAACATTCTATCATTAGCACCCTCTCGATAAGA
>JBBDRU010000197.1:0-5776 GCA_040905305.1 Salibacteraceae bacterium | reverse complement strand
TTGAAAGATTTTTTCGTTTTTAAACAATCGGTTCATAATTTTTACAAATCTTTGGACGTCCACATTGAAAGTGGAATGTCTTTTTTAAATCGCTGGTAGTGAAAGAATTAAGTTATTCTGTTGAAACGCTTAGTAAAAAAGCCGATGCGCTTCTTACGGCTTTTGAAAAACGTAATGAACGCATTGCTCAATTAGAGCAGGAAAAGTTGGCGCTAGCGAAAAAAATGGAAGGTCTTGAAAGCGAGATGAAGCGATTAAAAGAAGACAATAAAGTGCTGAAAATGGCTTCGGCTTTAAAAGGAAACGAAGAAAGCGTTACCGAGTCGAAGCGCAGGATTGGCGAACTTGTGCGGGAAATTGATAAATGCCTTGCACTGTTGAATGATTAGAAAAATGAGTGAATTATCCATAAAAGTCAATATTGCCAATCGCGTCTATCCGCTCTCGGTTCAACGAGAGGAAGAGGAAGAAGTGCGAAAAGCTGCGACCTATATTAACAAACGACTCAAGGAGCTTGAATCGAGTTTTGCGGTAAAAGACAAACTCGATCTGCTTGCAATGCTTGCCATTGAATTAACCATGGAGAAAGGGCATGGAGCAGAGGAAGTAGTTAATGAAAAGGTGCATAATCAAATTCAATCATTGATCGATCGTCTGGACAGTGCATTAGCATCTTGAATAGATCGTTCTTTTAAAAACTTACCCGCACAAACTATTTGTTTTGTAACCTGAACACTTTATTCGCTGGGGCGAAGCTTAGTGTGTAGCAAAAGCAGGCCTGTTTATCCTGATTCATTTTCAGGAGATTTCTCGCAAGAGAGACACTGGACGTTTGCGCTTCCCGGCTCGTCCCAATCTTTAGCTTTTTTGGAGGTTACAATAACTCCGGTTTGTGCGGGTTTTTAATTCTAATTAACTCATTATGGAAATGGTAACAATTATTCTTGCATTGGTTGGCGCTGTTGTTGGCGCAGGGCTGATGTTTGTGCTTCAAAAGTCTGCGCTCAAAAGCCAGCGAAAAAGCATCTTAGAGGAAGCTGAAAAAGATGGAGAAATCCTGAAAAAAGAAAAGCTCATGCAGGCGAAGGAAAAATTTCTTCAGCTTAAAGAGGAGCATGAAAAAGTGATTCAGGAGAAAAACCAGAAAATTTCTGAGGCTGAAGGTCGTGTTAAGCAAAAAGAAAACACGCTTAATCAACGTTTGGGCGAAAGCAAACGCAAAGAGCAGTCTATAGACGATCAAAAAGATAGCTTGAACCGCCAGCTTGAAGTGCTGGAAAAGAAGGAAGCTGAGCTTAGTGCGCTTCATTTAAAGCAAGTGAAACAGCTTGAAGGACTTTCGTCATTATCAGCAGAAGAGGCAAAAGAACAACTCAAAGAAGCCTTGTTGAATGAAGCTAAAACGGAGTCGATGGGGCGCATGAAGGAGATCGTTGATGACGCCAGAATTAACGCGAATAAAGAGGCTAAGAAAATTGTGATCGAAACCATTCAACGCATCGCTACGGAGCAAGCTGTTGAAAATGCAGTGTCTGTATTCAATATTGAAAGCGATGAACTCAAGGGTCGCATTATTGGTCGTGAAGGGCGAAACATACGTGCTATTGAGGCAGCTACAGGTGTTGAAGTAATTGTTGATGATACCCCCGAAGCTATCATACTTTCTTGCTTTGATCCAGTTAGGAGAGAAATCGCCCGTCTTTCATTGCACCAACTGGTTACGGATGGAAGGATTCATCCCGCTCGTATTGAAGAGGTGGTAGCAAAAACCACTAAAAGGCTAGAGGAAGAGATTATAGAAACCGGAAAGCGCACATGCATAGATTTGAACATTCATGGTTTGCATCCTGAATTGATTAAGATGGTGGGACGCATGAAATATCGGTCTTCTTATGGTCAAAACCTATTGCAACACAGCCGTGAAGTGGCAAACCTTTGTGCTACTATGGCTTCAGAGCTTGGGCTAAATGCGAAGATTGCCAAGCGTGCAGGCCTTTTACACGATATCGGTAAGGTGCCCGATGAAGAAAGCGAAATGCCACACGCCATCCTGGGTATGAAACTCGCTGAGAAGTACAATGAGAAACCGGAGATATGTAATGCCATCGGAGCACACCATGACGAAATTGAAATGACGAGTCTTATTTCACCTATTGTTCAGGTATGCGATGCGGTAAGCGGAGCCCGGCCGGGTGCGCGGAGAGAAATTATGGATTCCTATATTCAACGAATCAAAGATCTGGAGCAGATTCCATTGTCCTATCCGGGTGTTGAAAAGTCCTACGCCATTCAAGCAGGTCGCGAATTGCGGGTGATCGTTTCCAGTGAAAAGGTAAAAGATGAAGAAGCAAGCACACTTGCGTTTCAGATTTCGGAAAAGATTCAGGATGAAATGACTTATCCCGGTCAGGTTAAAGTTACCGTGATAAGAGAAATGCGTGCAACTTCCATAGCACGCTAACTTTTCGGTATGTTGGATAGAATAGTTTCAGGAAAGCGCATTTTAGTAACAGGTGCAGCGGGCTTTATCGGTTCAAACCTTGTTGAAAACTTACTTAACAATGACAATGAAGTAATTGGTTTGGATGACTTTAGTACCGGTTTCCGTGAAAACATTCAAGCCTTACTGGCCGATTTAAAGTTCACTTTTATTGAAGGCGATATCAGAAGGATGGAAGATTGCCAAAAGGCGGTTGAAGGAGTCGATTATGTTTTGCATCAAGCCGCATTAGGTTCTGTGCCCCGTTCGATAAATGATCCGATTAGTACAAATGAGGTGAATATTTCAGGGTTCTTAAACATGTTGGTTGCCTCTCGCGATGCCAATGTAAAACGGTTTGTTTATGCAACAAGCAGCTCAGTTTATGGTGATGAGCAAAGATTACCAAAGGTTGAAGCAAAGATTGGAAGGCCATTGTCACCCTATGCTGTAACAAAAATCGTGAATGAACAATATGCTCAAGTTTTTGGGGAGCTTTATGGAATTGAAACTATTGGGCTGAGGTACTTTAATGTTTTTGGCAAAAGGCAAAACCCTGCGGGTGCCTATGCTGCTGCTATTCCAAAGTTTATAGAGCACTTTATGCGACACGAATCTCCGACCATTCATGGTGATGGCACTCAGTCACGTGATTTCACCTACATTGAGAATGTGTTGCATGCCAATCATATCGCAATGCTTACTACCAACCCAGTTGCAGTCAATGAGGTTTATAATGTTGCTTTTGGAGAAGGAACGAACCTCAACGAGCTGTTAGAGATTCTTCAAGACTTGCTATCGGCATTTGATTCGGAAATAACCAATATCGAGGTCAAACATGGGCCGGAGAGAATAGGGGATGTGCGCCATAGTTTGGCTTCCATAGTAAAGGCAGAAACAATTCTTGGATACCGACCACAATATGATCTACGTCAAGGTTTAGGGGAAGCGATAAATTGGTACTGGAAGCACTTAAGGAAGGCTTGATCATTGCCTTTAATTGAAGTTTTCAGGATGGAAAACGCTTTTAGAAAAGACTATCTTCGCAGCCAACTTTTTCATTCATGAGCAAGATTTCATTTGCAGTTGTAGGATACGGACACATCGGGAAGAAACATGCCATCATGGTTGATGGGAATGAGCAGAGCGAACTGGTAGCCGTTGTAGATCCAATCGAAGCCAACAGAAAGCAAGCAAAAGAAGACTATCCGGCTATAAAGGTATTTGAATCGCTGGAAGCATTGATCGACTCTGGGTTGAAGCCCACAGTAGTTAACATTTGCACTCCAAATGGCTTTCATTCGAAACAATCAATTCAGGCTTTGTCAGCAAAAAGCCATGTGGTCATCGAAAAACCAATGGGGCTTTCAAGACAAGAGTGTGAAGAAGTGATATTTAAGTCGTTACAGGTGTCGCGTCATGTGTTTTGTGTAAAGCAGAACCGTTATAGTCCTTCTTCCAAATGGTTAAAGAGCCTTGTTTCAGAAAACCGATTGGGCAGAATAAACATGGTGCAGTTGAGTTGTTATTGGAATCGAGACGAACGCTATTATAAAAAAGGCGGTTGGAAGGGAACAAAAGACATTGATGGCGGGGTATTGTTTACCCAGTTCAGCCATTTTGTTGACATCATGTATTGGTTATTTGGTGACATTCAGAACATTGTTGCTACCAGCACTAACTTCAGCCACAAAGGCCTAACGGAGTTCGATGATTCAGGACTGGTGCAATTTGAGTTTGTAAACGGAGGCTTTGGCTCTATAAACTACAGCACCGCAATTTGGGATACTAATTTCGAAAGCAGTATTGTTGTTATTGGAGAAAAGGGCACGGTAAAAGTGAGCGGTCAGTATATGGATAAAGTAGAATACTGCCATATCAAGGACTATGAAATGCCAGAATTGCCGCCACCTAATCCTCCAAATGATTATGGCGACTACAAAGGCAGCGCAGCAAACCATCATTATGTGATTGATAATGTGGTAAATGTGCTCACAGGGAAATCTGAAATTTCTACCAACGCATTAGAAGGAATGAAGGTGGTGGAAATGATTGAAAGGATACATAGGAAGCAGAGGTAGGGGTGTTGTAACTAAAATCTATTGTGTTAGAAAACCTAAGGTCAAAAATACAAGGTCGTTCTGGGCAACTTGTTGTAGCGCAATCTTTATCCACCCTGTTGTTGTTTGCGGTTGATGTAGTGTTTGCTAGAATATTTAGCGTAGAGCTTTTTGGTTCATGGAAGCAAATTTTATTGATCTCCAATTTTTTGTTACCTCTAGCTTCATTCGGAGTAATAGATGGGTTTAAGTATTTTGCGGCTCGAGAGTCCTCTGCTTGGAAAGAGCACTATTCTAGCGTCTCTTTGCTTCTTGGCATGATGTTCCTTGTGTTACTCTTAGCCAATAATTTTTTTGATAACTTTCTTTTTATTGAGTTGCTTGGTAATACTGAATTGGCAACTATTTCCATAATTTTTCCTTTTATCTATATCTTTTATTCGCTAGCTACACTCGCGAAATTTGCAGCCATTAATGTAAGGTCTGAGGCGGTTTTTAAGAATGGAATGATCATTAGTTTGGTTTTAAATTTTCTAGTTTATGCAGCCGTGTATTTGAATTACAAAGTTCTTTCCAATAGAGAAATTTTGATCTTATTGGCTTTAGGCTTGGTAATGGGTCATTTTGTGCGATACGCTTACGTATCGCTCAAGCTTAACTCATACAAATCGTTAAGGATGGATTGGAGCTCTGTGCGAGGTTATTTTCAATATGGTTTGCCGCTTTATCTGACTTCCTTTATATCCATTATTGTGCTAAATACGGATAAAACCATAGTTTCGGTGTACGCTGGAGTTACTGGATTTGCGATTTACTCTGTGGGGGCAAAAGAAATTCCCTTTCTGGGAATTCTGAGTTCCTCTGTTTATCAATCTGTTTTTCCGAGACTGGTTGAGGCTTATAGAAATAATGACGCTCGAAAGGCCATTGACCTTTGGGCCTCATCCACCATAAAAGTTTCTCAAATCACCTATCCTCTAATTTTGGTTTTAATGATCATTTCTCGCCCTGCGGTCGTTTTTTTATATGGAGATCAATATGAGCCGGCAGTGAGGATTTTTCAGACATATTTGCTTGTCCTCTTTTGGCGTAACAATTACTACGGAGCGTTGCTTTCTGCTTCAGGAAAAACCAACTGGATAATGCTTTATGGCCTACTTACAATGTTAGTTAACATAGCATTGTCTATTATCTTCTATCAAATGTTTGGCACTATCGGAGTTGTTTATGGCACCAT
>JBBDRU010000196.1:0-5790 GCA_040905305.1 Salibacteraceae bacterium | reverse complement strand
CTTGAGCAATTCTGATTTTTTCATGACTTGATTATATTGCCGCGAAGTTGAGCCTTTCTTAACTATCGGCTCTTGATTGAAATCAAGAATTCATGATGCGGCTCAAGGTTTCAGGAGTCATCCGTAAATACGATGCGATGTATTTCATCGGCACCTCCTGAAACAGTTGGGGGCTCCTTTTCATCACGCGGTTTAGCCGATCAGCCGGAGATCCCGTGAGCAAGTCAATCTCCCTTTCCATTTGCTGGGCAGCCAAATTTTCAAGCGTTTCAACATACAACGCTTTCAACTCCTCGTTTTCTTCAAGAGCAGCGTAAAACGACTTCCTTTCAAAAACGGTAACTACCGTTTTCCGGATAGCTTGAAGATAAACAAGCGATGGCGATTGATCATAAAACGAAGGAATCGATGTAATCATTGAGCCTTTATAACCAAAGCGAATGGTGTGTTCTTCGCGTTCAGCAACATAAAAAGCATGCACTGCTCCGCTTTTTACATAAAACAAATGCTTTTCGGTGACGCCCGCTTCACTGATTATCTCGCCTCGCGCAAACGTTTTATCGTGCGTCTGCAACACTGGAATGTTTTTAAGAAATTCAATCATTTTGTAATGCCTTTGCCGTGGCAATAAACCTAATAAACATCGCGATCAGAGCGCATAGTGCAATAAATCCAAGGATCAATGAAGCGTTAAATATTCCCAATAATATGGTTGACAACCCAGCAGGGCCAAATATCAATGAAATTAACATGATCACCAGCACCAGCACTAAAAAGCCAAGTAATAATAGAATAAACAGAAGTAAGTTCAAAGAAATCCTGCCAAGGTTCTTTCTATATTCTTCAGTTATGAGCGGTTTACCTTCCTTCAGCCGTTTATACTCCACATAATGTGCGATAAACAAAAACAAGGACACTAAAAAAACACCAAAGAGCAGTAGAACGAATAACATTAAAGAACCAGCTCCTGAAAAATACATGATTGCAATTAAACCAGTCATGGATAATAAAGCAATCGACCCTGTTATAAGAAAAGTATGAAGTTTTAACCGATTTTTCTTTACGGTTTCATCCGGTGGTTCTTCATCTGATTTATCCAATAGGTTTTGAAGGTTTGCGCGCATCTGTTTTTGATTTTGTACAAAGCCTTTGGATACCACGGAAGAGCGACTCAAATGCTCAAGAACGGACAAAAAAGCCCCGTTCTCTCCCTCCTCTGCTGCAAAAAGTGTATCGTTTCGATGGATCGCTCTATCGCCCTCCTTTTGATCAGCCTTTCTCTCTACTCTTTTATGTAGCCCTAATTTGGTCGCTGCCTTTTGATTATTCTTTGCCCAATCTACATGAAACCCTTTTCTGTGTTTTCGCTTTTGCAGAAGCCCATCGTGTACCACTCCATTATCTGACTTGCATCCGCCAATCAGGAACATCAAACCCAGAACCACGAATAACGACACTCGTGTAGAGATTCCTATTAAGAATAAAAACCGCATCATTGCTGATCTACTCAGCTAATACAAACCGCTGCGAAAAAGTCCTCTTACCTAGGTTTACTGTCAAAATATAGATGCCGGCAGGCAAATGATTCTGATTTAACCCGGCAAACGGAATTCTATTCACGCCTGCTCTCAAGGTTCGATTAAACGAAATAGCCTCACGACCCGTTGCATCCAGCACTTTAAACTGTACCTCTTGCGCTTTTTCAACTTCGATGCGAATAAGAGCTTCGTTCATCACTGGGTTTGGAAATATCTTTAGTTCATGCAAACTCCCAAAAGCGTTCACAATTCCTTCGGGCGGAGTGTCATCTTCTGGAACACTATCAACCGTGTCATTTCCCATCACTCGCAAACTATCCATCACTACATCTGTGATTGGTCGGTTTTGAGCGTTCACGGATACATTACCAATATCCTGAACCACGTCAAAGTTTTCGATTACCATTCCAAACACCGGGTGTTTTGATGTCAGTGGCGGCTTGTCATAATCGAGGTAGGTATTGTCAACCAAATTGATAAAAAACTGGCTTCCACCGCTATTGGGCTGACCTGTGTTGGCCATAGAAATGGTCTTTTGAATATTACTCAATGTGCCAGTAGAGTCAAACTCGTCTTCTATGGTGTATCCCGGCCCTCCGCTTCCCGTGCCTGTTGGATCACCGCCCTGAATCATAAAATCATCGATAACGCGATGAAAAATTATTCCATCATAATAACCTTCTTCTGTCAATGAAATAAAATTGCCCGATGTAATGGGCGTGAGAGAATCAGACATCTCCACCACAAAATCACCGAGCGTGGTATAAAACTTAATCTGTGTTTGAGCGGTAATTGAGAGGTTTAGGAACGCAGCAACTACCGTGGAAAATAATAGTTTCATAATGTTGGTTTTTAGGTTCTTGCGCAAGATAGCTTTTTTGACACTAATAAATTCTTTTTACGCGACCAACCGCACCGCCCTCAAGCATGACTTTAATGCCATGCGGGTGAGTAGGCGAATTGGTGAGCAAGGCTTTTACAATTCCATGGGTCAGCAGGCCAGCACGCTGATCTTTTTTCAACACAATGTCCACTTCAGCCCCAATGCTAACGTTTTTTCGTTCCGTACCGCTGCTCATTCTATGGAGATTTGGTAATCCTCAAAAGAGACCGAATCACCCGTTCTTAACTTCTTGCGTTTTTGCAGCTCAGCATTGCCGTTTACCTTCACTTCGCCATTCACGATCATTTGATGAGCCATTCCTCCGGTTTCGGCCACGCCCAATAGTTTTAGGAGTTTGTCCAGAGGAATGAATTCTTCGGTTAGTTTAAAAATTTCTTTTGGCATTTATTTGGGTTTTATGGCTCAAATTTAGAATCTGAGAATCAATCCATTGAATCTACTTTTAAACAATCATTTGAAAAATCCTTGGTCTTATATTGCTTTCATGATAATTATCATTTATTAGTTTTACATCAATCATCTATTCTGAAAGCATGCTCAGTGACCTTTGCGGCTAACAAAACCGAAATACAATGAGTGTTATGATCATACATATAGTGGTAAGTTTAATCATTGCTTTGGGCTTTTTAGCAGCCTTTATCTGGGCCATAAGAAGCAATCAATACGATGATGATTACTCGCCTTCAGTCAGAATTCTGTTTGATGATCAAAAACCTAAAGACCAAAACTCATAATCTCATTACCTATGGAAATGGAAAAATTTAGCTATGACAACAACATCGTGCGTAAATTCATTATTGCCACGGTGGTGTTTGGTGTTATTGGAATGCTTGTTGGGCTTACTGCCGCGCTTCAATTAGTCCTTCCGGAACTCAACGCGGGTATCTCCTGGCTCACCTTCGGACGCATCAGACCACTGCATACCAACGCTGTAATTTTTGCCTTTGTGGGCAACGGAATTTTCGCAGGAGTTTATTACTCGATGCAGCGTTTGCTAAAAACGCGAATGTGGAGCGACCTTCTATCAAACATTAACTTTTGGGGATGGCAGTTGATTATTTTGTCTGCCGTTATCACTCTTCCTATGGGCTACACCACCAGCAAAGAATATGCTGAACTTGAATGGCCTATCGACATTGGAATCGCATTGATCTGGGTTGTTTTCGGCCTCAACATGCTCATGACCATTGTAAAGCGAAGAGAGCGGCACATTTACGTTGCGATTTGGTTTTACATCGCCACTTTCGTTACCGTTGCCATACTGCACATTTTCAACTCATTCGAACTTCCTATTTCCTTTATGAAAAGCTACAGCTGGTATGCCGGTGTTCAAGACGCTTTGGTGCAATGGTGGTATGGCCATAATGCCGTTGCATTTTTCCTGACAACACCCTATTTAGGGTTGATGTATTATTTTGTGCCAAAGGCTGCAAACAGGCCGGTTTATTCTTACCGCCTTTCCATCATTCACTTTTGGGCTTTAATTTTCATTTATATCTGGGCAGGCCCACACCACTTGCTTTACACTTCACTTCCAGATTGGGCGCAGTCCTTAGGAGTCGTTTTCTCAATTATGCTTATAGCTCCATCATGGGGGGGCATGTTAAACGGCCTTTTAACCTTGCGCGGAGCTTGGGATAAGGTGCGCGATAGTGCGGTGCTGAAGTTTATGGTTGTTGCAATAACAGCTTATGGTATGTCCACCTTCGAAGGGCCGATGATGTCGTTGAAAAGCGTAAATGCCATCAGTCACTTTACGGATTGGACCATCGCCCACGTACACATCGGAGGTCTGGGGTGGAATGGTTTCTTAACATTTGGCATGCTCTACTTCCTCATTCCAAAAATGTGGGACACAAAACTGCACTCCACCAAATTGGCCAACTTCCACTTTTGGATTGGAACACTTGGCATTATTTTTTATGCCATTCCTCTTTATTGGGCAGGGTTTACCCAAAGCCTTATGTGGAAAGAGTTTACCGATGATGGCTTTTTAGCTTATCCGAATTTTTTGGAAACGGTGACCCAAATTTTACCCATGTATGCTATGAGAGCATTTGGTGGCACGTTATACATCATTGGTGTTTTAGTAATGGTTTATAATTTGATGGCTACTGCCAAATCAGGTAATTTCATCAAAAATGAAGCAGCCGAAGCGCCTGCGCTTGAGCCAAATTACAAGCCACATGCCGGTGAATACTGGCACCGTGTATTGGAGCGAAAACCAATGGTTTTGACCATACTCGCAGTTGTTGCCGTTTCAATCGGTGGTTTGATTGAAATTGTGCCCACGGCATTGATAAAATCTAACATCCCAACCATAAGCAGTGTTAAACCATACACTCCACTTGAGCTGGAAGGTCGTGACCTTTACATCAGAGAAGGTTGCAACAATTGCCACTCACAAATGATCCGTCCGTTTAGAAGCGAAACAGAACGCTATGGTGAGTATTCAAAAGCGGGTGAGTTTGTTTATGATCATCCATTCTTGTGGGGGTCTAAAAGAACAGGGCCAGACCTGGCAAGAGAAGGTGGTGCCAAATTGCGCAAGCCAAACAGTTGGCATTATAATCACATGCTTGATCCAACTACCATGTCTCCAGGATCAATCATGCCGCCTTATCCGTGGTTGATTGAAGACGAATTAGACATCAGCCAAACGGCTGATAAGATTTCAGCAATGCGCACTCTTGGTGTTCCTTATCCTGAAGGGTATGAAGAACAAGCACTAATCGACCTTGGCGCCCAGGCTTCTGAAATTGCCGGTGACTTGGCCGATGGCGGAATTGAAGTGCACCCTAGCAGGGAAATAATCGCTTTGATCGCTTATTTGCAGCGTCTGGGTCGAGACATTGAAACCGATGATTTAGTTACTAACGAATAATATAATAACCATGTTAAGATTCGTAAAACATCATATGGAAACCATCGTAGGGATTGAAATTTATCCCCTGATTTCCTTCGTCATATTTTTCTCCTTCTTCATCGGACTGTTTGCATACGTGCTTTTGATGAGGAAAGGACACATCGAAGAACTGGAAAACCTACCATTAAACGAAAACGAATAAGCCCTATGAAAAGCTTAAGCCCTATAATTAAAAGTATAGCCTTTACCTTACTAGCATTGATCGCAGTCTTTTATCCGCAAAAATCATTTGCGAGCAACGCTTGGGTAAATGGCACAGGCCTGTCTGATGAAACGCTATTTATGATCCTCGCACTCATCGCCATTTTTCAACTCATCGCCATACTCGTAATTGCGGGGGTAATTAAAGGCATCGTTCAAAACAAAAAAGTGTGGCAAATGCGCTGGAACAAAAGAGCCGGAGTTATTACCCTTCTCTTAAT
>JBBDRU010000195.1:22096-33094 GCA_040905305.1 Salibacteraceae bacterium | reverse complement strand
ATGAGTGAGATTTTCAACGAAAACATTCAGCTTACTTCCAAATATGTGCATGCTACCAGCCGTGGCCATGAAGCCGCTCAACTCGCATTAGCGTTGCAATTGAAACCGCAGGATTGGGTAGCACCTTATTACCGCGATGATTCCATTTTGCTCGGCATTGGCATGAAGCCCTATGACCTCATGCTGCAGCTTTTCGCCAAGCGCGATGATCCTTTTTCCGGTGGACGTACCTATTATAGTCACCCCTCGCTCAATGATGATGATAAGCCGAAAATACCTCACCAAAGCTCGGCTACAGGCATGCAGGCCATTCCAACCACTGGTGTGGGAATGGGCGTTCAGTACAAAGAGAAAATGGGTCTGGCGAAGAACTACAAAGGCGAGAATCCAGTGGTAGTTTGCTCTCTGGGCGATGCTTCCATCACCGAAGGCGAAGTGGCAGAAGCGTTTCAAATGGCAGTGCTGAAGAAGCTACCGATGCTTTATTTTATTCAGGATAATGAATGGGATATCAGTGCCAGTGCAGACGAAATCCGCGTGAGCGATGCCAGTGAATACGCCAGGGGATTCAAAGGGCTGGAGGTAATCACCGTGGAGAAAGGCCACGATTTCATTGAGTGCTACCAAGCTCTCAAGAAAGCCATCACGATCATTCGAAAAGAGCGTAGGCCGTTTTTGGTACACTTAAAAGTACCGCTTCTTAGTCACCACACTTCTGGTGTGCGCATGGAATGGTATCGAGACGATTTGGAAGACGACAAAAAACGCGATCCACATCCGTATTTTAAGAATCAGTTGCTCGGTCTTGGAATCAAGAGTGAAGATTTGGAGAAACTTCAGATGGATGCGAATGAGCGGGTTGAAAAGGATTTTAAGAAAGCGCAAAATGCGGAAGACCCAAAGCCATCAGACCTTACAAAACACATTTTTGCACCTACACCCATCACCAAAGAAAAAGGCGAACGCGACCCAAAAGGAAAAGAGAAAACAGTGATGGTTGACAGTGCATTGTTTGCCATGCGCGAGCTGCTCGAAAAGCATCCCGAAGCCTTGCTCTACGGTCAGGATGTGGGACATCGCTTAGGCGGAGTTTTCCGTGAAGCAGCAACTTTGGCTCAGCAATTCGGTAAAGATCGCGTGTTTAATACACCGATTCAGGAGGCTTTTATTATTGGCTCCACAGTGGGAATGAGCGCAGTGGGGTTAAAGCCGATTGTTGAAGTGCAGTTTGCCGATTACATCTGGCCCGGTTTAAACCAGCTTTTTACGGAAGTGAGCCGTAGTTATTATCTAAGTAACGGCAAGTGGCCGGTGAGTTGCGTGATCCGTGTTCCGATTGGCGCGTATGGAAGCGGTGGTCCTTATCACAGCTCCTCGGTTGAAAGTATTCTTTCCAACATCCGTGGAATAAAAGTCGCTTATCCAAGTACGGGTGCCGATTTAAAAGGACTATTGAAAGCAGCTTTTTACGATCCAAATCCCTGTGTTTTACTGGAACACAAAGGTTTGTATTGGAGTAAAATAAAAGGAACGGAAGGCGCGAAAACCACTGAGCCGAGCGAAGATTATGTAGTGCCGTTTGGTAAAGCGCGGGTGGTTCAAGAGGCAGATCAGGAAAAAATTGACAAGGGTGAAACCTGCGTGGTCATCACTTATGGACGCGGAGTGTATTGGAGCGAAGCAGCGGCCAAGCATTTTCCCGGTCGGGTAGAAATTTTGGATTTGCGCTCCATTCAGCCCGTAGATGCCGAAGCCATTTTTGATGCTACCAGAAGACACAATAAGGTGATTGTGGTGACGGAAGAACCAAGGGGAAGTTCATTCGCTCAAGGAATCGCAGGAAGAATTGTTGACGATTGTTTTGAAGATTTGGACGCACCGGTTATTGTGGTCGGAGCAAAAGACACTCCAGCCATTCCACTGAATGAAATATTAGAACAAGCATATTTACCAAACGAGGAGGAAGTGCGCGCTGCGATAGAGCGTGTGTTGGAGTTTTAGAGGCAGGTTTTTGACGCAGAGGGCGCAGAGTTTTTTTGTCTACCGTATGTCCTTTAACGAAAAATATGGTTGAAATAATAAACCGACCTTTGCGCTCTTAGCGCCCTCTTGGCGTTAAGAAAACTCACTTAAACGCTGAGTATGCTGAGAATTTCTGTGTTTTCTGTGTCTCCTTTGTGCACTCTGTGGTTAATCCCTCTCGCGTTAAGAAAAGGGCGATTTAAAGCGCTTTCAACAGATCAGGTATGGATTCAATTCCGCACACCTTGATGTTTTTTTGTAGTTCATACACCTCACTTTGTGGGGTTACAAGGAAGAAATGCTTAGGCTTCAAGTCGGTAATGGAATTCATCATGGACTTTGTAACCTCTGGCGAACTGGTCAGTTTGAACTCAAAGGCAGCAACGATTGAATTGTTTTTTACCGCCAAGAGGTCACATTCTGTTCCGTCTTGTGTTCTGTAGTAATAGAACTGGTAAGCAGACATATTTGGATTACCTGTTATCTGATTAATGCAATAGCCTTCAAAAGAGAAACCAATATTGGGGTTTCCGAGCAAGTCGTTGAACGAATCAACGTTTTGTAGGTGATGCAACAACCCCGAATCGGTGAAGTAAAGTCTGGGCGATTTCACAATCCTCTTTTTAGCATTGCTAAACCAAGCCGGAAGTCTGCGAATTAGAAATGCTTGTTCAATATAATCTAAAGCTCGCTTAACAGTTGGAGATTTAACCCCTAAGGCTAAAGAGAGCTTGGTGTCGTTTTCAGGTTGCCCTTGCTCATGAGCAAGCATGGCGAATAATCGATAGAGGTTAACACCTGTTGTGTTCAGTCCTATAGCAGGAAGATCGCGTTCAATGTAACTGCTTAAAAAAGACTCAAACCATTTTGTGCCTGCCTTTTGATTCCTTTTTTGCAATGGTTCAGGAAATCCGCCTTTAAGCCAATGATCCTCAAAAGAAAACTGATGGGCGACTTCTTGTAATAGCAGTGGTGAAAGCTGGTGATAGACGATACGGCCTGCCAGAGATTCGGCACTTGTGCGAATCAATTCAGGGCTTGCAGAACCTAAAAGAACAAATCTGCCTGGGACTGGATGGGCATCTATTTCTGATCTGAGCAAAGGAAAAAGATCCGGTTTGCGCTGCACCTCATCAAGTATGATGGTTTTGTTTCTGTTGTTGGCTAGAAAATATTCCGCATTGCTCAGCTTACTCAAGTCAGAAGGTCTTTCTAAATCCAGATAGAGGCAATCCTCATAGCTCAACATTATGGTTTTGGCAAGTGTTGTTTTTCCAACTTGCCTCGGCCCCAAAAGGCCAACAGCAGGAGATTCAGTCATCGACTCACGCAATTCTGATTCCAGTACTCGCTTAAACATCCCTGCAAATTTAAAACAATAATTTAAAAATGCAGGGTAAAATGTTTGAAGTCTAATCAAGCAAATTACCACTTTATAGGTTGTGAGATGAGTTTTTACAACGTAAACTTCTCAAAGTCCGCGAAAAAGCTCTGCGTTCTCATGGTCTTCTCTGTGCACTCTGTGGTTTAAACTGCCTTTTCACAGCAGGAGGTCGTTCTGGTTTTTTCCCAACCTTATGTCTAAATACTTCGTATGTGCACTGTTAGTTGTATAAGAATAGCTGAACGTTTTTAATTTCAATCTACAAATAGTCATATATTTGAAAAACAGCTTTCTAGGCTGTTTTTAAATTTTTAAACCTACATCCATGTTTCTTCGTTTCTACCTATTGAGTCTTCTTGTTTTTAGCTTTTCATTCGGTTCTTTTGTGGCTCAAGGCCAGGAAAATCCCGAAACGCCAAAGGTCACCTCAGACGCTGATGCTTTGTTGAAAATGGCTTCCAAATTTGAAGAAAAACAGCGTATCGATAGTGCTAAGATTGCCAAATTAAAAGAACGTTTTGGCGAGTCATTGGTGATGGAGGTAAACGACAATGGCAAGGTAACCAAGCTGGTTCGGTTTGATGATCTCGGCTTCCCTGAATTTTATGAAACACACAATAGCAATGCAGCAGCAACAACCAATACAGATGATGTTCATCCTTTTGGTGGCGCAGGGTTTTCGCTTACTGGCAGTGGCATTGAAATCGGAGAATGGGATGGAGGAGGAGTTAGAGGAACACATCAGGAATTGACCGGGCGTGTAACTCAGGTGGATAGTCCTGGAAGCTTTAGTGACCACGCAACACATGTAGCCGGAACCATGTTAGCCGGTGGTGTGAATACATCAGCAAAAGGTATGGCTTATCAGGCTACGCTAAAAGCACATGACTTTAGCAATGATGAATCTGAAATGGCTACGTATGCTGCTACTGCAAATGCCATCATCTCGAATCACTCTTATGGCACCATAACCGGATGGTATTATAACTCTGGTGCAAGTGCTTGGTATTGGTATGGAACACCTAGCATTAGCCAAACAGAGGATTACTATTTTGGATTTTATAATTATTGGGCATACGTTTGGGATACCATCGCCAACGCAGCTCCAAACTATTTGATCGTCAAATCTGCCGGAAATGATAGAAATGACAATATTTCGGCCGCTGCGAACGACACGCATTATGTTTGGAGCAGTGGATGGACACTTTCCACTCAAACACGTGCCGCAGACTGTCCGACAGGATATGACTGTATTTCAACAACTGGAAACGCAAAAAACATTTTAACCATAGGAGCCGTGAATGACATTAGTTCAGGTTATTCTCAGCCCAGCAATGTGGTTATGAGTTCTTTTAGCGGTTGGGGGCCAACCGATGACGGGCGAATAAAACCAGATATTTCAGGGAATGGAGTTTCCTTGTATTCTTCTGGTTCACAATCAAACAATGATTATTATTCGAGTAGCGGCACCTCGATGAGCGCTCCAAATGTTACGGGTTCTCTTGCACTGATTCAAGAGTATTATGATGACCAAAACAGCAGTTTTATGCTTTCATCTGCCCTTAAAGGTTTAGTCATTCACACAGCAAATGAGGCTGGCTCGGCAAATGGACCTGATTACAAATTTGGTTGGGGTTTATTGGATACACGCGGTGCAGTTGAACACATTGATGACACTAATTCTATCATCACCTGGGACAATTTGAGCAATGGAGATTCCTTAGTTTACAACTACTATTTTGATGGAAATGATCCGCTTATAGCAACGATTTGCTGGAATGACCCTGCAGGAACACCTACCACAGCACAGTTAGATCCAACTACGTTAATGTTGGTGAATGACCTTGATTTGAGAGTGATCAACGATTCGTCTTCCATTGAATATGAACCGTGGATTTTGAATCCGGCTTCACCTTCAAGTGCGGCCACTACCGGGGATAATTTTAGAGATAACGTTGAAAAAATTGAAATCGCTAGTCCTGATCCGGGTTTTTATACGATCAAAATAAAACACAAAGGAACGCTCACCGCTCCTCAACAAGTTTCACTGATATTGAGCCGCAAGGCAGACCCTCCTGTTATATGCGTTACAACAACCAGCTCCATTTCTGAGGATATTTGTCAGGGACAAACCTATGTTTCACCGGGAGGAAATAACTACACATCAAGTGCTATCTTCAATGACACAATTCTGAATGCTGCAGGTTGTGATAGCGTTATAACCGTGACTTTAAATGTTTCAGATCCGCAGTTTTCTCTATCTTCAACGGGTAGCGGATGTGGTGGATCAGCAGGTGCTATTCAAACCACTATCAGTTCAGGAACATCTCCCTACTCTTATTTATGGAGTAATGGAGCGACCACACAAAACCTCAGCAGTCTTTCCAGCGGAACATATACCCTGACTATAACTGATGCGCTAGGGTGTACAGAAGCTGAAGCAATTACTATCAATACCACAGTTGACAACACTCCGCCAACCGTGGTTTCTCAAAATATAACAGCTTATCTGGATGCATCCGGCAATGCAGCGATCAATGCTTTGATGGTTGACAATGGCTCTACCGATAACTGCTCCATCAGCAGTTTAAGCCTTAATGATAGTGTTTTTGATTGCTCAGACATCGGCACAAATAATGTCCTACTTACAGCCACAGACCCTTCCGGTAACTCGGCAGATGCAAATGCAGTTATAACCGTGGCAGACACCACAACTCCCAATGTCATCACTCAGAATATTACCTTGAATCTGGACGCAACAGGCAACGCAATCGCAACACCTGCCCAGATCGATAATGGCTCCACAGATAATTGTTCCATAAGCAGCACTACTCTAAGTCAAACGGCCTTTGATTGCTCTGATGTAGGTTCCAATGCGGTGACCCTAGCGGTGACTGATGCAGCAGGTAATTCGGGAACGGCTTCTGCAACCGTCACTGTGGTTGACACTTTCGCTCCAATTGTTTTAGCTCAGAACATCAATGTTTATTTAGATGCGAGCGGAAATGTAACGGTAACCGGAGCTCAGGTAAATAATGGGAGTACTGACAATTGCGGAATCAGTTCCGTTGCGCTTACACCAAATAGTTTTACTTGTGCAGATATTGGCAGCAATAATGCAAGCTTGAGCGTTATGGATTTATCGGGTAATAGCGCAACTGCATCTGCTGTGATTACAGTGATCGACTCGATGGCTCCGACTCTCAACACAACGAGCATAAATATTCCGATTGATCTGAATGGTGAGGCTACTTTAAGTCAGTCATTATTAGCTCCCAACGTAAGCGATAATTGTGGAGTTGATTCCATTGGAATTTCTCAAACTGTGTTTGATTGTGATGATATAGGTCAAAATGTATCGGTCTTGGCAACTGTTGTTGATGAAAGTGGAAATGTTGCCCAGCAGATGATTACTGTTGTTGTGAGCGATGAGGATGACCCCATTGTTCAAACTCAGCCTGCCACGATATACCTTAATGGAAGTGGAGTAGCCAGCGTTTCACCATCACTTGTAATAGATACGGCCTATGATAATTGTGGTATTGACCAACTTTTGGTTACTCCCGGATCATTTGGATGCAGCGCTGTAGGCAATGTAGTGGTTACGGTTTTTGCGTCAGATGCATTTGGAAACACCACCACGGCAAATGCTCAGGTATCCATTGCAGACACTAACTCACCAGACCTGATTACACAATCGCCAACGGTTTATCTTGATTTGAATGGAATGGGGACGATGACCACACAAGAAGTTGACAATGGATCTACAGATAATTGTGGTATTGCATCTTATTCCATTTCCGATTCCATATTCACCTGCGAGGATGAAGGCATGAACGTCATCACCTTTTCAGCTATAGACATTAATGGAAATGAAGCATCTCAAACCGTTGAAGTCATTGTGATTGATACCTTTAATAAGATTTCAGAATTTCAATATCAGAGCGATTTAACTTCAGGTACTAATGACACTGTGAGTGTAGAGTTGGCACCTGGGGCTAGCTACCAATGGAGCGTGACCAATGGAAGCGTGGTGACTCAAAACCTTAATGTGGCTATTGTAAATTACACAACTGGCCCAACCGCGAACCTTCAGGTGGTTCAGGTATCAGAAGCTGGATGCTTGGATACAGCGCGTAGAAAGATAAATGTTTGGCCATTATCGGTTGATGAGCTAGCTGAACAGAAAATTGTTTATGAAGTGTTTCCAAACCCAACCAACGATGTGTTGAATGTTCGGTTGGTTTCCGGAACAGGCGGTGAGAAGCAGTTTCAAATATTTGATCAACTAGGTCAATTGGTGATGGAAAAAGCCATCCCGAAAATGGAGAATACTGCAACACATGAGTTTCAGTTAGGTCATTTGTCACGAGGTGTTTATATACTTAAACTCAGTGCTGAAAACTATTTAGGAAGCTTTAGAATTATTGTTCAATAAAGCCCATCAGACAGAGATCTCACGAGTAAAGCGTTTTCCTGTTGGGTTCCTGTAGAAATGCGCACACAATGCGGTAAACCAAACGCTCTCAGATGGCGTATGAATACGCCTTTTTTTAGCAAGTCATTTACAAACTGTAAAGCACTTTCTTCACTTTTCAAATCAACCATTACGAAGTTTCCATAGGATGGAATATAATCAAGTTCTTGTTCGTGCATGGCTATATAGAATTCTGAAAGACTTTTTCTATTCAGCCGAACAGATTTTTTCACATGATCCTGGTCTTCAATGGCTCCAATTGCTGCGGCCTGAGCAAGATTTCCGGGAGCAAAAGTCATCCTAACTTTTCTAATAGCTTCTATAAGTTTGGGCTCTCCGAGTGCGTACCCTACCCTGATTCCAGCAATGCCATATGCTTTGCTAAATGTGCGCAAGGTGATTACATTAGGTTGTCTCATGGCAAAACTGTCCGGATAGCCCTCATCGATTTCTTTTGCGTATTCATAATAAGCTTCATCAACGATCACCAAAACATGTTCCGGAACTGAGTGTATCAACTGTTCTAAATCTTGTTTAGAAATCATTGCACCAGTGGGGTTGTTTGGGTTAGCCACATATACTGCCTTGGTATTTGGGGTTACCGCGCCAATAAGCCGATCAACATCGAATTGATATCCCCTTTTTAAAGGGTATTTTTCGCATGGAATATTGTTTGATTTTGCCCAGATGTAAACTGCAACAAAGGTTCCTTCGCAAGTGATCAGCTCATCATCATTCTGAAAAAACGCACGAAACATTGCATCGAGAATCGACTCAGAACCGTTGTCAACGGAAACATGATCAACGCTGCAATCATTGAGCTTTGCAATGCGCTCACAAAGCTGTGTTGCCGCAGGATCTGGATATAGGTGTGAAGAGTCTAGAGCTTCTTTTACGCGCTCCAACGCCTTCGGAGCCGACCCTAAATTGTTTTCATTGTTCCATAGTATGGCCGTTTCCGTGAGGTTAAGTTCCTGAATGATTTGATCAACAGGCTTTCCCGGTTTATAAGAAACCAGTTCTTGAATATGTTGGGGAATGTGTACCATACCGAAAAATAATAAACAGAAAATATTGCGGCCTGTTCAAAGCAAGACCACACTCGGTTAAATGTACACTCTAGGAATTAACCCAAGAGTAGCAATAAGAAGACAACAATTAAAAGCCCTGAAACCCAAACGATTCCAAATCCGCCCATTGTTTCGTCAAAAACTGTGTTCAAAAACCCTTGAGGTTTTTCGTCATGATGATCTTGTGACATTCCTGCTAAATTTGAAACGAAAATAGTCGTTTACAATTACTCAGTCGTCTAAATCATGCCCAATTCTTATTGTATTTTCGGGAAAATCATTTTTCAGCTATGAATAAGCTTTTTACACTCACGCTTTTTTTGATCTCCAGCATGTTGGTCGCTCAGGATTTTTCCAAACTGAAAGTATGGCTCGATCCTATTTCTGAATCGCTTTTGCAACAAAAAGGCATCGAAATGGATCACGGGGTAATCAAAAAAGGTGTTTTCTTGATCAGTGACTTTCATAGCGAAACACGCGATTGGATGGATCGTTCCGGAATACAATATGATGTGATTCACGAAGATGTTCAGGCTTATTATTTACAACGCGGTGAATCATTCAGTCGAAGTAGTCGAAACGGATGCATTTCAACCTCAAATGATACATTTCAGGTGCCCGATAATTTTGTTCTTGGAAGCATGGGTGGGTTTTATACCTATGATGAATTTTTACAACAACTCGACTCAATGCACCAGTTGTATCCTTCATTGATTACAGTGCGTCAACCGATTGATACTTTTTTGAGTCACCAGAATCGGCCTATTTATCATGTGAAGATTTCTGAAAATGCAGCGGTAAATGAGAATGAACCGGAAGCACTTTATACAGCCATCCATCACGCGCGTGAGCCGCAATCGCTTACCCAGCTTATTTTTTACATGTGGTATTTGCTTGAAAACTATGGCAGTATCAATGAAGTAACCCAACTTCTCGACCAAACGGAATTATACTTCATTCCGATGATCAATCCGGATGGCTATATCAGAAATGAAACGACTAACCCAAATGGCGGAGGAATGTGGCGAAAAAATTTGCGAAATAATGGTGATGGCACTGAAGGAGTTGACCTAAACAGAAACTATGGCTACGAATGGGGAATTGACAATCAGGGGTCGTCACCGAGCACCAGCGCTCAAACATATCGTGGCCCGGCTCCGTTTTCAGAGCCAGAAACACAGGCTGTAAAATGGTTTTGTGAACAACACGATTTCGGATTGGCGTTGAATTACCATTCGTTTGGGAATTATTTGATTTATCCATGGGGAACGGGCACGGAGCTTACTCCTGATTCTAATGTTTTTATCGCTATGGCCGAGGCGTTGACGGCTCAAAACAATTACCTGTTTGGAACAGGGGTTCAGACGGTTGGTTATTCGGTCAATGGTGATTCTGATGATTGGATGTATGGTGAGCAGACCACCAAATCAAAGATGTTTTCAATGACTCCCGAAGTTGGTAAAGGGGACGATGGTTTTTGGCCGGTTGTTTCTAGAATTACACCACTTAGCCAGGAAAACGTGTTGCCAAACTTGTTGCTCGCACATTTTGCCGGCAATTATGCAATTATAGAAGATGCTTCAAGTGCTTTTATTTCAACGATTCAAGGAAGTTATTCTGCAAAGGCCACGAGATTGGGTTTGGCGTTTGACGGCTCATACACGTTTAGTTTCCAACCAGTTTCCGGAAATATTGTGAGTGGCACTCAGTCTCAGAATGTGGCCGTCATGAACCTGGCAGAAGAGTTAGTATTGAGTTTTAATTACGAGCTTGACCCGACTATTCAGGAAGGAGATGATATTGTTTTTGACCTTGTGGCTGAGTTTAATGGAAAGACCTTCAAGCAGCGTGTCACAAAGCAATTCGGAGACCCTTTTGTAGCCTTGTCAAATGGCGGTAAGTTAGACCCGGAGTTTTTGAGCCAAACAGATTGGGGTTTGACCAATCAGGATTTTGTATCACCGGATGTTTCCATAACTGACTCACCGTATTCACTTTATTCACCGGAAGCAAACAATGAGCTTATTTATAACAGAATCATCGAT
>JBBDRU010000195.1:20112-21996 GCA_040905305.1 Salibacteraceae bacterium | reverse complement strand
CCTTGTTAGTGATCAGTTTGTTGAGTTGGACGGAATGTATATCGATGATTTAGAAGTTGTGATGTTGGGAGCTCATGGTGTGGATTCAGGATATGTTGACACAATCGGTACCACTGAGGATACCACTACGGGAGTTAAAAACCTGAACCGACAAAGCTTTGTGGTGTTTCCAAATCCAGCAGATAAATCGTTGATTATCCAGCAATCATCGGAGCGTCAGTTGCACATTCAAGTTTATGATATGGCCGGTCGAATGCTCGAAGAGCAAAAAACCATGAACGGGAAATTAGATACTTCTGCTCTTCCCAATGGAGTTTACCTTATTCGTATAAGTGATGAGAGGAGCACGGAAACCCACAGAATATCTGTATTGCACTGAGTTTTTCACAATTTAAAATGATAATATTCAATTAAATACCTGATTTAAGGTATATCTGCAAAGCCAGTATTGGCTTATGTTCGGTCAATAAATAGAGCATCATGTTATTAGAGAAAATTGAAAGCCTAAAAAACACCATTCATTTTGAACCGTTGACCTCAATTGCCCTTGAGCGTTACGATTTATTTCAAAACGGAAATGAGTTGCGTGTTGAGTTGATATCCAACGCAAGCATTAAAGATGTTGATTTTATCATTGAATTATGCACAGTCTATGGTCGCCCTGATCTTTTTGATTCGGCAACATTTAGTCAATATTCCATGTCGGTGGTGTTGGATTACCTGAAGCGTACTCATGCTTTTTATAAGGAACGCATGTTGCCAAAAATGGAAATGGCGATTAAGAGCATTCAATCTCAGTTTCCCGATCATCCGGTTTCGGCAATGCTTACCCATTTTTATAGCAATTACCAAAACGAATTATTGGAGCATATCGAATTGGAAGAGAATCGTTTATTTCCTTATGCTGAGAGTTTGTATGATGGAAAAAAGCCTGAAAACTATTCTGTTGTTGAGTTCAGGTATCATCATGATCATAATATTGAAGACCATCTGCAAACGTTGCTAAAGATGGTTGAAACGGAATTTTCTGATGTGGCTGCCTCATTCGCATATCGAGCGTTTAAAAATATGCTTGTGCAATTCAAAGTTGATCTAAATATTCATCACAAAGTGGAAGAAGAAGTTTTCTTATGTATGGTGGAGTCTTTAGAAAGACGTTAGTTATTTCACTTCCTTAGCCGCAGCAAACGTTTCCATGCTTGGCGTTAATCGGTAAACCATTTTCTTGTCGCAAGCACTGCTATAATTTTCAACGCGTGTTTCTGTGATATCATATCCATCGAGTGCGTATTCCGTCAAAACCTTCTGGATCATTTGAGAGTTGTAAGCGTTGTTTTGGGTATTGGCATGTGCTGTTTCAGGATAAAGGTATGCAAGCTTTTTTAAATTCTTGTTTTTCATCTCGTAGATATATGACTCTGCATCGGTGCAGCCATCTGCATTTTTCACAATGAGTAATTCAACATCATTCTGAGGATCGATATTTTCGGTATGCTGAGCGTTTAAAGAAATTCCGAAAATGAAACATATTGCTGTAAGTAAGATGAACTTGTTCATGGCTTTTAATTTTAATTGATGAAGCGATAGTACACTCAATTGAGCGCTACCACAACCACTCACTTCCCAACGTGCCACAACCACTTCCTTGCAAACCGATATTAGGTCATTTATTTCCGAAAGTGTTTTGGAATGGGTGATATTTATCGAGGAGTAACGCTTGTTACATGACAACTAAATGGCCATAACAATGGGTCTTTATTCCAATTTCTTCATAATTCCGAGTAAACCACGCTCCAAACGCATTCACTCTTTACGAGGTCTTCAGTGTGCATGCTGAGTTTTCACTCCACTCTCACACTCCACTCTCACTCTGGAAAGTAGCCC
>JBBDRU010000195.1:0-20012 GCA_040905305.1 Salibacteraceae bacterium | reverse complement strand
CATGCTGAGTTTTCACTCCACTCTCACACTCCACTCTCACTCTGGAAAGTAGCCCCGACAGGAATCCCCGCCTGAACGAATCATTCGGGCAGGGAACCTGTATCAAAAGTTTAGGAAACTTCTATTCCCCGCCCGAACGTACCGTTCGGTACGGGCGGGTATCCATTGAACAAGGGGTCAGTTGATATGCTGGTCTTATTGTGCAACGAAGTGATGCAGCGACTATGCGCTTAGTACTTTTTTCAAGAATCTTCTACCCGCAGCAGACTTGAAATACTTTTCACGTTTTAGTGCTTCTTGGCGTGTTTCAAACACTTCAGAATAAACCACGCTCCAAATGCCTTCACCGCGTGTGGTTTTGGTGTGACCCTGGTTGTGCTCGGTTAATCTTTTTTCCAAATGCTCGGTCTGGCCTTTGTAGAGCTTGCCGGTCAACGAATTTCGAATGACGTAAACAGTGTAAGACATATTGTAGCCCCGGGCAGGATCGAACTGCCATCTAAAGTTTAGGAAACTTCTATTCTATCCATTGAACTACGGGGCCAAAGAACTTTGAAACATCACCCAACAGTGAGTTTTGCTTCGGGCATCCACGCTTTGCAATCGCAGAGCGGCAAAGCGGGACTACGGAGCCAAAAAACACCCTTGAAAAGCGGGGCAAAGATAAGTCGGTTCGGAATATTAAGCGGTCTTCAAATTTTGAGCGTTGCCTAGCATATGAAGCATTTTGGCATGCTCGGCAATGGCTTCTCGGAACCTGTCTATGGTATTATAAGGAACATTGAATTCTTTTGCTGTCTCACGAACAATTTGCGAAATGTCTTTGTAGTGTACATGGCAAATGCTCGGAAATAAATGATGCTCTACTTGATAGTTCAGACCACCGATGTACCAAGATAAAACTTTGTTGTTTGGTGCGAAATTCGTTGTAGTCATTAATTGGTGGACAGCCCAGTTGTTATCCATTTTCCCGCTTTTAGGTGGATCAGGAAATGCGGTTGCGGGCATAACATGCGCAGCTTGAAAAATTACAGCCATTGCCATACCAACTACGTAGTGCATTAAGAAAAAACCCAGCAGCACCATCCATGGCGAAACAGGCATTACAAGAATGGGGACAACCAAAAACAAAGCAAAGTAAACTAGTTTCCAAAAACTGATTTTCATAATCAAGCTAATGAACTCCTTTTTCGTTTTCAACAGTTTTATTTCGCGGTAATGAAAGGCTTGTTTAAAATCAGTGTAAAGGACTTTTAAAAGAATCATAAAACCATAAAGAAACCAAGCATAAATGTGTTGGTATTTATGGATTGGACGTAATTTTTGGTGTGGCGAGAAACGTAAAAAACTGGGCGCATTGATGTCTTCATCAGCACCGTCAATATTGGTGAAACTATGGTGCAAAACGTTGTGTTGAAGTTTCCAGATGCTGCTGTTGGCTCCTAAAATGTTCATTAAGTTGCCCAAAGCACTATTAACAAATTTGTTGGTGGAATAGGCTCCATGGTTGGCGTCATGCATTACGCTAAACCCAATTCCTGCAGCACCAAGACCCATGATCAGCCATAGGGTTAAAAACGGAATGGTAGCCGTGACAGCCCCTGAAAGCAGAAAGGCATAAGGCACAAAGTACATGGCGACAAGCGTTATGGTTTTGAAAACCATCGATGCATTTGCATGCCTAGAAATATTGTTGTCAGAGAAGTAATCGTTTACGCGAGCTCTTAAGGTACGATAAAATTCAGCGTTGCTCTGTCTGTCGAAACGGTAAGTAGTGAAACTCATTGAAAAAAGGAAAAGATTAATACTAAAGGGTGCAAAGTTAAGGCCTAGTGATTTTGGTTGGCGTGTTAAGGTTTATTATTTCGTCCGATGGATATGTTTTGTCGCTGAAAACGAAATTGTTAAATCTCACATGTGGTGTTGCCGCCAACTTCATTTGCAAACTCATAACAGGCGGTTTGTGCCTCATCTTTATCGGCAGCTTGAACCACGCTGCTAGTATCTCCCTGAATTGATCCTATTGTAAAGGAGCATTCACAACTATAGGTTTGCTCATCTACACACGAAAGGGTCATAATTAAGAATGATATCAAAAAAAAACTGAGTTTTTTCATCTAAGATTCTAGTGTTTAAATTGACGCATAATTTATAGAATAATCTGCAAATGGCTGATCCGCAAATTTCTAGCGAATCTCTGACCCGCTTTCAAAACCTGCCTCGGGAGTCACAAAACTCAATTTTCCTTCTGCATCTTCAGCCATCAAGATCATTCCTTGACTTTCTACACCCCTGATTTTTCGCGGTTCGAGGTTGCACAATACCGATACTTGTTTTCCGATCACATCTTCGGGTTTAAATTGGAGCGCAATGCCAGACACGATAGTGCGCGCTTCGCTGCCCAAATCAACCGATAGCTTGAGCAGTTTATCCGCCTTCTCCACCTTTTCAGCGGCTGTGATCGTACCTATTCGGATGTCCATTTTCATGAAATCATCAAAACTGATGTTTTCCTTAAATGGCCTTACGACCCCATCACTTTGAGCGCTTTCTGAATTGGATTGTAGATTATTTGTCATGGCTTCTTTCTTCAATTTTAAGGTCTGCTTCTCGATGGCTTCGTCTTCCACTTTGGTGAAAAGCAATTTTGCTTCGTCTATTTCATGGCCGTCTAAAAAGCCTTTAAATACGCGATCTATTTTGAGCATTTCACGGATGAGATTGGCCGTGTCCGGCAGAAAAGGCTCAAAGGCATCGGCTAGATTGGCTGTGATGTTGAGCGCGTTAAACATGATTTTGCGTACCGCCTCAGGATCGGTTTTTTGTAATTTCCACGGCTCTTGGTCTGCGAGGTATTTGTTGCCAAAACGTGCCAGGTTCATCGCCTCGGCAAGCCCATCGCGGAATTTGAATTTTTCTAAATTCGACTCAATATTGTCCAAGGCTGTTTTTTGCGCGGTTGCGATTTCCGCATCCACTGCATTAAAGTAAGGAATCACTCCACCGTAGTATTTGTGTGTCAACACGACCACGCGGTTCACGAAGTTTCCTAAAATAGCTACCAATTCATTGTTTACCCGCGCTTGATAGTCTTTCCATGTAAACTCACTGTCTTTTGTTTCCGGAGCGATGGAGGTCAGCACATAACGCAATTCGTCTTTTTTGCCCGGAAAATCTTCAAGGTACTCATGCAGCCATACGGCATGATTGCGCGAAGTAGAAATTTTATCGCCTTCTAAGTTTAAGAACTCGTTTGCCGGAACATTTACAGGAAGGTTAAATTCACCATGCGTTTTGAGCAGAATAGGAAAAATGATGCAGTGAAATACGATGTTGTCTTTACCGATAAAATGCACCAAGTTGCTTTCGCTGTCTTGCCACCATTTTTTCCACGCTTCCGGCTTTTCCTGATCGATTGCCCATTGCTTTGTAGCAGAAATGTATCCGATGGGTGCATCTAACCACACATACAACACTTTGCCTTCAGCGCCTTCGAGCGGCACAGGTACACCCCAGTCTAAATCCCTCGTCATCGCACGATCGCCTAGTCCGCCATCGATCCAGCTGAGGCATTGACCCACCACTTGTTTGCGCCAGAGCGCGGGGTCGTGGTGAACCTCTCCGTTCAACGTGCCTTTGGCAATAAACTCATTAACCCAAGCTGCATGATCACCCATGGGCAGGTAGAAATGCCAGGTTTCTTTCAGCACCGGTTTTGTGCCGCTGAGCGTAGAGTGCGGATTGATAAGGTCGGTCGGGCTCAGTGCTTTTCCACAGCTTTCGCATTGATCGCCATAGGCGCGCTGGCTGCTGCAGTTGGGGCACGTTCCAATGATAAACCGATCGGCTAAAAATTGTTGCGCTTCGGGGTCGTACATCTGCTCGCTGTGCACTTTTTTAAAAACGCCTTTCTCGTAAAGCTCCAAGAAAAATGCTTGCGATGTTTCTTTGTGCAAATCAGATGAAGTGCGATGATAAATGTCGAAGTCGATTCCAAAATCTTCAAATGCAGCCTTATTGATTGCGTGGTATTGGTCTACAATGGCTTTTGGCGTGGTGCCTTCTTTGATGGCCTTCATGCTGATGGCGGCACCGTGCTCGTCAGAACCGCAAACGTGCAAAACGTTTTCATGTCCGTATTTTCTCCTCAAATAACGTACATAAATATCTGCGGGTAAGTAAGCTCCTGCAATGTGTCCAATGTGCAAAGGTCCATTGGCGTAGGGCAGGGCAGAAGTAACAAGGTGACGTTTGGGCATATGTCCTTAGGGTTTTTCTAAGGCCGCAAAGGTGGGAAATGTTGAGGGATGATGGTAAGGCATCTACATTGGAGCTAAAAAATTTGTTGCTTATGAAATTACTTCATCCAAAAACCCTTTCAAACTCCTCACCTCGATGTTTTCAGTAATTCGATAACTCTCGCTCATGGGAGTAATGATGTAATTTTTTTTCGCTCCGAGATCTTCAAACGCTTGCAGCATGCCTCTGGTAGGAACGGGTGCAGAAGTGTATTTGATTTCGATACACAAATGAGGTTTCCCGCCTTTTAAAATTACCAAGTCGCATTCACTTCCTTGGTGCGTTCGGTAAAAGGTGTAGTCGTATTCATCTCCCAAAACGGAAATGATCTGGTCAACCACGAATCCTTCCCATGAAGCCCCAAGAGAAGGATGGCTCATCAGCGATTGAAGGTCTTGGATAGCCAGCAATTGGTGGAGAATTCCGCTGTCGCGCACGTAGATTTTAGGAGACTTCACCAATCGTTTTTTGATGTTGGTGTGGTAGGGCGGCAACGAGCGCAGTAAAAGTGCGCCCTCCATAAAATCAGTATACTTTTTCAAAGTAACCGATGTCAACCCCAATGAACGCGAGAGCGCACTGTGATTGATGACGTTGGCATGGCTGTGGGCGAGCATTTTCCACAAGCGAAGCGTTACTGATTTATCGGCATTCAAGCCTAGCATGGGAAGGTCCCGCTCAACATACGACCGAATGAAGTTGCTGCGCCATGTTAGGCTTAGCTTATTGCTTGGCGCGAGATATGAGCCGGGAAATCCACCTTTCAACCATAGGTCTTGCTGGTTTTCGAAGTCCATGCCTGTTTCAATCAAGTTGAACGGTGATAGTTCTAAATATGCAATACGTCCAGCCAATGATTCTGATGAATTTCGAATTAAATCAGGAGAAGCCGAACCCAACAGAATGAATTGACCCGGAACGCGATTGCGATCGATCATGGAGCGCAATACAGGAAATAAATCAGGCCTGCGCTGCACTTCATCCAGAATTACGCAGCGCTCTTCGTTTTGTTGAAAGAAAAGCACAGGGTCAAAAAGTTGTGCTTCGTCAGCAGGATTTTCAAGATCAATGTACATGGCTTTTTTGTCCAATTCTTTGGCAATGGTTTTTGCTAACGTGGTTTTTCCTACTTGACGTGGGCCAATAATGCCAACAGCAGGGAAGTAACTCATGTGAGATTGAAGTTCTTGTATGGCAAAGCGATGGATCATGGTGCATGAAAATTTCAATTCAAAATTAAATATTTCATGGTAGATATTTTCATTTATCCATGAAAATTTAAAGTTGAGGTTTAAAATTTCATGTAATTTTGCTGTTTTGATTGACCAAAATCAGCATTCATAAGTTGAATGCCAATCGATTCGCCATCCCCTTTTTGGTCATTACATTTGCTTCGAATGAAACCACCTTACCTCACCAAAGGCGACAAGGTTGCCATTGTGGCCACGGCAAAAAAATTAGAGCGTAATCAAATTGACGGTGCCATCAAAGAAATCTCTTCGTGGGGACTGGAAGTGATGGAAGGAGCAAACCTCTATGGCGCTCACCACCAATTTGCAGGCACCGATGCACAGCGTGCGGCCGATTTGCAATGGGCACTCGACAATCCTGAAATCAAGGCCGTGATCTTTGCGCGTGGTGGCTACGGCACTGCCCGCATCATCGATTTGATCGATTGGACAGTGTTCAAGAAATCGCCAAAATGGCTTTGCGGTTTCAGTGATTTAACCGTGCTGCATAGTCACGTTCAACAAAATATTGGGATAGAAACGCTGCATTCTACCATGCCGATTTTCTTCAAAGACGGAGAGAAAAACCCGGGAAGTGAATCGTTGAGAAAAGCATTGTTTGGAGAACAAACGGCCATTTCTTTTTCGCAGAACTTACTAAATAGAAAGGGAAGCACCAGCGGCAATTTAGTCGGTGGTAATCTTTCGGTGATTTACTCCATCATGCAAACTCCAAGCGCGGTGAATTATGACGGTAAAATTTTGTTTTTGGAAGACCTGACCGAATACCTCTATCACCTCGACAGGATGATGATGCAGCTAAAGCGCTCGCGGCAATTAGAAAACCTGCGTGGATTGGTCGTTGGTCAATTCACCGAGATGATTGACAATCCCGTTCCTTTTGGAAAAAACGCTTACGAAATCATTGCAGATACTGTTTCTGATTATGATTTCCCTGTGGCGTTTGACGCGCCCATCGGACATGTTGATTACAACGAAGCGGTGTTTTGTGGGCGAAATGTGAAATTGACGGTGGACGGAAAGGAAGAAAAATCAGAGATCATTTTTTAAATCATCTGAAATGCGCAACAAGGTCTTACGTATTCTCGCCATTGTTTTAGGAGCCTTGTTCTTGCTTTTTTTCGCTTTTCTCAATGGCTATCCGATTGTCTATGCTGACACATCTACGTTTTTGGCCTCGGGTTTTGAGCTGGAAACGCCTTTTGACCGACCCATCACTTACGGTCTTTTTCTATGGCTCACTTCATTTGCAGGACTAACACTTTGGGGACCAATATTTTTCCAATCACTGATTTTAAGTTTTTTGATTTTTAAGGTGACAGCCTTATTCCTTCCCGACAAAAAGCTTTTGTGGGGATTTATCTTGCTCATGGCCTTGCTTTCAACCTTGACAGGAGTTTCGTGGGTAGCATCACAGTTGATTTCAGATGTATTTACGCCCATCATGGTGTTATCGCTTCTCCTGATTTTGATAGGCAGACACTCGGCTGCTCAAAAAGCAGCTCTGTTTTTTCTCTACACATTGGCAGTGGCGATGCATATGTCGCATGTATCCATTGGCATTGTGCTCATTATTCTTGCAGCATTGTATTTCTTATTACTTGAAAAGAAAGCGGCAAAACCGGTTTTAATCAACCTTTCTATAGCCTTAGCCTTGACCATTGCTTCCATTTTTACGATGGGTTCTGCGCTGTCAAAATCAAAACATGCCTTTCTTTTTGCAGCGTTGGTAGAGCATGGCATTGTGAAAGAATACTTGGATGAACATTGCGGTGAAGAGAATTACCGCATGTGCGAATACAAAGATCAATTGCCCGACAAAGCATGGGTTTTTTTGTGGGATGAATCGAGTCCGTTTTATGCCCTCGGTGATTTTAAAGGAACAAAGGACGAATTCAATGAAATCATCAATGCCACGCTTACGAGTCCAAAATATTTGGTTTTGCATGTGAAAGCTTCTTTGCAAGCAACATTCGATCAGCTGCTCAGATTCAACATGGGCGATGGTAATGGCGATTTCATGGCCGGTACCTTGCTGCACGAACGCGTTGCGCGTTATGTTTCGCATGAATTGGATGCTTACGAGCGTTCAAAGCAAAATCAGAAGTCAATGTCTTATGTGAGCACCTTCAACCTTATTCAACATGTGTTCATCGCCTTGACAGCAATGTTTCTGCTTTGGATGTTGATGCGCTGGAAAACCCTCGATCCGCAGCTTCGTGGCATCATTGTATTGACCACGCTGGCCGTATTGGTGAATGCTTGGGCTTGCGGCACGTTTGCCAATGCCATCGACCGCCTGGGCGTAAAAATGATTTGGCTGATTCCGTTGGTGGTGTTTTATGGGGTTTTGGGAAGGACTCGAGATGAGAGTATAACTAAAGAATAATGATAATTCTGAGCTAACGCCAGACCAGAGTTTAAGAATCATTGGTTGTATATTGCGATTTATTTCAGCCTGAGGAAATGTCTAATCACTATAAATCTTATTTGGTTGTATGTTTTTTGTTTCTGATTTCGGGACAAAAGCATTTACATGCCCAGCTCATTGTTCAAGGCTGTCCAAAAACACCTGTGTTTCTTCCTGAAATGCCCGAATGTCAAAAGGGCGATTACGTACTAAAGTTTGCAGATGAGTTTAATGGAGATTCACTTGATTTAGAGGTGTGGGAGAATGTGGTATGGAGGCAAGGTTCAGCTGATGATGAGCAACATTGGCAGTATTTTTCATTAGACAATGTGGAAGTGTCTGATGGTACTTGTAAAATCATCGCCAAAAAGGAAACGGTATGGAGAAGAGCAGCCTTTTGGAAAGAAGACGATGAACTACTGGAAGATGGTCGTCCGAATTTCAGGTCATGGGACTACACATCAGGTAGCTTGTGGACAAAGAAGAAGTACTTTTATGGAAAGTATGAAATCCGCTGCCGATTGCCTGATGGCGAAGGGATGTGGCCAGCATTCTGGATGTATAGAGGCGATACAGCGAGTGAATTAGATGTTTTTGACAACTATCGAAACACCAATGATTATATAACAGGCGTAGGACATGCTCATTTTCAAAACCCTGACGGCACGAGCTGTGCAAAACAATATCACAGTATTGCGAATCTTACTAAGTGGCATGTCTACACGTGTATTTTTGATGAGTTTAAAATAATATGGCAACTTGATGGAGAAACCATAAGAGAGTATCCGCGATTTACGACATACGATGGAAACCCTGTTTTCTGCGGGGATGAAATTGCTTTCGGAACATACCTAGAACAGCAGGCTTATCCACGTGACTCCATGAGCATCATTTTTAATCTTGCGTTGCAGGCTGGTGAACATGCACCTGATGAAACCACGAAGTTTCCTGCTGTTTTTGAGGTAGATTACATTAGATTTTATGAGTTTGTTCGCTCGAAGAGTATAAAGCTAAAAGCTTATCCAAATCCAACGGAAGGGATTTTTCAAATTGAATCCGAACTTCCAATTGAGAAAATAGCTTTGTTTGACTTAACAGGCAAATTGCTCCGTGAATGGGAGCAATTACCAAAAGGGGTGTCAGAATTTGATATTTCAGGTTTTGAACAGGGTATTTATTTTTTCAGAGCAATTATATATGGTGAAATGAAACTACTTAAGATTGTGAAGTTTTAATAATTGGAAGGAAGTATGATGGGAATTTTAATGTTCAGCAAACAATGATTTGGTTTTTTTGGATTGGAGTATTGGTTTTAGCCATTTCGGCTATTATGTTTTTCGTGAAAAGAGTCAAAATCGCGGTTTTACTTCTTATGATTGGGGGATTGTTTTTAAGAATTAATGCTTCAGCCGACCCTTACCTGCACGAGTGGGATGAGCGCTATCACGCCCTTGTCGCGAAGCATTTAATTGATGATCCGTTTAAACCAATGTTGTATGATCAACCATTAATGGGTTACAACAAGGAAGATTGGTCTAAGAATCATATTTGGCTTCATAAACAGCCCGTCCCGTTATGGTCGATAGCTACTTCTCTTTATTTCTTTGGTATCAGTGAATTTGCCGTAAGGATTCCTTCACTAATTCTAACAGTCATCGGTATTGGACTCATGTTCTTAATTGGGTATGAGGTTTACGGGCGAACGGTTGGGTACATTTCTGCCTTTTTTTATGCAGTTAACGGACTTATAATTGAACTTGCCGCAGGTAGATCTGCTACCGATCACGTTGATATATTCTTTTTGTTTTTCATCCAGTTGGCGGTCTATTTGTGCATTTTGTTTTCTCAGAATAAGAAACAAATCTATAATGTGCTTTGCGGTGTCTCTATTGGATTAGCAATTTTGTCAAAGTGGCTTCCTGCGCTCATTGTTTTGCCAATTTGGATTTTATTTATGGTGAAGAATTCAAAGCCACTTGACTTGAGAGTGCTTTTGAAAAATTTTGGAGTTCTTTTGGTGACCATTATAATAATTGCTGTTCCGTGGCAGATATACACTTTTCTCCGTTTCCCTGAAGAAGCGATGATCGAAAGCGCCTATAATGTCAAACATTTATGGGAGGTGCTGGAGGATCAATACAGACCGTTTTATTATCATTTTGAAAGAATCAGAATCAGCTTCGGGGAGCTGATTTATCTTCCGTTAATCTGGTATTTTGTGAAGTCCATAAAAAGACCATTTCGATTTGAAAGGCTTGCGATTTCCATTTGGATTATTGTTCCGATTTTATTTTTCTCGTTTGCAGCCACCAAGATGAAGGCATATACGATGTTCACAGCCCCTGCTCTGTTCATGATTACGGCATTGTTTTTTAAGTATTTATCAATATATAGGACGAAAATTAAATATAAGGTGATTTCGACACTGGTTATGGTGGCTATGATAGCACTCCCGGTAAGATATATGTTTGAGAGAGTGAAGCCATTTAAAGATCATGGTGAAAAAGCAAAAATCGTAACCTATTTAAAGGAACTGAAACCAAAAGTAGCCGACAAGAAAGTAGTATTGTTTCGTGTTGATTCATCTATTGAGGCAATGTTTTATACAGATGTTGTTGCCTATCCTTGGAGACCGTCTTCTGATGCTAAATTGGCTGAGATACACGATAAGGGCTATCTGATATGTATCAAAGGAAGCAACGGGTTAAGCGATGAAGTACTTGCTTTAGAAAATATTATTGTGTTTGAAGATTATCCTGACTTAATTGAAAGAGTTTCTCTAAAAATCAGAACTTCAATCTGAAGCTATGTCCGCATTTTGAAATACCTTACACGAAACACCATTTTTATCAAAAGATTTGATCAACCTTAAGTTTATCGAAGCTTTAATTTCTTGACTTAATTTTTCGTTGTTAGATTCAATAAAAATGTGTGAGCTTGATAAGGGAGAGATGTTTACCCTCGTGAATTCTTCTCCTCTTGATATATAGCCAGGATAACGACACGTAAGATTTTTACTCATTAAAAATCCGGTTTGAATCGGGGTGTCCTTTGAGAAGTTTTCCAAACAATAGGTCACTGCATTCATTTGCACAATTACACCATTTGCGTAACCCAGAGAACGATCAGATGATTGAGCCTCCTTGATGCTGAAGAATAAAGAAGTGCCGAACATCACCAAAACCCCACTCCAAAATACCCATTGCCGTTTTTCAAAAACAAGATAGACGGCCATTGAACCGAGCAGGACGAAAAGTGGAAACAAGCACAAAATATATCGGTTAGAATAAAAATTGAACGCGCTAAAAAGCAGAAAACCTAACATGATCAATCCTAAAAAAATCGCGTGAATGCCCTGTTTTGAAAGTGCCAAATGTCTTCGCTGCTTGAACAAATAAAATACGAGCAAAGCCAAAGCACCAAAAAAGAGCGCATTGCGGCCTGAATAAATGAATAGGTGCGCGAAATAGCGACTCAATTGGTTGAAAAAGAAATCTGAAGTAAACGTCATAAATCCCGTGTGCCTCGGAAATAAAAACCAACCTTGAACGGCATACTGATGCAGATAAAAAGCCAAATTCAGAACAACGGGAATGGCGTACATCCAAAAAATACCGAATCGTTTTTTCAGCGGAATTTTGCGTAGTAGCACAAAAAAGTGAAAGATGAAAATGAAGAACAAAAGCACCACAGCTGGCTCTTTCACAAAAAGCATCAAGACAGCCGATGTCGTAAATAAGATTTTCCTTTCGCTGATTAAAAAATAAAGCGTTGATAGCAACAGCAACGTAAGCAGCATTTCGGGCAGCTGAAAAGTGGCATTTGCCAAAAAAGCGTTTTGACAAACCAAAATTACCGCAGCACCGAGGCCAACTTTTTCATTAAACAAGGCTTTTCCCAACAGAAAAGTCATGAAAAGCGTGGCAATAGAAATCAACAAGGGGAAAATGCGTTGCAGCCACATGGATTCGCCCACCACTGCATTCCAACAGGCTTGTAAGAAATAGTAAAGCAAAGGATGGCCGGTGGTGTAAATTGCTGGAGCTGCCGTGGTCAAAATTCCCGGGCCATTTTCGGTCATGTGGCCGATGGCGTAGCTATAAGGATATGCTTCATCCCAATAATGAGGCAAGTCCATGGTGGGTGCTTTGATGGCAACCAGTAGCCCAATGACTCCGAAAAACAATAATGCACGCATCCATTTCATGGAAAACAAAGATGGCGCTCTTGTTATAATTTTTTCAACATGAGAGTTGAAATTCTAGTTGGAAAGTAAAGGCTCAATAAAACAGGATGAGATTTAATTGTGGCTTCCTTAAACAGGTATTTATTTCCACTTCACAGCAACTCCTGTAACCACCGGAATACCAGTAGAAATATGCGGTATGTAGCCAAATTCAACGTTGATAAGCGCGTCTGCACCAACTTTTCCTGCTTTTTTCTGCAAGCCTATCAATAGACGCTTATTTGTAGTAAAAATCCAACCTGAGGTTTCGATGTATCCTAATCGTTCATAAGGTTTTTCAGGGATATCGGATGTGAGATAGATATCGATTTCTTCACCTGATAGCTGTGGGGTTTTTAACGAGACATATTCACTGGAGGTGCAGGAAAACAATAACGAGGAAAAAGCTACTATAATAAACAAAGAGGATTTCATTGAGTCGGTTTTAGGGTAATTTAAACGTGAGTGAATCTGAAATAGTATGGTCTCAGAAATATAATTTCTCCCTGTCTGAAATCGAATTTTATATATTTCACATTCAATTCATAAACTATGGCATCACATAACGAACTTGGAGAAAAAGGAGAAGAAATCGCTCATGCTCACCTCATCAAAAATGGTTACAAAATGCTGGAGCGCAATTGGCGATTCGGAAAAGAGGAAATTGACATTATTGCACAGCAAGGCGATGAGCTAGTAGTAGTTGAGGTGAAAACGCGCAACTCTGATTTTTTTGGCGAACCGCATCAGTTTGTCAGTAAAGGCAAACAAAATCATTTGATTCGTGCGGCTCATGCATACATTGAAAAGCATGACCTCGACCTTGAAGTTCGTTTTGATGTGATCGGCATCATTGTCAATGCAAAAACCGAAAAACTTGAACACATCGAGGGTGCCTTTCAGCCGAGGTGGTGATGGATGCCTGTTCAAACTCAGGTTAAAAATAAATGCCGTGACCAACCAGTCCTCGTTCGCTATTCCATTCTAATGCAGGAAATGGAAACTTAATTACACCAAAAAGCGGCCTCATCCATTTTAAGTAAATTGGGAGATTAACATGGTCAAGGTCAACGTCTATTGATAACAACAACTGACGCTCGCGTTGCAGCGTTGAGGTATAAATTTCTGAATTCTCTACCACGTTCGGATAAAGCTCCCACGCGTTTGACTCAGCTCCTAGCATATTATTTGCACTATAACCAACAGCGAGGTTTAACCATTTAGGAAATCGATCTGGTTTCCCGATCAAAGACCAAACGTTTGCGCTTATCCAATACGTCTGCCCATTGTAATCTTTCAGCCACTGTTCATGCAGTCCGGTTCCGAATAGGTTTTCCGCCCTGTTTGCTTCTTCTACAGTGATCCCTGTCGTGTTGTTTTGGTCTAATCCACTGGGATAAAAGCTATATTTTAACTTTATTCGCTGCTCTTTCCACGTCAATTGTTGGGCTAAAAAGGCTCCTGTCCCCAGGGTGTTAAAAGCGGCATCCCACGCACTGAAACCCCAACCTGCAGAATATCCGTCCATCACCTCTACCAATGTGATAAAACTATAGCTCACCCCTGCCGAAAGCCAAATTGAGTTTCGTTCGGACAAGCCGGCCCAGCGGTTTAGCTTATAAAGATTTAGACCAACCTGATAGGTGCTTACCGTATGTCCAATTTTATCCATTTGCAACCATCCCTCCCAATCATTAAAAAATTGAAAGGGTTGATCGTCATAATCACTATACCATAAAAGCTGCAAACCTGACAAGCTACCCACATAGGTTATACTTTGTGTGGCTCCAATCAATATTGCCCGGTTTTCGTTCAAACTGTCAGCAGGCTGATGCCAGGATTGTCCGATTGAAAAGTTGCTGCAAAAGAGCAGCATCAATATGCTAAACTTTTTCACCAACCAGTGCATAGTAGTTAAATATGATTCCTGTTTTCACTAATGTTGTTTTAACATTAGAAACTCCGTGATGTTCTAGCGCAGACTTATATTCTGCCAAAGAGAATTGATGCGGATGCAAAATATCCAAAGGCAGCCATCTGAAGAGCCATTTGAGCAATGCATAATTATGACTGTCGATACTTAGGATCAATTTGCCACCTGATTTTAATGCATCAATCAGTTTGAAGTAAGCCAGATCAATGTTGGCCACATGATTGATGGCATTGATGCAAAACACAGCATCGTATTTTGCCGGATCAGATAATGACTCAATGGTTGAACTTCGGAAATCAACATGTTTATAGTCGCTTTTATTGAAATGAATTAAAGCGTTGTCATAATCTTCCAGCAATGGGTCAATGGCTGTGATGTTGCAGTCATTAAGCACCATAAATATGCCTGCCGGGCCGCAGCCGGCATCGAGCACAGCGCAACCTGCAACAGGCTTGAAACGAATGGAATCAAGAAAGTTGTTCCAATAATTAATTTTCCATGCGGCATAATCCACAGGAGTTTTATCCTTGAGGTAGTTTTTCCACCAGCGCTTTTCAAACCATTGGGCTGTTTTCCATCGCATGGCGTCAAAGATAAGGGCTATCAATCCTCATTTATTCCAATACCTTTGCAGGTTCAAATCATTGTTATGGCGAAGAAAAGTACCTGGGAAAAGAGAGAGAAAAAAGTGAAGAAGGAAGAATACCTTGTTTTAGGCGGAAACACGAGCAAAAAGAAGGAAGGGGTAAAGCGCCCGCGAAAATCTAACCCGAATCAAGACTCTGAAAGATCAGAGGATACTAAGCACCATTCCAAAACACCAAGAACACGCGGAAACTCCAACACGTTTAAAGGAAAAAGCGATTCAAAGCGGTTTGAAGGCAGGGACGATAAAAAATCGTTTAATCCAACCGATTTTATCACGAGAGATGGCGACAATGGGGAAGGAGATAAATTCAAAAATCGTGGAAATGCAAACAAACAGTTCCGTCAAAATGACAAAAAGAAGTCGTATGGTAAATTCACTAAAGACAGGCCGTTTAAAGGCTTTGAAAGCACGCCTGCAACACCAAGCGATGGATTGACCCGACTCAACAAATACCTTTCAATGGCAGGCATTTGTTCGCGCAGAGAAGCAGATAAGTTTATTGAACAAGGATTGGTATCGATAAACGGATCAGTAGTTACTGAGCTTGGAACCAAGGTGAAACCAAGCGATGTGGTGGAATATGCCGGTGAGAAAGTAAAAGCTGAAGCCATTCGATACATTTTATTGAATAAACCGAAAGACTGCATCACAACTTTGAGCGATGAGCGCGGCAGAAGCACTGTTATTGGGTTGGTCAAAAACGCCTGTAAAGAGCGGGTTTATCCTGTGGGGCGGTTAGATCGTAATACCACGGGCTTAATTTTACTTACCAACGATGGCGACTTGGCGGATAAGTTGGCACATCCAAGCAATGAAATCAGAAAGGTTTACCATGTGATCACGGACAAAAACGTGTCCATTGCCGACCTGAAAAAACTGGAGACCGGTGTGCAACTCGATGACGGTGTTGCTAAAGCTGACGCAGCTTTGTTTGCCGGTGATGGTTCGGTGCGAAATGAAATCGGACTTGAAATACACTCAGGAAGAAACCGCGTGGTCAGGCGCATGTTTGAAGCAATGGGTTATGAAGTAACAAGACTCGATCGTGCAGCCTTTGCCGGTTTGAGCAAAAAAGGATTGCCGCGCGGTCGGTGGAGGTTCCTTACCGAAAAAGAAGTGAATTATTTAAAGATGCTCTAAGCGCCTTAATCTCCCTATTCATGGGCATTCTGAATGGTGAAGAATGATCGAACTCAGGTTGATAGAAGAATAGGCAAATCAGTTCGCAGACTTAACGATTCTTTTTGTCAATATGTTTTCGTTAGAATTAATCCTTAGATAATAAACTCCTGCTCCTATTTCATTTAGCTTTATGATGTTTGTGCCGGAGGTTATTTTACCTCTTTTTAGCGTCATACCAAGGTTTGAGACGAGATTGTACTCATAGACTTCACCATGACCAGAAACATCTATATTCACCTGATCACGAGTCGGGTTGGGATATACCTTAAAAGACGGATTGTCGTTTTCGCTCAACTTCCAATCATTGTATTCTTTGAAAATGTCAGGACTATTTAAGGTTGGTCCCAACGGATATTCGGTCAATACTTTGGCGACAACAATTCTGTGGATGGATTCTTCGTCAAGTTCGTAAAGTTGATCTCTATTGGAAAGTGCAAGCCAGTTGTTATCAAGCCGAACCAAGCCCACAGACGCCAACGGCACAAATTCGCTTCGTGTTTGCTCCGTGTCTTCCATCAAGAAGGTGTTGTTTGCTTTTTGAAAGGCAGTTAAAACCAATTTATTCAGGTTTGAAGGTTCAGATTCAAACCGATCAAAAGATACGTCATACGTAAGCGTGTCAAAACCGGCATCATTCATCTTATTATAAACTCCTCCAAAGCTTCCGTTTCCTGGCGGAACGGTTCCGCTGTAACAATCACAAATGCCCATTGGGGTGCACGTAGAGTGTTGCGTAAAATCGTCTGTAATGTCGGTGATAGTTGTTCCACAAGACCATTCATTCGGATAAAACCCTTCTGTTTTATACGTTTCAAACTCAGTGCTCGAAGGCGCTGATCCGCCAAAATATACGCCCTTCATGTGCACAGTGTCCGGAATGAATAATCCAATCGTGTCGTGATAACACATCTCAACATAGTTATAAGGATTTTGATCCAGCCTGTTGAATTGAACAAAAGTGGGTGTGCCTGAATTTTCGGCATGAAGGTATGCATCAATATTGACGGTTGTGCCCATGCCATGAATGCCTATATCATTCTTAATGATGTTTGCGCATCCGCTGTCTCCCATCGTTATCATGCTGTTTAATGGGTCTGTGGCCATCATGTGCACACCAAATTCTAATGAATTTTGAACGGTAGCGCCATTTCTCAAAAACACAAGGCTTTCAATTGATCTGATTCCGGTATTTGAGCTATCGATAAGCCCGCCACGCATATAAAAGCCTTCAACACTATCCAACAACACTCCATATCCTGCGTAATTAATATCCGTTAAGTCCATTTGCACGTTCGATACTTTGTGCGCTGAAACGCCTGTATTATAATAATAAATCGGGCCGCCCCCTGGCAGGTTTCCAACGCTTTGTATATCGCATTCAAGCACTTTTATTGCGCTAACATTACTGGCGTCAATGGCATGAATGCACCGGTCAAAAACGCTATTATATATGGTGTTGGTGTCTGCGTATTGTGCTGTTTTTACACCATATTCAAAGCCGATAAAGTCAGTGTTTTGTAAATCCAGATCAGCATTGATCAAATTCAATGCTTTATTATTTTCCCACACATAAAAATATACTTCTGAAGTAAAGTACATTTCATTGATATTTACATTACTGCAATTCTCAATGTTAATGGACACATCATTGCCCATAAACTGAATGCGGCCTGATGTGAAACTCACCGAACCGCCATCTTCCCAATCGGCAGTGGAATATAGATCCATCACAACATCTTCTTTTCCGTCTCCACGGAGGGTCCATGAAGCGCTTGTGTCGGTTATTATGGTTCCTCCAAAACTTATTAACCCGTCTCCGGTGAATGTAAATTCGCCTCCATCTTCTACAATGACGGTGCCCCAGATCTGAAGATCACTGTCATCTCCATTTAAGTGGATGGCCGAATTACCTCTGATGATAAGGGTTGAAGAAGTATCGATGACCACCGTGCCGGCCACTCCTGAAAGATCAAGCAGCGAGCCGGGGTTTAAAATAAGGGTGCTGCCATCGATTATGTTCAGGGTGGCATCTTCTAAGTCTAACTCGTTTTGATCTCCTAAAATAAACGTGCTCCCGTGCTTTACGTTTATGGTAGATCCTTCATAAGCTTTCATTTTGGCTTTTGGCTCCATGCGGAAGGTGGTGGGGTCATTAAAAAGCACTTGCGAAGTGCCCCATGCATCTGCCGTATCAGGGTCGGATATCCTGGAGGGCATTAAATTCCTGTCTATGTTTAGCACCTTGTTTGCACCCAGCTCTAAAGACCACCCTGCCGAAACCAAAGACGGGTATGTTGCCGGCATGTTTGACAGCACTATGTCGTCTCCACACCAGCGCGTGTTTTCATTCAATTCTATATCATCAAACCGCACTTCTACAGTTATTTCCCCCGAACCCGCGTGATAATTCGTGATCTCCACACTTACCCCGTTGAGGTAGATCGAGCGGTTGTTCTGAGGGTCTCCTGTCCCGAGGGTTAAAGCAAAATTGTCACTCACCAAAGTTGTATGCGAAGCGGTGGAAGGGTTGGTGGCTATGCCAATTTTATTGTTTCCACCAAATCCGTTATGAAAGGCATGTCGCGTGTGGCCGCGCCAGGCCCATTGATCTTGCCATGAGCCGGATTCTATGTCTGAAAAATTTGCAGTACGCTCCGGGCCCATTATATGGCCATCGTTGTTTTTATCATAATCGGTGTTCTGAAGGTCGCTATAGCCTGCCAGCGGATTATTGTGCGTGTAATCATGAATACGATGCTCGTTGTTGGCGCTGCCAAAGCAATATTCAAAGGTGTCTCCCAGTAGCTCCACATCAAACATTCCGCTGGCGGGCAGGGGTTTAATAAAATCTGCAAAACCGTCAAATGTTTCACCACCTTCCAAAGAATCTCTATCCACCTGAATGTACATGTATAAGCCTTTTTGAAAAGGCGTTTGGCAGCCAACATTTTCATGGTTGTCAAATTCAGTGAGTCCCTGGTGGTTTTCAATCCACAGCCATTGCTGAAATTCGTCTTCAGGAAGAAAGGGCAGCTTTATGCGTATGGCATCGCCTGTGGTAACAAAATCGCGCAGTTTATAAGCATTCTGATGGCTTGGGTTTAATGCATCAAGGTCTGTGCTTATCTCTGTGCCACCGTCAAGGCAACTGATGTTCATGCTGCGCCCGGCTGCTTTCCAGTCAAGTCGCCTTCTTTCCCATGCGTTTATTGTTTTGATTGAACTTGCGGCATTTCCCATAATTCCCCAGCCCCCCTGGTTGGGAATGAAGTAGGATGGGATGCTAGTGTTATCATGACCGCCTGAAGAGTGGAAATTGTTATTACCTAAAAGAAGATGGCCATACTCGTGTTTTCGAATGTCAAAGCTGTTGGATTGGAAGACAGAATAAGTATCTGAAGGTTTGGAATATAGATTAACGGGTATGTTCCCTGGGATCACAGCACTGGCAGATTGTTCGGCCCAGTTTCTTAAGAAGATCATCACATGATCGTAAGAATCGTTACCCGTATTGTTTCTAGGAGCACCGAAGGCAGGAGCGTCATCCCAGAAGTCAAAATCATTAAAACCATAACCCTGTTGTGTGTTTAAGCTGCCTAAGGTATTTGCTTCTGATATCACTGCTGAGGCCACACTAGCGTGATTTCCTATGTTTATGACATCCGCTGAATCAACTGTGATCGGCTGATCAATATAATCTCCGAGTACAATATAATTACCAAGTGACATTTCGTAGAAAAACTTTGTCATATCGCCACTCGGAGAACCAGTCCACTGATGATCAAAACGCTGATTGGCCCAAGTTGGTAAATCGCCTTGATCCCATTCATATTTATCATCGTTTTTTGTGGCCGTTGGATAGTTGATCTCAGCGTAAATTATCAGAACACGCAGTTCACCGACTGGGGTAATAGCCCAACCATTCCTGCTTTCCACTTGCGCATTCACATTAAAAGCAAGTCTGAAAAACAAAATGAGTAGGATGGTTCTACTTGAGAATGAGAATAGGTTCATAGCTGATGGTTTTAGTATCTTTTAAAACAAGTATGTAATTTCCTGTTTGG
>JBBDRU010000194.1:0-5827 GCA_040905305.1 Salibacteraceae bacterium | reverse complement strand
TGAAGTAAACAGAAAAATAATAAACTACAAACGGAAGAAGCAAAGCAACTCGCAACTCTCCAGTGTTTAAAAGTGTGTTCTTTGGAAAGTATCCAATCAGAACATCTGCGGCAACATTAATAGGAATAATCCAATAGGGTAAATTAACCAACAAAGCCGCTCTAAACCTCATCATCAGCAAAACACTGATAATGGAAATGGTTAGTAGTGAAACGATGATTATAAAAGTTTCCACAAATAGTATTTACTTGAATTGATGTTTGATCTTAATCAAAATAGACTTATCACTGAAAAAAGCCTTAGTCAATCTCATCAATTTCAGAGCTAAAAAACTAAAAACCTCATAGATTAACTCAATCAGTCGGTTTGCGGTGATTGACTTGGAAGACACTTGAGGTTCGTATCCGAGAAGTTCCAGCTGACGCTTGGCGAATAGATTATAAACCCATAATTCATTTTGACTAATTTCATTTTTCCAATCTACTATTTTCGATTTCAAAACAGATTTTCCAACATTCCCATGGAGGTGAATCTGAGATTCCAAAATTTTGTCCCTGTAGCCACCTCCCAGTTTTTTAGTAGCATTCACGCTAACCACACTCTCACTATTTAAATGGTCAATCAACCAAGTTTCACCATAAAGCACAACATCTTCAAATCGAATCCGTGAAACATTATCTAAACCAATTGTTAAGCGCATTTTCTTTGCCCAATTTAGCGCAGCATTTATTACACTGGCTTCCATTTTGTAACCCTCGGTGTTTACTGCATTTCTTTTAGAAACAAACACAGCTCTCCCATCACGTATTATTTCCAAAAAACTAGCTCTAGGCAGTATATTGGCAATTTCATGCACATAATAGTAAGCACCTGGCACCTTAAAAAAAACATGCTTTGAATTACTCAGATTTGAAAGTTCTATAAATGCTTCCAGGCAGGCCTTGAACAAATTTTCCTTAGTAAATCTCTCTAGAAATTTATACGTCACTATTCTAAACTCATCCAACTGAATCGGATAAGAACGAAAATCAGTTTTTTGCTCGAGCTGTTCAAAAAAATAGTCAACGGCTGATCTGTCACTTAAACTTTTGTTGTACTCCAAGATAAAAATTGGAAATCTAATTTCATATGTAACTTCGATCTGATCAAAAGAATCCAATATTTCAGATATCATGGTTGATCCAGAGCGATTATCGTATAGTAAGAATATATATTTTACATCAATCTCTTTCACAACTCAGTAAATAACTTTCTTGTATAATAAAAAGACCATCCATTCCAGATTACCTGAACAACGAGCGCAGACAGGGCTGCACCAATTAAACCAATGAAAGGTATCAATATAAAGTTAAGAGCAACAGATGCCAATGCCATGACTACACTAATCCTCAAATAATGCTTTTGAAAGTGGGAAATATGCAACATGAGGCCTACTGGTCCAAAGATTGATCCGATCAGAAAGGAAGCTGCTAGAATAGATAGTGCAATAAAGTTTTCATCACTATTTGAATTGAACTGACTTAATAATTGATTATGAAACACCAGAACACCGATAAAAAGCATGGCTGAAAACACAGATAGTCTTTTCACAGTTTTGAAATAATAATCCTTCAAGTTGCTTTTCTCCTTGGCCAATAACAAGCCAGAAATAGTAACCGCTATTGCTGCATTATTTGCAACCAGTGGTAATGAAACCAGTTTTGCTAATTTCATAGAAACATTAAAGTAACCAACTGTCACATCATCTGTGAGATATGCTAAAATCAAAGTATCCGACCACCCTTTGAACAGAATGGCCACGTTAGCAACCATCAACGGCAAACCAATGTGTAAAAGTTGCTTCATGGTTACCTTGTGGCTAGCTAGGTTAAGGAATCCCCTGATGCTAAAATGACCTCTTAAGAGAAAAAGAGCATAAAAAACCAAAAGAATAAGTCCAACTGAGAAGGCTTGGGTTTCCAAAGCGTATCCATTAAAGGAAAATAGAAGTGTTATGATAGGAATGGGTAGTAAATACCTAAATCCATGATCAAGTAGCACGTATGTATTTGTTAAGTCAAGACCTCTAATTGCTTGGCCGAAAACAGTTAGTAAAGCCAATGCAGGTATCGAAACTGCCAAAATCTCAATGTAAATAGCGTCAGTGCTATCACCGTAAAAAATTCGTGTTATGAATGGACTGAATAGCCCAATAACTGCAGCCACTAGCGTAGCTGATATAAGCACAAAAGCGGTAGAAGTGGTCATCAGTTTCCTTATCCTATGATCGTCTTTTTGGATGAAGCTTTCAGCAACAGCTTTCAGAATAGCCTTATCTAGACCCAAGGTTATTATTCCGGTCAAAATAGTCAACATTGACAGCCAAATCGAGAACCTTCCAAAGGCATCGACACCTAACTTTTTTGATACAACAAAAGCAAAGGCGTAACTTGTTAATATTCCTCCTCCTTTGAGTAAGGTTGCTATTAGCGATTTTTTGTTCTTATTGAGTATTCGTATCAGCATTTCCAAGTTCAATAGACACCTATTGTCTTATTCCTGATAATACCCTTTTGCATACCCTTTGCCATAGTGGTAGCCGTATTCTCCGCTGAGGTCGTGGTCGTTTAGCAGTAGCCCAAAGCGACACGAAGCGTGCTCGGCCATGGTGTTTTCAATCAATTCGAGGTTTTCTCTACGCGAAACTCCGCTGCGCAACACAATCAGGTTGATGTCTGATTTATGAAACAGCACCTTCGCGTCAGAAACCAGCATAAACGGACTGGTATCAATCACCACATAGTCATACGTTCCTTTCAACTCAGTGAGCAGGTCGGTAAATCGCTGAGAATCGAGCAGCTCCAGCGGATTGGGCGGAATGGGACCTGAAGTAATCACATCAACGCCATGAGTTGAACTGTGAACCGCGTCTTTCAGGGATGCCTTTCCGGTGAGTACGGTGCTCAAGCCAAGGCCATTGTCCAACCCAAATGAAAGCTGCAACTGCGGCTTGCGCAAGTCGGCACCGATCAGCACTACTTTTTTTCCCGCAGATGCTACAGACAATGCAAGGTTTACAGAAACAAAGGTTTTGCCTTCGCCCGGGAAACACGAGCTTACCAAAATGGTTTGCACACCTGTGCCGTTACCTAGGTATTTTAAATTGCTGCGCAAAGTGCGGAAGGTTTCTGCCAAATGCGACTTTGGCTGCTCAATCACATAATGCTCGGGCTTGTCGCTTGCCGCTGCGATGTAACCCATAAACGGGGTGTCCAAGGCTGCGGTAATTTCTTCTTTGGAGCGGATGCTGTTGTCTAAATATACCGTTAAAAGTATCCAAAGCATGGGCAGCGCCAGTCCAAGTAAAAAGAAACCACCGTAAATCAGTTTTTTATTTGGGCGCACCGGATCGGCACTCATCTTGCGCGCGGCTTCCACCACCTTGATGTCGGGCGTATTGCTGGACTTGGTGATCTCGGCTTCGGCCTTTTTCTCCAAAAGGAGCAAGTATAGGCTTTCACTCAACTTGTGAAGCCGCTCGATGTTCATCAGCGCAATTTCAGACATGGGCAGGTCTTCAATGGTGCGCTCTACCAGGGCCATACGTTGGCTCACCTCGTTTAACTTGATTTTGTTTGAGCTGGCCACATTCTCAATGTAGTTGTTGAGCGTTCTGCGCAGTTCGTTAATGCGTGCCGTAAGCTGCACAGTGATGGAACTCTCAGAATTTTCGCCCATCAGGTTACGCTCGGTTTCAACCCGTATCAAATTGTCGATGAGGTTGTTCAGCGATGGATCCATGATGCCGAAAGACGCAGGAGTAACCAACTTTGACCCGTCTTCTGTCTGAAGATATTCATCAACCAGGCTCAGGTATTTTTCTCGCAACTGGAATTCGGCTTTTTCTTCTTCCAGCTCAAGCAGTTTTTCAAAAATGCGTTGGCCTTCGGTCTGTAGGTTGCTGATCTGATTGCGGCTTTTAAAAACTTCGAGCCTACCCTCTATCTTTTTTAGCGAGTCTTTGATGCTCGCCAATTCCTTATTGATGAAATGAATGGTATTTGATGCTCCTGTGTTTTTTTCGTCAAGGTTGGCTTGCAAATAATTATCCAGAAGGCTCTGCATGAAGCGCACTTCCCTGTTGACCAAAGCGCCTTCTAGCGAAAGGGAAACAATGCTCGATTTTTCTTGGGCCAACTCTGCTTTGATGCGCTCTTGATATGATTGCACGGTTTGCTCAACGGAATGAAGCAGAAAAAAGTAATCTACTTTTGTTTCACCAGTCTCAAATTCAGGGTTACGATCAAGGCGAAGCGTCTTTTCCTCAATGGTGAAGACTTCTCCCCACTTTGCTTTTACAGCTGGAATATCATGACCTAAATGCAGTGTGAATTCTGATTCATCAAATTCTACATAAAGCGGTTCATCAAACCCAAGGCCTTCTTCAATAATCCAATCTCCTTCAACTGACAACCAAAACGGACTATCTTTTGGGTCGATTTCAATGATTCGTTCAAGAGCGGTAGTCGTTCTGAAATAATGCGCATTTTGCCCCTGTTCAAGCACGGTTTGTTCCAGGATCGGATAAGATTTCACAATGATCAGTTCATTTACCACATCCTGATTATTCCCGAGCAATTGATCGCCAAAAATCAAACTGGAAGCATCTAAGCCTTCAGAGGTATTCTGAATCATCACCTTGGCGCCAATCGAATATATTTTTGGGGAATAGCGTATGATGAGAAAAGCTGCAATCAAAGCTATAATAGTGCTTGCTGCAACCAACCACCAAAATTTCCGTGTTTTGACAATGCTACGTTGGATGAAGCGCTTGCTTTCCCTGTTGGCTTGTTCTAAATAAGGTTCAAACTCCATAAAAAATTAACGGGTTATGCTTAAAACAAGACTGGAAACGGCCACCAAAGCTGTAACGCTGCTCACCAACCATTGCACATTGGCGGTGACAAATTTTCTTCGTTTCAACGGAACCACAACTAGAATATCGTTGTTCTGCAACAAAAAAGCCGGGTTAGAGAGAGCTTCGGCACTGTTTAGATCAATATGAAATACTGACTGCTCGCCATTTTCTTCACGCACGACTTTCACATTAGAGCGGTCGGCATAATCTTTCAGATCACCTGCATCTGCAATTACGTCTAAAATGGTATTTCGTTCTTTAAAAATCGGGTAACGTCCTGCGCGTATTACTTCGCCTACGATGGACACTGTGCCATCCATTTGAAAAGCTTCTACTACCGAACCGGGGTATTCTTTCTCGGCACGTATGTTCAGTTCGCTCCGCAATTCATCGAGCGTAAGTCCCTCAGCTTTAACTGTTCCGATAAGTGGCATGGATATATTCCCACCCTCATCAATGCGATGACCCAGCAAATAGGGATGTTGAACCTGCAAGCGCATGGTAGCCTGTTCAAAGCTGGAAATGGAGAACAGTTCTTCACCCACACGAAACTTTTCCATTCGAATGTAGATAACATCACCCGCTTGCAGTTTATAAACAGATTGTGGGGTTTGCACTTTGGCATCAGAAAAAAAGCGTTCATCACCCCGCTTGTCTTTTTCTTGCAAATAAGCGAGTTTCTTATTCCCCACGCAGGAAGCCATCACCGTTGCGGTGAGTGCGATAAGCATGTATCTCAACCCATTTTTCATAGGGGCGCAAATGTAACGATTATGTCCTATACGCAACGAAGGTAGGGAAGGGATTGCTTTGGTGGTGTTGTGGTGGGTGTTTGTCTTTTTCGCTCTCGCACTCACACTCACTCTGTCTCTGCCAGTCCGCGTTACGCTTCGACCGCGCTTCGCTGCTCAGCATAACGCTAACATTTAG
>JBBDRU010000193.1:0-5879 GCA_040905305.1 Salibacteraceae bacterium | reverse complement strand
GGAAAGGTTATCGATTCCGCAACTGTCCCATGTTCCGTTGTCAACCATCGCAGGACTGACCAACACATTTCCAGTTGAGTCTAAATAAACCGTAATGTTTTGAGTGATGATTTTCGGAGCAATGGTGTCGATGATGCTAATTTCTACCGAATCAACGCTTACATTGCCATTTACATCCGTGGCCGTGAGTCCGATATTAAACGTTTGACCTGCATTTGAACATGAGAAATTAGAACTATCCAAGACCAGGGAAGTAATTCCGCAGCTATCCCATGTACCGTTGTCAACGACAGATGGTGTAATGGTTAAATTGCCAAATGAGTCTAATGCCAGCACCTGACTTGTAGCAATGATGTGAGGCGAAACAGTATCTAATACGTTTACATCCGCAGTGTTGCTGTTGGTGTTTCCATTAACGTCTGTGATGGTTAGTGTAACGGTGTTTGATCCAATGTTTGCGCATGTAAAACTATCTAAATCAAGGGAATAGTTTTGAATTCCACAGCTATCCCAAGAGCCATTATTCACCATTGCAGGGGTGATACTTGCTTTTCCAAAGCTATCGAGGTAAACCGTAGTGTTCTGAGTTACTACTTCGGGAGCAATGGTGTCTAAAATATATAAATCGACCAAGGCACTGTCAGTGTTGCCGTTGATATCTGTGGCATAGAACCACGTGCTAATGGTGTCGCCTACTGAAGAACAAGAAAAATTGCTGCTATCGAGGTTTAGGGAGGCTATTCCACAACTATCCCAGGTTCCTGTATTGACATACGCAGGGGTGATGCCGGCCATTCCAAAACTGTCGAGATAAACCGTTGCATTGGTAAGTTCAATGAGAGGCGCAATGGTGTCGATCACTGTAATTTGGGCAATTGCTGTGTCGGTGTTGCCGTTCACATCTGTTGCCGTAAGAACAATGTTAAATGGTGAACCAACATTACTACAGTCAAATATGGAATCGTTAAGGTTCAGGCTTGCAAGTCCACAGGCATCATTGGAGCCATTGTCAATCGAATCGCTTTGGATCATAGCAAAGCCAAAAGAGTCAAGGTATATGGTGCGGTTTTGGGCAATTGCACTTGGGTTGACGGTATCGAAAACTGTAACCGTTGACGTATTAGACGCTGAGTTTCCATTTATGTCGGTTGCATTTAGTGTGACGATAACTGGCGTTCCAACATCGCTGCAACTGAACGAATCAATGTCAAGCCACAAGGTATCAATGCTGCAGTTGTCCCATGTGCCATTGTCAATGTTTCCAACAGTGATACCAGCCTCGCCATTGTTGTCTAAATAGACTGTGTGGTTTTGGGTGAGTACAGTTGGCGAAACGGTGTCTAATACCGTTACAATGGCAATTGCAGAACTACTGTTTCCGCTTGGGTCTGTGCTGGTAAGAGTAACACTTACCAGGCTTCCGATATTTGCGCAGGAAAACAGAGCAGTATCAATGGTCTGAGTAATTCCACATGCGTCATTAGAGCCATTATCGATCACCGATGGTAGTAAGGTGTACGATCCATTAATATCTAGATAAACCGTGTCGTTCTGCACTATAGTGGTCGGGCTGATGGTGTCGTAAACAGTGACGGTTGCAGTTTGGCTTGAGGTGTTGCCATTGACATCCTCTGCGTTGAGGGTAACGGTATTTATTCCGGTATCAGCGCAACCAAATGTTGAAATGTCAAGGTATAAAGAGTCAATTCCACAACTGTCCCATGTTCCATTATCAACCATGGCTGGTGTGATGCTCGCAATTCCCGAAGCATCCAGGTAAAGAACATTGTTTTGTGTGAGCACCTCTGGCGCAATATTGTCTTCAACCGTGATGTAAACGTGCGCAGTATCTTGATTGCCAACACTGTCGATTGCAGTAAATACCACTTGAACCGGAGACCCTACATCCGCGCAGGTAAAGGAAATAATGTCTATTCCTATTGAATCGAGTGTGCAATTATCATTAGTTCCGTTGTCAACGGAGTCAACCGTTATGGATGCTGCTCCGAAACTGTCCAAGTCGATCGTAAGGTTTTGCACAACGATATTTGGTGGTATGCTGTCTTCAACCGTCACATTGAATGAACATGCTTCCCTTTGTTTTACAGAAAATAAGACGTTATCAAACTGCGAAAAACCACCGGCTTCATGGAAGTAAACCATTCCGTCAGCCAAAATAGGGTTGGTGTTGTTTGATGCGGTGTAATCAAAAGCTACTGCCACGTTTTGCATCGCTGCGGGTGACGTCCAGGTTCCTTCAGTTGTCAACTCGCGGTAACTAAGGCTTGCCGTTTTTGTCATTAAATCAACTTCCAATCGAACAGCCATCCAATCGCTATAACTAAGCGCGGTTGAAGCTAAAGATGTAATTCCTGGCCCTTGAATTACAATACTGTTTGAGACATCAGATGTAGCAAACCCAATAATGAACTCATTGTTGTCAAGGTCACCATCATTATTAGCATCGTAACCAATTCCGAAATGATTGCCCCAGTAATTTCTGTTCATGTCAAGCTCAATGGTGATAACATCTGTACTGTCAAAAGACGGTAAAGACCAGGTTGCATTATTCTTTCTTGTAAGCCAAAGCCGATTGTTTGCTCCCAGATCAGGAACATTCACACCTAAGCCACCTGGATACAAACCACCGGAAGGAAAATTTGAAACCGTTGGGGCGTTTACATTGGTGTTGCCAACAATCAGCCATCCGTCCTGGCCATTTAGTGAACCCGTTGTTAAAGAATCAAAATCGTAAAGTTCATACTCCCCACTTTGCTCTACTTTTTGAATGCCGACACCGGTTGTTCCTAAAGGAAAAGCTGAGCCACTTAAAAGACCTGAGTCAAGCGTCAGGCTATCCCCGCAGGTTGCATTGGAAATAATATCGTATGAAAAGGTTTTTGAACAGCTGTCAGAAGGGGTGTAAAGGGTTGTGTCTGCGATGCAGTTGAGCGCAAAGTTTAGCGTATCAGAAACAAGAACAAGCGCAACGGCAGAATCTGTGTTTCCGTTAACATCTGTAGCTATCAGCCAAACACGGTTCAGCCCAATATCATCGCAACCAAAACTTGATTTAGATAACGTTAATGAAGCTATCCCACAGCTATCCCACGAGCCTGCATTTAGAGAGTCAACAGTGAGGGAGGTTGTTCCTGAAGTATTCAGGGTGATCTTTGATGAGCGGGTTATAACGGTTGGGGCGATGGTGTCCACCACGGTGAGTACCACACTGCCTGACGAAATGTTGCCGCTAAAATCAACGGCACTCATAGTGAGATTGTTGGTTCCGACATCAGCACAGGAAAAGTCGGTCTGGGTAACAGCAAAAGAATCTATTCCGCAATTATCTGTACTTGAATTATCAAATGTATCTGCTGAAATGTTGGCAACACCATTACTATCTAAATAAATTGTTTGGTTTATGGTGTTGAGGTTGGGTGATATTAAGTCTGAAACCTCAACGTATGCAATATCATAAGAGGTTAAGCCTCCTTGATCGGTGGCCTTGAGAATTACCACGTTCTGACCGGTGTCTGTGCATGTATAACCCACGCTCGCCCCAAATATCAACTCTTGCTCTACCTCCACTATGTATCGAGCTGTTGCTGCGCATGGTGCGTCATTCCACAGGAGCGCTGGGGAGTATATTGCACAATCTTCATTCCCCGCGTTGTTTGGCTCTCCTACATTCCAATTGGTATAAGTGACTGGATCACCATTACTCCAAACAAACGTGCCCTCAACCGCAATATCGTTGAAACCTGTCCATGAAGGAAACTGTAAAACACCAGTCAAAAAGGTGTTTTCTGCTGCGTTGTTTACCGCCACTAGATCTCCACCAACACTCTGCGCTGCAGCTAAAGCCGCTGGCCACGATGCAGTATTCTTTGATATGAAATAACTGTGGCCGTTGTGGTTGCCGAGCCATTCATAATCATCTTCATTTGAAGTAAGCACACTCCGACCGATTTCTGTAGTAAAGGAACAATCATCACTACTGGCTGAATCGATGGTTGCTAAGGTAATGCTCGCAGCACCTGCATTGTTTAGCAGGAGTGAATGATTCTTGTGTGCAGCCGCCAACGGGGGGTCGGTATCTGTTGATACTTCAATGGTGTCAAATTGATAACACCCCGCCAGATCTGTGCTGATGAGGGTGCGAACACCTGGCCCAAGTCCAGTAAGGGAGTTGGTTATTTCACCTGTTGACCACAGATAAGAGTTGTTTGGTGTGCTGAAGTCGGGGGTCACATTGATTGCGCCATCATTGTCGCCAACGCACGTTTCATCAATAGTGGTTACACTGTAAGTTTCCCTTACTACTATAGCGGCAAAGCCATTGGTAGAGGCCGGGATATGTGCATTAGGATTGGCACTACAGGCAAATAAAAAAGATGTTCCAACAGTAAAATAATAGACTCCTGGAGTGGTGGGAGCTGTAATTGTATTAGCATAGGATCCTGAACAGTTACAATAGCCCCCGTAACTCCTCAGGCAAATAGCCCATTCATCTTTTATACCTATGTAAGACTGCGTTACGCAGCCGGGACAATAAGGCCCGCCATTGGCTATGCTGTAATTGAATGAAATGGAGAAGTTTTGACCAGGGTCAACATAGACGGAATTGCTGCCTGTACCAGCCAGATTAACATTTGTAAAGGTGTGCAAACGGTCAGCTAAGTTTGCATTAAATGTAGCTGGGATAGTTGGTAAAACACAAGGAGATGCTATGACATTTAAGGTATAGTCTTCCACCTCGCCCCATGTTTGATTTGCACAGGGGTCTGTTGGTAGGGCATTAAAATTTGCCCTCACCCTCATTCTTTTAGCACCGGGGGTTGTTCCATAAGGAACATAAAACCCTCCAGTGAATACATTGAATCCGGCAGTACCGCTATTCCAGACTTGCTCCGATGCTTCAAAAACATTGTTGTTGTTCCAATCTACCCAAATGGCAAAGCCTTGCTGATACGTTGGCCCACTTTGCACACTCACGTTAACCGTTTGTGCTGGGTAGGCGGTGTGTGACATAGCTGTGAAGTCACCGTAATTTCCTGCACTACAACCACTGCCATTGTTAGTAATGTTGGTTGTTCCACCTGTGGTGCTGAAATTTTGGATTTGATCTCCAACAGCACAGCCTGTCCCGAAAATTGGCGCGCAATATTGAGCCTTTGCCTTTGAGAACGAAAACGACAGCCCTAGAAGCAAAAGCTTCAGGATAAACAACGAAGGTTGGAATTGTTCCAATTTAGAATGTTTACGGAACAAGGACATTTTCAGTAGATTGCAGGTTTTGAGCACGAAGTTAATTGGAAATCTCTTTACTAAAACCTTTAACGCTTAATTTATAGAGATGAAGATGTTTATATTCAACAAAAAAGCCCAGAAACTATCTGGGCTTTTCAGGTTATCTATACGGGTTTATCAACTGCCACACATTTCGCAGTCGTCTGGGTTTTCCAGTGAACACGCAATTTCTGCCTTTCGTTGCTCCTCACTCACTTGCCCGTTTTCCTGGGTTTTGGCCGTTGGCTCCTCTAATTTGCTTTTATCCAAAGTAAATTTAATGGCGTCTCTGGCCGCTTTGGTTCTCAAGTAATACATCCCGGTTTTTAATCCTGCTTTCCAACCATAGAAGTGCATTGAAGTAAGCTTAGCGAAGTTGGCATCTTCCATGAAGATATTCAACGATTGACTTTGGTCAACATACGCTCCGCGGTCAGCAGAAAGGTCAATAATCACTTTTTGACTGATTTCCCAGGCGGTTTTATACAGCTCTTTGATGTTATCAGGAATTTCATCAATGTTCTGAACCGATCCATTGGTGGAAATCAGTTTGTTTTTCAAATTATCGTTCCAAATCCCCAGTTTTACTA
>JBBDRU010000192.1:0-5888 GCA_040905305.1 Salibacteraceae bacterium | reverse complement strand
TCGTGGTTTAGTAAAAGTCCAAATATAACCCTAGTAATACGCTTTAAAAGCTTGAAAAACCTATAAACAGGAAGCTTTTATCAACATCGAATTAACAGGAATCACTCTTTCCAAAAAGCATAAGTAATGCCTGCAAGCACGTTAAACCGCTGCACTGGATACTGATTCCACCTTTGATAGCGCTGCACTAAAATGTTATTCACATTTAAAAACCCTGAAAGACGCTCGGTGTAGCGATATTCAACACCCAAACTAGCGTCTATAATAGGCTTCAATTCCTCACTCACAACAGATATGGGAGACCCATTGATAAACTCAGTATCGATAGCCTCAGCGTCATTTTGATCATATGTTCTATAGCGCTTGGCCTTTTGTGGTCCTAAAATATGAAGTTCTGCCCTTAACGTGATTTTATGCTGGAGTTGATAGAAAGCAGCTCCGGTTAATTCAAAATTTGGCCGATGCCATGCTATCACTTGTTCACTCACTTGAAAATTTCTAAAAACTCCCGAGACTACGGTATGTAACTTATTATCTATTCGATAGGTAAGCTCTCCTCCCACTTCAAAGACCGTAAGCGTATCATAAGTTACTAGAAAATAGTTCTGACCAAATGGACTCAGACCCGGATTAAAATCGCTCGCATCGTAATTAATAAATAAAGGCGTGTTACGCTCTAAATACTGACCAGCGTGAAGGTTGTAAGTGAATCGATTAGAAACAGCACCTCGAAAACCGCCAAACGCATGATAAGCCCTGTTTGTATTTTGAAGTGATGTGAGTGACGTCCATAAAAATGGATTCTTCTCCGTTAGAGAGTTTAAATTATTTCGCTCTAATCCTCCTTTAACCCCTACATAAGGAATAATAATATTCTTTATCAGGTTATACCTTGCGTAAAGGTCCGGATAAAGATGGAGGCTTGAGTTGTTGGAAGAGGCGTCTATTTGTGCGTTTAAACCCAATTCTAAGCGCCACTTTTCTCCCTGACTTATCACTTTTGGAGTAAGACCAATAATACTGTTTCCACGCTTAATTGATGATGAATCTGACGGATTTATCGGGGCTACATAATTTACTTGATTGTGATCAATCAAAAGGTCTAACGCACCTTGATGCGCACCAAAAAAACGAGATCCGTGTGCATTGAAAACCACATTATGTTCAAAATTGGCCCTGTTGCGATCTGCAAAATTATCGTAATGCAAATCCAATTTGTGATTCAATTTTGACGAATCGGTGTAGAAGCTTTTCAATGATACATCGGTATAAACTTCGGTATAGACTTGCCTAAACACATCTTCATTACCCTGATAGTCCAAATACAATGGCGAAACTACCGTATCACTATTACTATAGCCATAATATTGTGTGCGCTCCCTATCAAAACCAACCTTGCCCGAAAGTTCATGCCTTTTAAAAAATCGTTTTCCATAAATGGAGGTTGCCCAACGATTATATGGTGCAGGTGGAACATCAGCCAGCACTCCTTGTGTGCCTATGCCATGTATGTTTAGTCCCAAAGCGCCATTTCTACTTCTGGCCGCGTTGACGTGAGCATCTAAAAGATAATTAACCCCATTTCCCGCACCTGCTTTCACATAACTTCGGTAAAGAGGATCAAGTGGCTCACTTTTCATTTTTGCAGCCTTGATGGTGTCGGGCTTATAATTTGTCTGCATTTGCCTGCGATCGAAGAGGTAATTGACATCTGGCTTTTTAGACTCGGAATCGATAACCTGAGGTGACTCGGCAAGTTTGCGCGCATCACTGATGGTTGGCTTGTAATCAATCACCGTAACAATACGTGTTTTGAGCGTATCTTCTCCTCCGCGACTTTGCTGTGCTGTAATTGACTTCGAAAACATCAATGCACCTAAAAGGCCGATTATAACAAACTTATTCATTCTTCAATGTGTCTTTTGGTGTCACTTCTTCAATTTCTAAAGTGTCTTCACTCGGATCGATGGTTGGAGTAACTTGTTCAAACTCAATTTCCAATTCTGGCTCCTCCTCCACTTCATCCTCATGTTCCAAATCCTCAATTGTTGCAAGTTTTTGTTCAGCCTGCAATCGCAGCTCATCCCTTTCAGTATAATTATCAATAATGCTTTCCAGTGTGGCTCTGGCCTGAAAGAGATCACCTCTAGTAACATATATATCACTCAGCAAAATCAGGCCCTTTGCCATCCAAAAAGACTGAGATTGATGATTTTCAACCAAGTCAAATACAATTACCTCGGCCGAATCCAACGAATCCATATTGAATTGAACTCTAGCGCTTAGGTATGTGGCTTCTGCTGCTTGAGAAGGCGAACCCGACATCATCACCTTTTTAAGATGCAAATCTGCCTCCATTGGACTTTCCAACTCAAGGTTCGACTTTGCTATGACCAAATCAGCTTCTGTCTCTAATTTACTGTCGATCTTTTCATTTTCCAGCACTATAAAAGCATTAGCAATTGCTCCCTGGAAATTATTCAATTTAAAGTTACACCGCATTTGACCTATTTCAGCTTCCAGCAAATTGTCCTTATAATGACCAAACATGGATAGGCGCTTATAATATGCAAGCGCATCTGGGTAATTCTCTCTGGAAAAGTTGATTCGCGCTGCTTTCAAGAGCGCTGATTCTGAAAACTTGTTTTGCGGTTGATCGGCAACAAATTCATAATCCTCTAAAGCTGCATCCTGTTGCCCCATCTTATAAAGACATTCAGCCCTGTAAAACTTTGAATTGAGATGAAAAACTCCTTTTTCAAAGCGATTGAGGTATTTATCAAATGCAGCAACCGCCTCTTTGCATTGTCCGTTAAAATACTGAATCTCAGCTGCCTCATAATTAATACTGTCTAAAGCCATATCTGAAATACTCACATACTCTAATGACGAGATCAGATCTTCATACTTTTCTACTCTTCCCTGATCCGTATAAATATTTTGCACTCCAATCAATGCTTCTCGTGTATCATCGAATGTTTTATACTTCTCAATGATCGATAAAAACACTTTGAGCGCTTCATCGTCCCTCTGTTGATTGTAATAAGTCTGACCAATGCTCACCATTGCCTTTCTAACATAAATGCTTCCAGGGAAATCACTAACGACTTTATTCAAATTCGCCAATGCTTCTTCATCGTTTCCAAGCGCTATATGCACTCTACCTATTTCATAATAAGCCGCAACCAAGTAGTGTGACTCGGGAAAATTGTTGGTCAGCTTCTCAAGCGATTCCAGTTTTGCATTTAAGTTTTTCAGTAAACCCTGAGTCATCGCCAGTTGATAAAGTGCATAATCTTGATCTGCCTTACCAATTCTGGCAGCTTTTTCATAATAATCAAATGCTGCGGGATAATCATTGAGCATGAAATAACAATCTCCCAATCTTAGGTTGGCATCGTTCAATTTTACCTCATCTTTTTCTTTATTGTAGGATGTAAATCTTCGATACCAGCTGGTTGCGTCATTAAACTTGTCCTGCTGGAAACAGGCATATCCAATGTTATAATTTGCCAAATTGAAATAGGGCGTTAAAACAGCACCTGGTGTATAAATAAATGTTTTGTAAGACTCTACAGCCTGATCAAACTCATTTCTATTGTACTGAGCTTCAGCAATCCAATAATTTCCTAAGGCGGTTAACTCTTTTGATTGGGTGTATTTCAATGACTTTTTGAAATAATTGATCGCATCGCGAAAGAGACGATCCTGATATAGCGACACTGCTTTGTTATATGCGATGCGTTGATATGCCTCTTGAAGTCTAATATCAGGATCATCATATTCATCTATAGATGACAGGGCGGCATCGTAGTTTTTTGAAGTGAGATATATATTCACCAGATAATCAAAAGCTTCCTGGGTTCGCTCGCTGTTTGGGTAAACGTCAATGTATTCTTTGAATGCCGCAATTGCACCATCATAAGGATCATAACTCAGTTCGTAGGAAAGCTGAGCATACTTAAAAAGCGCATCTTCTTTCATTTTTGGATCAAAATCCATCCGAGATGCTGTGCGGTAGGCATTTCTGGCATATGATTTCTTACTCGCCTTCAAGTAGGTTTCACCCAAGTGATATGAAGCGTTTTGTCCCAAAGAATCATCGCTGTATGATATTTTAGAAAACTGTTCAGCAGCCTTATCAAATAAATTTGCTCGATAGCAAGCATATCCCAGCACATAGAAATCTTCTTTTTGCTTTGGCAGTCGGCTAGCCATAAAATCTTCTAAAAAAGGAATAGCTTCATCATAAGCCTCACGATGGTAGAGTGCCTCACCCACTAATCTTGAAATTTCAGCTTTACGCTTCACCTCGTCTTGTTTCAGAAATGGTTTCCCATAAGCAATGAGGTTGTCATACTTTTCCTGGAAATGATAGACCTGTACGATGTAGTAAGGCACTACCTCTCCAAACTGAGGATGCTCATCCAGGCTTTTAAAAGACTTTAGCGCTGTAGCATAATTACCTAATTCGTAGTTGATATGGGCAAAATAATAGACCCCTGGAGCATAGTAAATAGAGCTTGCTTCCTTCATTTGAAAAAACTGGTCAGCCGCCTTATCATAGTCGTTTTTCTGAAAATAGGAAAACCCCTTCTTGAACAGATACTCGCTTTTTCTCGGCTCCGATAAATCATCCGGATCTATTTCATTGAAATAATCGATCGCGTCATTCCAGTCTTTTTTTCGGTAGTTATATTCTCCAAGCAGAAACCAAGCATCATTTATCCTTGTGCTGGTGCTATGGTTACGAATAAATTCTTTTAGCAAAAATTCTGCATCCTTATGAAAAAGTTCAAGTGCGCAACTTGCAATAAAAAAATGCGCATTTGCGCTAATTTCTGAATTTTGGTCACTTACTTCACTTGCCGTTTGCTCAAATTGGTCTTTCGCAGCGCCATAAAGTTGCTTTTCATACAGTTGAAGACCTCGTTGGTATTCGAGCAGATCGTTGTCGTAAGTCATTGTCATTTGCGCTGGAAGCACCAGTGGAAGTACAATGAGAGCTGTAGTGATGAATTTTCCGAATTGCACGTATTGAAACAGTTTTAGGAATATGCTAATGTAGCCTTAGCAATTGCGGAAGTGTTGATCGTCTATTAGAATTATCAACCCTAAACTGTTAACCCACCAACTTCATTATTTAACGCCACCACGCGCCCAGAAAATAAAATCTGAAGCTGGTGGCTCAACCCCTACCTCGCTCCAGCTGCTGGCTATTTGAGCACGGTGATGCGCTGAGTGAATGATTAAATGTGTGAGTATCTCGTCCAAGGTGTTTTTGTATGCAACACCCGCAGAATTGGTGTAAGAATGAACTTTCTTTAAGTTTCCCGTTTCAAGTAAAGAAAATATGGTTTCGTGACAATCACGGTTCATGTGGTGAAGATGTGAGGGGTCGTGAACATCCCAAACATTGACCTTTGGTTTAATATCCTTCACCCTGCTTACCCAAATCTCTAGCGCATTCAATACATGACTCAGCAAAACCTTCACTTTTTCAGGTGAGTCATGATGTTCATTAAGAACATCAATGTACTTACCAATTATTTCTTCATTATATTGAAACTGACGCAGATAATTCATCTTAAGACAAAGGAATGCAGAATTCGCCTATGCACAAAGAAAAATAACTCAAAATTAATGTGGCTGCTTTAAAAACTTCCAATAATTCATCAACACTTTTGGGCTGGCCTCTCTGGGAGTAAAAACTTCCAATACTGTACGTCTATCTCGCTTTGGGTCAAACAAATCGATCAATGCATTTTCAAGGCTCTTTACATCATCTGCACGCAGATACTCTGTTTCATGATAATCTACCAAGCCTTTCACCGATGATAGATCCTTTCGTTCGATAAATTCTTCAGCCACCTGATTGTTGGAAGGAC
>JBBDRU010000191.1:0-1015 GCA_040905305.1 Salibacteraceae bacterium | reverse complement strand
AACCCGGTGCCCCCTTCGACCATTCCGCTTGGTGCGGAAGCTCAGGAAGACACCTGCGTTTTATTGTGATTTAAAAAGTGCTTGATCCCTGACTCAATGTTAGCTCCATGCTGAGCAGCGAAGCGCGGTGGAAGCATGACATGAATACAGCGAGAGTAATTTTCCAAAATCCCCACACTTTTTAAGCATCTCACTCTCTGTCCTTTTTCTCTGTGCTGGTTGTTGGGTCGTATTTGATAAACATGTTGATCCAAACCGTTCTTCCAATTCGGAAGGTAAGTGGAGCAAGCAGCACAATGCCCAGTATAATGCTGACCACATAATGGTGAAGTTCCAATTCCCAGGCAAACCATCCGCTCAAAACATACAGTGCCACAAAAATAGCTATGGCAATGCCTACGGTTAGTCCATAATTTACATACATCGCACCATAGAAAAACGAAGGTTCCAACTGGTAGACTTGGTCGCATTCAGAGCAACGATGGGGCATGTCAAAAATGCGCTTGATCTTATATGGATTGCGATCGTGAAACAATTCACCCTTCTGGCAACGTGGGCATTTTTGATGAAGAATGGAATAGAATATGGTACCTTTTAGCACAGCAATTATATTGAGCTGCAAAGGTCGATATTTCTTTCAGTGGTTGTGTTATAAAAGTCACACTGATTGGTTGGTACAATATGAAAACGTAATCACAGATGGTTTTGGATGCTGTTTGTGTCAAGTAGGATATCCCGTCTCTGGCTCGGACATAAAGGAAAAAAATGATCATTTGAGAGGTTTAAATTCGATAGAATAATGTTGATTACATCAAAACCCACCTGAATCAGAGTGAGAGTGAAAATGGAGAGCGAAGAAGACAAAACCGTCCTGTCACCCGATAGCTATTGAGCCCGAGTGATTGCAGAGTGAAGATGTTTCATTTGCAACCCGGTGCCCCCTTCGACCATTCCGCTTGGCGCGGAAGCTCAGGAAGACACCTACGTTTTACTGTAATTTGAAAAGTGTTCGATC
>JBBDRU010000190.1:0-5941 GCA_040905305.1 Salibacteraceae bacterium | reverse complement strand
CTTTTTAATAAAGCGTTTAATCAACATTTTTGGCCAATCCAAATAAGAATGATCAGGCATGGTGCTATTGCTCAAAAGAAGAAGTTTCATAACTTATGCATTAGTTTCTGAGCCAAATGTGAAACATTTTACAATTTTGACCTAAATCAACTGCCATGAATCGTGTTAATTTATTTTTTCTTGTTACCGCAGCATTGAGTTTAATTGCATGCGATGAATATATCAAGGGTAATGGTAATGTTATTGAGAAGACGCATCCAGTGGAAGCATTTACCTCATTGTCCATTTCAGGAATCTATGATGTAGAATTAGTTCCGGGAAAAAGTAAACTGACCATCTTAGCCGATGAGAACCTGCATGAGTATATTTCCTTTAAAGTCGATGATAACAATCTTGATATCCATTCGAACAATAAATTTTTAAACGGAGAGCAACTAAAGCTTACGGTTTTTTATAATAAACTTGATGAATTGGCTCTAACAGGTGCCTCTAGTGTTTTTTCATCGGAGACCATAAAGGGCGAAAAATTTGAAATCGATGTGTCAGGCGCGACAGAACTCGAGTTGAGTGTGAAGTTGAAAAAACTGATCATGGATCTTTCGGGAGGGAGTGAGCTTTACCTTAGTGGAAGTGCTGAAGATGTCATCCTCGATGTTTCAGGAGCGGCTGAAATAAATGCGGAAGAACTCATGGCAGAAAACGTAAGCATTGATATAACTGGTGCTGGTGAAGTGAGTATTGGTGTGCAAAAGACACTTAATGTGGACGTTTCAGGAGCGGGAGAAGTGAAGTATATCGGAGATCCTAAGGTAACTCAAAACATCAGTGGAGCAGGAGAGGTTAAAAAGATAAGTAAGTGAGATTAGAACAAGTGATAATTATTCTGATCATGAATTTGGTCTTTTTTGGTTTTGTAAATGCTCAAGGCGACACAGATGTAGATATTAGAAATTTACCTGATGGGTTTCAAACCGTATTCTGGAAAAACGGAGCTAAGTATTACGGTGAAATCTTCAACGGAGAATTCAGCGGAAAGGGCAATATGATCTGGGCAGATAGCAGCTTTTATGAGGGGAGCTGGCAAGATGGAATGCGCCATGGAAGAGGGTTTATGCGCTGGTCAAACGGCAGAGAATACAAAGGTAGGTGGCGCAAAGACGACCCTAGCGGTAGAGGCCAAATGACGTGGCCAAACGGCCAAATATACCGCGGAAAATGGAAAGAAGGTAAAATGCATGGAAGAGGAAAAATTAAATACCCCGATGGCTCGATTTGGAAGGGGAAGTTTGAAAACAACAAGCCTATAAAGGATTGATCATTTTAGGGGCTGAATTTGTGAATGTCTCGGTTGTTTTCTTCGATTTCGTCTTTTACCCGTTCCATTTTTTTTGCCAACATGGCAAATACTTGTAGCCTATTATTATTCAATTCCTCAAAGGCTTCTTCGTCACCATCACCGATCAATGCCATTTTATGAAGAACCTGAAAGTCGTGTTCTTCAAGCCATTTTAGTGCTTTTTTATCTCCTTCAATACCACTGATCAATGCCAGTAAATGCGGGTGTTTATTGTCCAAAAGCCACTTTCGGCTGCGATCATCATTTCGGAGAGCATAATAAAACAACCCCAATTCCGGATACCCGTTTTTGGTGAGCCATTCCGTAAACTTTTTATCACCAACGATGCTTTCACCCCAGGCCAGCAATATTTTAATGTCGTAATTAACTCCGCGTGTTGAAAAGCTCATGATAGAAGTATGATTTTGAAAAAGTAAAATTATAATATCATAAAGTGAATCTACCAAAGCTTAGCATCATTTGTGAATGTTTCTTCTTTTGTGTTTACATTTAACCTCAATATCAATGGAATTATGAAAAAGATTGTCTTGTTTGTGTTCATCGCTTCGCTTGGTTTATCTGCCTGCAAAAAGGATTATGCGTGCAATTGCAGTTCTGGAACCGAGTCCTATACTTATGAAATCAAAGATGTGAAACCCAAAGATGCCGATCAGGCATGCCAACAAGCCGGTGATGTCTGGATTAGCTCAGGAGGAAGTTGTGCAGCTTCTGAATTGTAAAGTAATTCTCAATTGCCACCGCTTGTCTGAGGTGTTGGTTGGAAGAATTATACAAACTACTCAGGTTTTTAATCGATCTATTGTGTGTTAATTTGCCCCATGGTTTCAAGCGTGATGTTCGCCATTTTCAGAGTGCTATTTGGTTTGCTGTTTGTTGCATCAGCAGTGCTTAAGCTTTTTCCAATTGATTATTTCGAGCTCGTATTGGTAGATCAACTCGGTTTGTCTTGGGTCATTGTTCCATTATTTGCTCGAATCCTTATTCTCATTGAGTTTACGCTGGGTGTTGCCATTGTTTTTGGTTTCATGTTGCGCTGGTCTTTGATATCTAGTTTGCTGATGCTTGCAGTATTTTCTGTTTATCTCGTTGGCCAAATTGCAGCCGGTAATGGCGCTGAAAATTGCGGTTGTTTTGGAGAGCTTGTCCCACTGGATGGACCGTCAAGCTTGATCAAGAACATCATAATGATTGTTTTAGGAGTGGTTTTATTATGGAAAAGCCTATCAATAAAACGATTTACGAAGCCTTTTGTGGCGCCTATCCTTACGATTTTGGCCATACCCGCGTTGTTTTTGATTGTTCCCATACCAAATGTTGACCCTGATGCTGATTTTGAATTAGACACAGCCTTGATGGTTCGCAATGATCCCTATACGGCATTGCCCATCAATCAAGGAGATAAAACGGTTGTGATTATGTTGGCCAAATGCCTTCATTGTGCGCAGCTTGGAACCTTGATTTCAAAGCTTGACCCTGTGGAGGTTGAAGATGAGTTGCGCATCATTATTCTTGGGAAGCCTGAAGATGTTGATTTTTTTATCGAGAAAACCGGAATCAAAGAGTTCCATTACATGCGCTCCGGAGATACCGAATTATTAAGAGCGATTGGAGGCAAATTTCCAACAGTAATTCAATTAAAAGATGGAGATTTGGTCAATAAATGGGTGGGAGCAACTGTTAATATGCGTTTGTTGAGCGAACTGCTTGAATTGAAATAATTATGACTGAAAAACAAATATTTCTTAAATCAAAATTGACTCGCATAGTGGGGTTGATGGTACTTATTGTCGTTCTGATGACAGGCTTTTCGAGCTGCAAGAAATGTCATGTATGTTCAGTTCTGGATGAGGAAAGCAATGCTATTTATTCTTATCCGGAGGTATGTGGTACCAAAAAGGATCTTGAAGCATATGAGGCGAGATGCGTAGCGGAATATGGTGCTTTTGATTTTACGTGTGCTTGCGGTGAGAAATAGATTGAGTTTATATTCTATTATTTCCCATCAGCCGCGCTTTGTTGCATTTGTGTTGATTTTTCTGCTCAGTGCTTGTTCGTCATCAGAACAAGACACCTCTAATAATCATCAGGCATTTGATCCGTCTGCCGCAGTATTAAAACCCACACCTGAGCTGATGCCTGCCCCTGAAATAGATGCAGAGCAAAGAGAAAAAATAGACCAGTATTTTTCAGTCCACGCGCTCACCGGAAGGTTTAGCGGTGTGGTTTTGCTCGCTAATAGTGAAGGTACATTCATCAAAAACTATGGTTATCGAAATTTAAAAACACAGGAGCCATTAGAGTTGAATGATCAATTTCAATTGGCTTCACTCTCTAAACCTATAACTGCATTTGGGCTGCTGCTCTTGGTTGATCGAGGCCTTATTGATTTGGATTCAGATTTAAGAGACTATTTATTTGATTTTCCGTTTGAGAACATTACAGTTCGCAGTTTGCTCAGCCATACAAGTGGAATGGGAAACTACCTTTATATAACGGATAGCCTTTGGAATAATCCCGATTCGTTCATGACGAATGAAGACATGTATGAGTTGATAAGATGTGATCATCTCCCGAGGTATTATCCACCGCATAAGCGTTTTGATTATTGTAACACCAATTTCGCTCTTATTCCTGTTTTAATTGAAGAAGTCACCCAACAGCCATTTGTTGAATTTATGCGTGTTGAGGTTTTTGAAAGCTTAGGCATGGTCGATACGGAATACTTGCAACCAATGGCACAGCCATCTGATGCTTATCCTGTTCAAGGCCATTATCCAAACGGAGATTTGAAACGCCCCTTTTACCTCAATGGGGTTGTAGGTGATAAAAGCTTGTACAGCACGGTTTATGACCTTTATAAGTTCTATCTGGAGTTGAAAAACCCAACGATTATCTCTGAGTCAATACTAAAAGAATCCATGAAGCAACACGCCAAAACATCCACAAATCGATTTTATGGCTTAGGTTGGCGCTTGACGTCCACAGAAACAAATGACACCATCGTTTTTCACAACGGTTGGTGGCGTGGCTTCCGATCCTATTTCTGGATGGACAAACACCATGAAAAAGTGGCGATTATATTAACCAATAGTATTCGAGGTGGTTACCTTAGCCAAAATGAAGTGTGGAACATGTTTTGAGTCCTAGTGCTTTGATTTCATCGATTGTTTTTTTACCGCGCTAAACTCTTTTATACTTACACACGTTTAAACCATATGCCAAAAACAGGATTGCATATACCTCTTTTCCCATTAAACATTTTTTTGCTTCCGGGCGAGCAGTTGCCTCTTCATGTTTTTGAACCGCGTTATCGTCAGTTGTTTAAGGAAGCAGAGGAAAATGTGCTTGATTTCGGACTGCCTTGCAGCGAAAGTGAAATTGGTGTTGAATTGGTGAGTATTTGCAGGCTTGTCAGGGTTGTAAAGCGCTATTCAACGGGTGAATCAGACGTGATCATCGAAGCAAAGTATGTAGCGACCATGGATCGGTTTGAAACTGTTTTTCCTCAAAAGCTATATCCCGGTGGATTTGTGAACCTTGTCGGCTTTGATCATTTGTTGAAAGAACCAACTGAAGAGTTGATGAGCGAATTTAGAACCTACATCGAGCTTAAATTTGGCACGAAACCTTCTCCTGTTAATTTAGGTCATTACCGGTTTTTGGATTTAGCCGCAAGCGTGGCTATGAGCAATGAAGAGAAGATGAGACTAGTGCTAACGAAATCTACCGATAAGCGAAACAAACAATTGACCCAAACACTCCGCTACCTGAACCTACTGTTGAAGCAGGAGAGAAGCATCGAAAATGGCTTTATCCTAAATTAAACAGGACAGTTGAATTATTGCACGCGGCAAACAGCTCCTTCGTTTTCGCGTTGAACCACCTCTTCCGAGTCTGCAGTGCAAAATTCTTCTGTGTTGGTGGTAGTTTCAATGACATTGCCATTTCCATCGGTCAATTCTACTTCGTTTTCACATTCATAACATGTTGAGCATGCACAAGTGCTGATCGCCAATAAGAAGACAGTAGGGAAGATGAGATTTTTCATGATTTGTGGTTTGATGGCTTATACGCACTGTTCCAGTCAAAGTTATACAAGAGATTGATACAACCTTAGATATTGCGGGATGATGGATATCAAGTCAAACTTCGATGCCTGCTCTTTTGCCTGTTTGCTGAACAAAGCCATGCTTTCATCACTTTCTAGCACATTAAGGGAATAATCTACCATTGATTTTATATCTCCAACATCACTCAAAAAGCCCGAAAAACCATGTTGGTTCACTTCAGGAAGACCGCCTCGATTACTAGAGATAACCGGCACACCTGCTGCCATAGCTTCCAGTGCTGCCAGCCCAAAACTTTCGGTTTCTGATGGCAGAATGAATAAATCACTATTGGCCAGGAGCATTTCTACCTGGTTTGATTTCCCGATGAAATTAATGTCATCGCAGTAACCAACCTCCCGACACATTTGCTCTACGTTGTAGCGCTCCGGACCATCTCCAACGAGGAGTAGTTTTGCATTTTTATATCTTCTAATTCCCGCAAAAACTTTCACAACATCTTGCACCCTTTTTACTT
>JBBDRU010000189.1:0-1021 GCA_040905305.1 Salibacteraceae bacterium | reverse complement strand
ACCTGTATGTCATAAATAGCTTTGTAACTTTTTGGTATGAGGAACGAGAACGTTTTCATCAGGGCTTTTCCGATAGATTCTGCCATTCTGAACTCTTCCCGATTGCCAAGTAGCAAGCTGGGGCGGTAGATGTAAATGCTTTTAAATTTATCCAGTTTGCTTATTTCTTGTTCCATGTTGCCTTTCACGCGATTGTAAAACACTTTTGAATCAACGTTTGAACCGGTGGCGCTTACAACATGAAATTGAGGGATATTCTTGCGTTGACTGAAAACCGCCAGCGAGACTACGTAATCAAAATCTACCTTTTTAAAGGCGTTTTTGTTGCCCGCTTTTGCCATGGTGGTTCCTAAGCAGCAAAATGCTGCGTCTATGGTCGGGGGTAAGTCTTTTTCTGTCAGCATATCCCAATCGATGACTTTTTCCTGCAATTTAGGGTGCTCTTGTTGACTTTTTGAGCGCACCAGCGCGGTTACTTTTCCTGTTTCGTCATCATGGAGCAATAAGTCGAGCAATTGAGCGCCTATAAGTCCGGTAGAACCCGCGATCAGGTAGTGTTTTTTGTTTCCAATCATGCGCTAAAATTAATGCTATAAGCTGTATCTACAGAAATCACCGGGTTTTTTATTAAAACAGATTCACCATTTCGCTTAACAAATAGAGCGCATGAGCATTGGCCTGGTTAATCGCTTTACTGATCAGCGTAGTGCTAGCAGACTTTTCTCCACTCACTCTGACCCCAGTCGTTGTCCCTGCTCGTCCGCAGGCAGGGATACGATCGGTGGACATTATTTCTAAATCATAAGCTTTTTCTGCGATTACTACTGATGAACCATCATGTAAGCTCTTGTAATGTAGGTAATTTCAAAGGTTAAGAAGAATATCAGCTTCAGTCTGAGGTCGTCCCGAGTTATCGGGACGAGTCTCGAAGACAGAGCGGATACGGAAGTAAACATCATACAACCCGCTTTGTCTTCGAGACTGTGTCTGCTCCGCATCCACACCTCAGACTGACGCTACG
>JBBDRU010000188.1:0-5959 GCA_040905305.1 Salibacteraceae bacterium | reverse complement strand
CTCAAAGTAGCAATTCATTGCGAATGAAAACACTTTATTTGGTAAGACATGGCAAGAGTTTATGGGATGATATCTCAATAAATGACCTTGAACGCCCACTCAAGCAGCGAGGAGTTGATAATGCAGAAGATCTGACCAAGCACCTTTTAAAAGATAACGAAATTCCAGATTTAATTATCAGCAGCCCGTCCGTTAGAACTTATGAAACGGCAAAAATCATTGCTGATAAACTTAAAATCCCCTCATCATCGTTTAAGGTAAATGAAAAGCTTTATTTACCCGATTTCAGCACGTTGCTAAAAACCATTTTATACTTAAGTGATGATTTCAATTCGGTTTTAATTGTCGGACATGAGCCATCGTTATCAACGTGTATAAATTATTTTATCGACAAAAAGTTAGATAAAGTTATCACAGCCTCATGGACAAAATTGGTTTTCAACACTGATGCTTGGCGAGACATATCCCCTGCAACACTCAAAGGGGGAGCACACCGGAACAGGCGCAACCTTCCAGGATTTAAACTGGAATAAGGCATATGAGAACGACTCTCTGATTAGCTTTGCAGAATGCTTGACCTCCCCAAAAGAATTGAAGCTTTTTCACGCCTAGGCTCCTGGCTAAAGGAAACACTTGCTGACAAGGATTCTGAGCAGTATCTCGAGCTAGAACAAATAATTTCTAAAGCAAACATTCAAAATGGTTGGTTTACACCGAAGGAGTCACTTTTTGCATTGAATTATTGGGCAACCGTTCTAAAAGCAGACCTACTCAGTGATTGGCTTAAATCTTATTCAATAAAAACCCATCAACAAAAGGAGGTATTATTAATTTTAGCTGGTAACATTCCTCTTGTTGGTTTTCACGATGTCGTATCAACCATACTCAGCGGCCAAAAGGCATTGATCAAATGCTCATCAAGCGACAATGTTTTGATTCCCCTTTTATTGAAAAAGCTCGTAGAATTCGAGGGTGAAATGTATAGCTTTTATCAATTGGTAAATGGTCCATCAAAGACCTTTGATGCCGTAATTGCCACTGGTAGCGGAAACAGTGCCAGGCATTTTGAAGAGTATTTCGGTCACGTTCCAAACATAATAAGACGCAACCGAACATCTGTTGCGCTTTTAGATGGATCAGAGCGTTCAATCGATTTAGACGGACTTATGGAAGATGCTTTCAGGTATTATGGTCTGGGATGCCGAAATGTTTCAAAATTATACCTACCAAAAGGATACGACTTAAATGACGTATTTAAAGCATCTCTGCCTTTTGCTTATTTAATGGACAACAAAAAGTATGTAAATAACTACACCTATCAGAAAGCTGTAATGATGATGGAACAAAAAAAAATACTCGAAAATGAACTTATTTTAATGCATGAAAACACGGCTATTTTCGCACCAGTTAGTGTACTCAATTATGAGTTTTATGAGAACCAAGACACCATCAATCAACAACTTGAACAAAACAAACATACCATTCAATGTGTGGTAGGAAAGAACCACATTCCTTTCGGTCGAGCACAGCAACCAGCACTGCATGATTATGCCGATGGTGTTGATACTCTAGAATTATTGGTAAATTTATAAACTCAAATAGGCTTCCAAATTAATTTTTGATCGTATTGAATATTAAAGTTTCTTTGCGGGTTAATACCAGAAAACGCTAGATGAATAAGGAGAAAACTTCTATAAGGGTGCTGGGGCGTTGGTTAATAATCATTATGATTTTAACGGCTACCAATGGAGCTACCGCACAATGGTGGCAAGAAGACTTTGGCGCTTCTGCCGGTTGTGCCAACATTGATTCTTTGCGGAGTTACACAACTGCAAATGGACAGTGGGAAATAACATATCCTACAGGTGGGGTCAATGATTCTATAGGCAGTTATTGGTTTGTGAGTAATAGAGAAGCCTTCACGGGTCTAGGAAACTGTGGTGATGGATGTTTGGTAACCCCCTCGCTTAGTGAAAACACACTTCACATTTCAACCAACAATACAGGGATAGTTGATCAGGGAGCAGTTTACGAAGCTGACAGCATATCCGATATGATTGCGTGGTCACCTGCCATAAATACAACTGGAGCCAATCAGCTCTTGCTCACCTTTAATTATTTAGAAGGTGGTGGTAATACCGACAATGGAACTATAGTTATAGGAGTTGGAGGCACAAATGCTCCGGTTACCATTTTTGATCCCGCCAAAACGACTGGTGGTTGTGGGGTTGATGGTGAATGGAGTCAAGCTGAAGTGTTAATCGATTCGTCTTACAACAATCTCTTTGATATTAGAATCGGCTTTCGTTGGGAAAGTAATGGTGATAGTGTCGGCACACTGCCTTCTTTTGCGATTGACAGCATTGTCATTATCGATACGGTTCCACCAACTGAATTTGTAAAAAGTGTTGATACCATTTGTGCAGGAGACGCAGTAAATTTTACCAACCTCACACCGGGATCTAACAACTCTTATTTCTGGCAATTTCCAGGATCAAATACCATTACTTCCACAGCCAAAAGCCCTCAAAACATTGTCTATCCCAATCCTGGAATGTTCTACATAACATTAACAACAACAAACCCCAATGGTTCAAGCATGTTTGTAGATTCCATTTATGTAGATTCCTGCGTACCACCTGTTCCTGATTTTGATGCAAGTCTGTTCAACATCTGTGTAGGCCAATGCATTGACTTCACTGATGAATCACTTCCGGGGACGTTTGGATTAGGACAATGGCAGTGGCAGTTTCAAGGGGGATCACCAAACACTTCAACCGCTCAGAATCCCGCAAATATTTGCTATACAACACCAGGCACTTATGATATCACTATGACCGTTACTGACACGGTTACCGGCCTTTCTGCAGTTGATACTTTTGAAAATGCTGTTACCGTTGGGAACTGCTTCGTCCCAACCGCATCATTCACCAGCGATACAAACCGTGTCTGCAACAATGATTACATAGAGTTTTATGCGCTCACCACGGGTGACCCTGATAGCATAACATGGATATTTGAAGGCGGAAACCCTGCATCCATAACCGACTCTGCCGATGCCTTAGATACAATTTCAGTATTCTATCCCACTCCGGGAACTTATGATGTCACTATCGTTGTATGGAATCCTGCTGGTCAGGGAAGCGATACCTTGAGGGATTATGTCACAATTGATAATTGTCCCTCACCTACCGCCTTAATTGAAGCCAATAGAACTACGATTTGTCCGAGAGAAGAAGTGGTATTCGTTGATAATTCAATCGCAGCGCGAAGCTGGTACTGGGAGTTTCCCGGAGGAAGTCCAAGTTCGAGTAACGATCAGGTTCCACCGCCTATTACCTACGAAACACCAGGGACTTATCCTGTAATTCTTATTGTTACAAATGTCAATGGCGTTGATACGTTGATTGCTGAAGATTACATTACCGTTGATTCTTGTAAAGTTCCTGAACCAAGGTATGAATTGGAAAGAGATTCTATTTGTCGAGGAACATGTCTTCAAATATTTAATACGTCCAAGTATTTAGATATCACTGACACTACCGATTCTTTTGCCTTCATTTTATGGTATCATCCATATACAGATAGCGTTACAGGCACTGCTGCAGATACTATTTCTGCGCTTACCCCCGGATATGAATGGATGGCTGATGACTCCAACCTTATCGCCTTCAATGACACTTTCTTTGTCATTCATGAAGATTATTTTCCTGTTATGGCACCAATTTGGAATCAAAATGATCCAATACTCTGTTTCGATGATAGTGCGACAATCGGCATACAAATGTTCGCCTATAACCAACACGGCCCGGGAGTATTGAATGAACAAGACGAAGCAGTGATAAATATTGGGGGCGCATACCCTGAATTGAATCCTGGACCTGACAAAGAATTGATTATTGACAACAGAGAGAGTAGGTTCTTTTTAGAAGACACCACAAGCTTTGATACACGAGGCACTGCCCCTTTCTGGCGCTGGGTTCCGGAAGAAGGATTGTCTTGCTATGATTGTCCCCGACCGGTCATTTACCCTACAGAAACAAAAAAATACTTTGTTACCAACTATGATGAATACGGCTGTCAAGCCTATGATTCTGTCATTGTTTACGTGGAACAAGCATATTTCGCGGGAATACCAAATATTTTCAGTCCAAATGGTGATGACAACAATGATATATTGTGGGTTCGAGGAAATGGAATTAGCAGCGATGGATTCATCATGCGAATATGGGATCGTTACGGAGCGGTAGTTTTTGAATCTTATTCTCAGAATGATGGATGGGATGGAACTTACAAAGGCGCTCCTGCTCCTGCTGGATCTTACAAATACTATGTGAAATTCATTTTTGACAATGGAACCATCGAAGAATTAACTGGGAATGTAACACTAGTAAGATACTGATGAGAGCATTAATCTACATATCGATATTTCTTTTAGCATCAAGCAGCGTATTCGGTCAAGGAATCGATCCGCAGTTTTCGTTATATGGACGTCAACCACTTACTGTAAACCCTGCCTTAACTGGTAATATGGAGTCTAAATGGAGGATTGGAACCAACATACGTGAACAAGACTTCGTGGTTTCTCAACCTTACCGTTCTGGCGTAGCTTCCTTTGATATCAACCTTCCTATCAATGCCTGGTCTGGAAACATTTGGGGGTTTGGACTTTATGTTGTGCATGACGATCAAGGCGATGCACGATTAAGAAACACCCAGGTCAACGGAAGTTTTTCACTAGGTCAATACTTAGACCCTAGAGAACAGCACAGCTTAAGCGTTGGCCTTCAGGCTGGAATGGGGCAAAGATCAATTGGCTATGGCAATGTTTACTGGGACAATCAATGGGCTAATGAGGGTTTCGACTTGCAGCGAGATCCTAATGAAAACTTGCCCGGTGGCGTAAAAAAATACCTGGATATCAGCACTGGTTTGCAATACAGCTACTATGGCGATATAATGCAAATGACGGGTGGTTATGCCATGTACCATGCAAACACTCCTGACAACTCACTTTACATCGACACAAACCAAACCCAGCTCGATAGAAGGCATACCATTCATTTCACGATGGAAAACAGACTTAGGAAAGACAATTTATTCGCGCTTAGGCCATCTTTTCTCTTTACCAATCAAGGGAAGATCAATAATTTAATTGTAGGTAATGACTTTGTTTTTTACTTTAATGAACCAACACGAGTAACAGGCAAGCGAAAGGAATACAGCATGTCGTTGGGTATTTATCATCGCCTTTTAAAAGACATGGTAGCCACATTGCAGTTTGATTTGGCAGGATTTTCATTTGGTGCAGCCTATGATATAGCAGTTGGTAGCATGAATCAATTAAATGGCTATCAAGGTGGCTACGAAATATTCGTTGGTTACAGAGCTGGCTTTCGATCAGGAAGCAATTCTAGGTACATGCCACACAAGAAAGGAAAGCTTTAATTCCTTTGCATGACCTTCTTTTTTCGTTTAGGAGCACTTTCCGCATTGATCTTATCGTTTCTATGTTTCACCTGTTTGGGTCAGAATGTCCGTATCAGAGGCCAAGTTATCCATAATGAAGACCCTACTTTTAACTTACTTCTCGTAAACAAAAATACAAGTAAAGGAAGTTTTGGTGATAAAGATGGGTCGTTTGAAATTATAGCCGACAAAAGCGACACCATTTTAGTTGGGGCACTTGGATATGAAACCTATAAACTTACAATGGCAGATAGCGTTCAAAAAAACGCATACGATGTGCGTATTTTTTTACGAAGACTTTCGGTTAACCTAAAAGAAGTTCAGGTATTCCCAAAAAGAGAATTAAAGACGATACAAGAAGACATCAAACGTTTAGGATACGATGATCGTGACTACATGCTCACAGGCATTGATGCCATGTCTTCACCTCTTACTTATCTCTATCAGCAAGTCAGTAAGCAAGAACGTATGAAAAGAAGGGCTTACGAGA
>JBBDRU010000187.1:0-5983 GCA_040905305.1 Salibacteraceae bacterium | reverse complement strand
GCTGCTGTTTTATCCTGAGCAAATGAGTAAGATACGCGCAACATAAACAAGCTCATCCCATCGTTATTCTTGCGCTGGAGTCCATCTAAATTATCACTGAAATATACATCATATCGCATCTCAAGCCCCATGCTCCATGTGGGGTTAAAACGATAGCGCAAGCCAAATGAAACCGGCACAAAAAAAGCAAATCCACCTCCTGAACCTGATGCGTCAACTGGAAAAGCCACCGTGGAATCTCTGCCTAAAGAATCGGTATAGTTTTCCGTTCGATATTTACGAGAAGTGAAGGACGCATTGAATAATGAGGCTCCTCCTCCCACACCCACATATATGTTTCCTTTCGAAACGGGATCTCGATCTGTAAAAGACCGTTTTGTAAAGTCGGTCCACTTCAAAACGCTGTATTGAAAACTCAACGCTCCTTCCCACAAACTGCCATTCATTTCGTCAACAGCATCAGGATAGCCTCCGTGCTCAGCATAACCTTTGTAGCCTCTGCCTGCTAAACTTAATCCAACTCCTACATGTGGTCGAAACTGATATCTGGCACCAATGCCATAAGCAAGTTTTAAAGGATTGAAAAGTGATCCACGTTGCTGAATATCTCCTGAAAACATTCTTAATCCTAAACCGGCATCCACTGTTAAATACTTTATTCGCTTAGTCTTACCAGCGCTCTCCCAAAAGTAACCTTGAGCATCACCGTTGAAGCTAATGCAACAAAATGCCAGCAGTATGATTACTTGTTTCATAATGATATCAACAAAAAAGCCCTACAAAGATGCAGGGCTTTCTTCAATATTTAAAGGCAATTACTCAATAATGATTATTCTAGCACGTCTCGCATCCTCTTCTGAACTGTTTGGATCCTCACCTTTGCCCACAGGAGTTATACGACCTCCGTCTATTCCATACTTCTCAACCAAAATACGCTTCAGTTCATCTGCTCTTTTCTGACTGAGAACCACGTTATACATTGCTGGACCAGGTTGTGAAGCGTAACCATGAATCTCGATGCGCATCGCTGGATTGGCTTTTAATTTCTTCGCAATAACAGAGCCTTTTGTTCCGGCTTGGTTTTGAGTTACCGTGTACTTATCATGATCGAAGTAAATTATTTCCTTTTCGAAATCTACATCGTAGATGTTCTTTTTCTTCAATGATGGATCCTTAGAATCAGGCGTTTCATCCACCAAATCAAAGGCTATCAAATCCACTGAGTCTTTCTTTGTTCCTTCAACATATTCTCCATCGACACTTTCTTTTCGGTAAAGTAACTTACCATCCGAGCCAATCTCTGCACGTTCTAATGTTTGAAGTCCTGCAATTTCTTCCGGTGGAAGAGCATCGAAAGAGAATAAACCACCTCGTTCAGCACCTGCACGCATCACTGGCTCATTCTCTTCATTAAGGAAAAAGAGCTCCACGTATCGCGTATCTTTTACATCCTCTTCATTGATGCGTACTAAATACTTTTTATTTGGATCAAGCTGTGAAAACTGGAAGGAGCCATCAACACCAGTCCTTACTGAATCAAACTTATTACCCTCATCATCGACTAAGTACATCATGACTCCTGCTTTTGGCAAATCTTCATAGGTATATACACCTCTCATTGTTGCTTCAACATCAGACTCAATAAGCAAGGGCATTTTATTTGCTTCTTCACTTGTGAGTTGTTTAAACTCATACTCGTTAAATTTTGGTTTTTGCGCTGCCGCAACTCGCTTACCTTCATTGTTCAAGTAATACAACCTTCCCTGGTTGAATAAGCCTTCATCATCTTCGTTTAAGCGAACGGTATAAGTTTCTTCAGGGCTCAACCCTTTGAATTTAAATTTACCACCTATATCGGTAACTGTTGAGGCGACCTTGTCACCATTTCGATCATAAAGATTGAGTTTCACTCCTGATTTTGCCAGTTTCTTGTATGTAAACAAGCCCTCCATTTTAGTATCACTGTCATCAACTTCAATTGGTGCTAACTGATTAACCTCTTCCTGAGGCATGTGTGTATATGCAAACCGTGAATCGCCCAATTTATTCGTAACCGCCACTTTTTCATTAGCCTCATTGATTATATAGAGTTTACTTCCCTCAGCATAATTTCTATCCTCTCCTTCAAGCTTTACTGTGTACTCTTTGTCTGGCTTAAGACCAGGAGCCTCAAAACGACCTCTCCCATCTGTAACCGCTGTTGCCGCCAATCGATCTTTTACATCGTATATTTTAAGTTCAACTCCTTCTTTCGACAAATTGTTTTGAGTAAACTGACCACGGAATAGTCGATCGGGATCCGGCACAGCATCCTCATCTATTGGTTTTTTCTCGCCCGTTTTGAAGGAATATCCTACTCCCGCAAAAGCAAAACTCAACCAATCGTTAGTCGTGCTTTTTGTTCCTTCATATGCATCGACCTGATTGGTGAGGTAGTACCTCATATCCAACCCGGCAAAACCTTTCCATTGATCAGAAAACTGATAACCCAAGCGACCTCCCCAAGCCAGTCCGGTGCCAAAATTTTCGCCTTGATTAATATGACTTCCTAAAGGCGACTCATTGCCATTGATTCTCCTGACTTCTGGTGTGAAATAAGCGGCTACAAAACCAACATTAGGTGCAACCTCCAATTTAGATTCTTTATTAATCATACCCATAAAGTCAATACCCAACTTTAAGGCCGCCTCCGTATGAATAGATGTCATTTCAACATCTAAATACTGTTTCGTACCGTAAATCTGCCCCCCCATCAATTGTAATTGTGGACGAAAGAAGCTGCCGATTTTTCGCTCAATGCTCAAGGCACCGGCAGGTCTGGAAGCTGCTAAATTAAATGATGGGTACTCTGAGGCATCACCATAATAATTAAAAACTCCACCTGCCAAACCAACAGTCCAAGGGGATGTTTGCGAAAAAGCAGGAAAAAGATAACTGACAGATGCCAGGAGTGTTAGTGCTAAAATTCGTTTCATGTAGTGTAATTCAATCTTGGTGCAAAGGTAAGGGCTTATTTTGTTTTATTTTATTCAAATTTAATTACTTCGTGCTTTTCTAAACACGATGTTCACAAAGGCTTTAAAGAAATATTCCATATCCGTTTTAAAAGGAGCTTTAATGTAAGCCCTTATGTATCGCTTTTCGCTTTCCATTATCTCGTCTAACGTTTTTGGCATGTCAGCATAAAAAGGCGGAACTAAACCAGGCTTCACCATTCTTCTCATCAATCTTAATTCTTTATCATACAGGCTTAAATAATGTGCGCTGATAGGACGCACTCCAACCAGTTTTAAATCGCCTTTTAGAATATTGATCAACATGGGTAATTCATCAAGAAAACTCTTTCTTAAGTAGCGACCGAGGGTAGTAATACGAAAATCATTTTTGATCTTCCCTCCTTCTTGCAAATTGTTCAGGTCATAAACATATTGCTGCAAATATTCGCTGTAAGCATGCATACTTCGTAACTTATAGACCTCGATTACTTTCGCTCCTTTTCCCAATCTTTTCATCTTGAAAACAGGTCCGTATGTAGGCGTTGGCAGGTGGTGAACTGTACGTGTTTTACGTGCGACAAAGTATAAATTAGAGCCAATGGTTTGGTATTCCACTAACTCGAAACCAGCAAAATACAATCTACCAAAAGTTTCTGCCATTGAAATGGCACGGTTTCGCCCTTGGGTTAGAAAGAAATAGATGCCTTTTAAAACAGGTAATTTAGGAAACACCCGCTTCAACATAAAGTCTGCAGTGTAATAGATGTAGTTAACACCCCGGGGAAATTTATTTAAAATCCGTTGTTTTCTCAAGCCATAGGTTTCAACACAACCAACAAAAACTCCTCCAACAGGAAGGTTTTGATTAGTGACTTCAAACAAGCGGTTGATCCACCGTACGTCATTGATTCTTTTTAGATTTACAATACAACCCAAGGAATCTGAAGGCCTGCCTTTTAATGCATTATTAATATTAATACCATCAGCAGTAGAAAGCACCAACGTCCGATTTGGATTGTATATATCCAGGTAGTAGGAAAGCACACTTTCCAGTTCAGCACCGGGAACACCGGGAAACTCATTGAAATCAATCCGTTCAGAAACCTGACTGAGAGATTGATTCTCAGCTATTAATACCATAAGTCAATTACATTTCAAGCGCTTAGCTTAGTATTACCCCCGCAGGTGCAAAAGTGCTAATTTTTAGCCTTTAAACGAAAAATTTTCTCAAAAGGTTGGGAATTGTTAAACAATTTACAAAATCATCACACTATGTTAACAAAGCATTGTCGTTAGCAACTGTTTTACTGCGACTTAAGAACCTTTAAATAATCGTCATTTCATCCATTCAAAAAACCCCATTGAAATTCAATTTAAAAAAAGTTGTGCGGATTAATTAATAGAAAAAGCCCAAGCTTTTTGCTTGCTCAGGCTTTTTTTAAGTTGTGGAGCTGGTGGGATTCGAACCCACGTCCAAACAAGGAAAACCAATGCCTTCTACAAGTTTAGCCAATTGTTTGAATTTTCGATTTGAAACTGCCCAATGGCAGGCCATTTCAAACTTATCTTCTTAAATTTCGGAACACCACCGAAGCGTTAGCGAACCTATTCTATCATTGTCCGCGCCTCCATTGATACAGGGGATAGAAAAACCTGCATCGGAAACGTCTTGTCCGCGCACCTAGTGCGGGATTAAGCTTAACCTCCTATCGGATGATTAGGCTGCAAGAGCGTAAGATGTCTCGCCAGATAAAATTTGAACAGCGTTTTAACTAGGTGCCATTCAACCCACGACTTGCTTACATTAATCCTCATCTTGCTGTCAAAACCAGTCAGCCCCAAAGAACACTTTGCAAATGTACACACCTTGATAGACGTTTGTTACAGCACTTTAGTTAATTCTTGTTTTAAGACCAACTATTGGCAAGGCCAAAAATTGTTCAACAATTCGGTTCAAAAAATATGCTTAGAACATTAGTCTGAACAACTTAAAACCCATAATGCATTCCAAACATGAAAGTAGTATTGCTTCCTCTAAAGTAGTTTACCTCATAACTCGGATTGCTTTTTTGACGATTGATTTTGTCTATTTGAACAGAAAAGCGCAGGCGATAATAAGGACGTGCCGTAATGCGAAACGTATAAATACTCTGCATCCAAACGGTGCCTTCCAGATAATTGATTCCACGTATCCTTAAAGCCCCGGTTTCAGGATTACGGGTTGTACGATCGTCAAAAATATCAGCTCCCTTCTCAGCAAAGGTATAGCGACCATGTAAGTGTAACCACCACAATGGTTTAAAGTCGATTGCTGCAATCATTTCCCTGGCATTATCACGTAAATAATGCCCCATATTGTATCCGGCATTAGTATAATCGGTTGTTGTGATATAGTGCTTATAAACCATTGCGTTGCTGCGTATGTGCTCCACAGTAATGCTCGTGTTTGGTACAATGTTACTCAGCTTGACACCACTTTTTATGCTGAACCAATTAGTATGCTGCTCTGGATCTCTGGAACGTCTTAAAGAAATTTCATCTACAAAAACAGTTGAATAAAAATGTACTCTATCAATCGGTCTAAACGAAAAAGCCGCAAACATTTGCGCATTCCCCCCTGCATTGTTGTTGCGTCTATTCAAGTAATGATCAGCTGATTTAAAAAACATTACCGGAATAAAAAAAGTGGGCTCAGGGGTGCGTTTTGAATAGACAATACTGTTTCCAACAGATATCCACAATGGTTTCCACGGACGAAAACTGATCATGTTCCCTGCTATGTATTTGTTGTGATAATCAAACGTATTAACACCGTTTACATTCGCAATTGTTGAAGAATCTACTACATCACTCTGAAGCGAGCCATGTATGTAATCAAATTTAAACCAATCAGTTGGACTAAAATGAACTTTTAGCTGCGTAAAAGGTACTGTGTTAATATCGAGAATATTGCTACCAAAATTGCCGTATCCCCAACGCACATGATC
>JBBDRU010000186.1:0-6020 GCA_040905305.1 Salibacteraceae bacterium | reverse complement strand
TTTAGTGTTTTTAGGTCGATGACATAACCGGTTTCTGGGTTGACCTCACCTTTCACATGAGCGATTAAATTGTAGTTGTGCCCATGCCAATTCGGGTTATTACATTTCCCAAAAACCGCTTGATTTTCCTCTTCAGATAGTTGAGGGTTATGCAAGCGATGTGCTGCATTGAAATGCGTTTTTCTGCTAACTTTTACCTTCAAAACTTTGATTTATACCGCTATTGCAATGTTTAGATTCTTAATCTTTTCAAGGGCTATCTTAAACCATTCAGTGAATTGATGTGGATTTTGTTGAATATGGCGTTCGAGATCTGAGGGCTTAACGAATTTCCAGTCTTTAACCTCTTCAGGATTAGGCTTTGGGTTGCCATTGAACCGTCCGAAAAACACATGGTCAAACTCATGTTCCGTAAGCCCTTGATCAAGTTTGGCTTTATAAATAAACGAAAACACTTCATTTATAGGACAGTCAAACCCCATTTCTTCCATTAACCTGCGGTGTGCGGCTTCTTCAGTTGTTTCGCCCATACGCGGGTGGCTACAACATGCATTTGTCCAAAGTCCTCCGGAATGGTATTTTTCATCGGCCCTTTGGTGGATCAACATTTCGTTTTGATCATTGAAAATGAATACAGAAAACGCTCTGTGAAGCATTGCCTTTTCGTGGGCCTCCATTTTTTCCATTGAGCCGGTGATTTCATCGGCTAAGTTGACCAATATGACTTTTTCCTGATTCATAGTTGATTATGCGCCCTCTAAATATGTTGAAAGTTCATCGGCATGAATCCTTTCAAATTGTTTAAAATAATCAATCCAGCTTTCCTGATATATTGATGTTTGTTCAATGTAGGATTTTACAAAGAGGTAATCAGATTTGATGTTGTGGTTGTAGCCTAAAAAAGCGGGAGCTTTAAATTGAACAAGAAACCTCAAGTAGCGAAACTCAGCCTCATCGGGCTGTTCGTTGATTGCTTCTTCAATCAACGTTTTTCCATCATTGAACAAACTCAATTTTGCGAATGGGCTTACGGAATTCTCTGCCATTAAGGTCTTGGCTGCTCCTAGATAGGCGCTGTGAAAATTCGTTGGGTTTGCATTGCTCACCAGCTCATAAAACGTTGACCTATAGTCGGGTTGTTGGGTGGCTTTAACGAACCTTGCTCTAATTTCATGTTGTTCTGGTTGAGAAGCAAATGATTGCCCTAACGTTGCGAGAAATAGCACTATGATAATTGGGTTTATCATCAGATGAGGTTCAAGCTGTGTTTAATATACCCCTCTAAAAAGAGTGCATACTTTTTGTTATTTGGTATTCTGATGCGTGCTTTTAAAAGCTTGCTTGCATCGGTACGCTCTATTTTTTTGAACAATTTATAGAAATAGACATAAGCCATATAAACCCCAAATCGTGAATTTTTAGGAAGCTGAAGAATACCCACATAGCCTTCTGCAAAATCTGCCTCAATCTCTTTTTCAATGAGCTTTTTTTCTTCTTTGCTAAAACTGGAGAGGTCAACTCCTGGAAAATAGGTTCGACCCATTTCTTGGTAGTCATCTCTTAAGTCACGAAGAAAGTTGATTTTTTGAAACGCTGCCCCAAGGCGCATGGCAGAAAATTCCAGCTTTTGATAGAGCGCTTTATCTCCGTTTACGAAAACCTTCAAACACATTAAGCCAACGACCTCTGCACTACCCAAAATGTATTTTTCATAACCCTGTTTGGAATATTCTGTCTTGTGTAAATCCATTTCCATACTCTCTAAGAAGGTATCGATCAATTCCCGATCAATGGAGTAATCGTGAACAGCCTTTTGGAAACTGTTGAGGATGGGATTGAGTGAAATTTTGGAGTCGATGGCGTGATAGGTATCTTCTTTAAATTTTTGAAGTAGCGTTTCTTTATCATACCCATGAAAGGAATCGACAATTTCATCTGCGAAGCGCACAAATCCATAGATACCGTAAATGGGGTTTCTGACACTGGATCCCAAAAACCGCGTTCCCATGGAGAAGGAAGTGCTGTAAGTGTGTGTTGTGAACTTGCTGGCTTTAAAACTCACTTGGTCGAATAACGCTTTCATGCTATTTCAGGTTATTATTGGCGATGATGTGATCTGCTACAACCTGGCCGCTTATCAGTGATGGCGGAACCCCCGGCCCCGGAGCTGTTAATTGACCAGTGTAATACAGATTTAAAAGTTTTTTATGTTGAATGCGCGGTTTTAGAAACGCAGTTTGCATCAAAGTGTTCGCAAGACCATATGCATTTCCTTTAAAAGCGTTGTAATCATTAATAAATTCACTCACTGAATAACTGCGCTTATAAATGATGTCCTCCGAAATATCTTCACCCGTATGCTTTTTCAAGCGATCAAGCATCATGTGAAAGTAATGTTCTCTTACTTCTTCGGTGTCTCCGTTGATTCCAGTGGCTATTGGTATGAGAAAAAACAAGTTTTCTTGCCCGTTGGGTGCAACAGAACTATCAGTGATGGAAGGCGCGCAAACATAGAATAAGGGGCTTTTTGGCCAGTTTTTAGTCTTGTATATCTCTTCTGCATGAGCCGAAAAATCAGCATCAAAAAACAAATTGTGATGACGTAGATTTTTTACCCTTCGATTAACACCAATATAAAAGAGTAAACATGAGGGAGCCATCACCCGCTTTTCCCAATACGAGGGAGAATATTGCCTTAAGTTTTCAGAAAGTAATGACTGCTCAATGTGGGCATAATCTGCTCCACCAATTACAAAGTCACTCTTATATTCTTTTGAATCTGTTTTAAGGATAAGCGGAGCCCCCTTTTCAATTTTGGTCACAGGCTCACTGGTATTGAACTTAACGCCTTTTTCTTTGGCAAGTTCTACCATGCCTTCTACAACCTTGAACATGCCACCCATCGGATACCATGTTCCGAGCTTTAGATCTGCATAATTCATCAAACTATAGAGTGCCGGAGTTTCTTTAGGCATTGCTCCAAGGAACAAAACAGGAAACTCGATGATGCTTAAGAGCTTTTCATCCTTAAAATATTTTCGAGCAAAATCATGGAAGTTACCAAACAAATCGAGCTGAAAAAGACCTTTGAGTACTTTCCAACTGGCAAATTCAAATATGGAAAGACTTGGTCTTTTAACAAGATCGTTGATGCCCGCATCATACTTGTAAGCAGCATCTTTCAAAAATTGCTGTAATTTTTTTCCAGCGCCTTTTTCACGTGACTCAAAGAGGGTTTCGAGCTCGGTCATCGAGGCAGGCATATCTATGTATTCATCTTTGAAGAAAACGCGATAAGATGGGTCAAGTCTTTTTAGACTGTAGTAATCAGATGCTGATTTTCCGAATCGATTAAAATAAGACTCAAACACATCGGGCATCCAATACCAACTTGGACCCATGTCAAAAGTGAATCCATTGGAATTAAACTTTCTCGCTCTTCCCCCAAGGGTATCGTTTTTTTCGATCACGGTGACATTGACTCCTGCATCCGCAAGCGAGGTTGCAGCAGCAAGGGACGAAAATCCCGAACCTATAACTGTGGCTGACTTAGACATGTGGTGATTAAAGATATTCTAATTTGGATTATAATCACTGAGCACGTCCATTAACTTTTTCCTTGCCAAGAAGATGCGACTTTTTACCGTGCCGATGGGTAATTTTAAGTAGTCGGCAATCTCTTTGTATTTATAACCTTCATTGTGCATCTTAAAAGGAATGCGGTATTCTTCCTGAAGATTGTTTATAGATTGAAATACTTCTGAGTGATTGTAAATGCTTGCCGGGTTCTTGTCTCGATAATCTGGTGCGTTGTTCAAATAATATAAATCTTCTGATTGATCGATTATCGTTCTTGACTTTACCTGCCTTCGGTAATTGTTGATGAAGGTGTTCTTCATGATGGTATAAAGCCATGCCTTTAAATTGGTGGCTTCTCTAAATTTATCTTTATATGCCACTGCTTTCATAAAGGTGTCTTGCAATAGATCTTTAGCATCCTCCTCGTTATGCGTTAAGCTGTAAGCAAAGTACTCTAGCGGCTTTCGAAAGGAAAGCATTTGTTGGTTAAATTCTACAGTTGACATAATGTTTAATGTTTAATTGTAATTGTTCAACAAACATATGACCTAAAACGTAATCCAACAAGAAAAATGTTTAATAAAATTAATAAATGATTAAACAAAAAAAGGAAAATATAACGCAAGACCAATAATAGTCTTCACTTCAGAAGAATGCTAAAAAATCAAAACTGAGTTAGATGAAGTCGTCCAGTTGTTTAATCCCCGTTAGAAAATGTGTTTGATCATCTTTCAGGTCTTCAAGTTCAGGGTTGGGTCGGGTGGCAATCAGGATATTAAAACTAGAGCCGAATGTTTTAAAATACCTCACCATTTGGGCAGCATTATTGGTAACCGCAGGATCTACAAAGAAAGTGAGGATGGTATCAGGGTTCACTGTATTGACTGAAGTTTTAATTTCATCATCAGGAAGGTTTTGTCCCATGTAGAATACGCGGCACCCTTTTTTCTTTAGCAGATAATAAGCCATGAGAAGGCCGATTTCATGGTGTTCGCCAGAGGGTAGAAACAGCAAGAATTTTTTACCTTCTTTAACCGATGGCAAACGGTCTATACCAGCTATGATTTTTTGCCTGATCAGACAGCTCATATAGTGCTCTTGCGCAGGGTTTATTTGACCGATTGACCAGAGTATTCCCACTTTTTCAAGAAAGGGGTAGATCAGTCCGGTTATGGTCTTTTCAAATCCGTTGTGTTTGATAGAGTTTTCATAGATGCGGTGAAATTTATCCTCATCCATGTCAATCATCGAAACCATCAAGTCATTGGCGTTTAAATCCAACACAACATCGGTTTCGTGTAGCAGGGTTTGCTCATATAGCCTTTCAATCGCTGCGTTGAATTCTATAGGAGTGAGTCTTGAGATTTTTGAAATCTTATATCCATGCTTTGAGAGCAGAGCGATGTTCAATAAGTGCTTCAGTTGAAAGTCATCGTAATACCGAATGTTGGTTTCGGTTCGTTTTGGCTCCACTATTCCATAGCGCTGTTCCCATATGCGAATGGTATGTGCTTTAATTCCAGATAGTTGCTCCAGGTCTTTTATCGAATATGCTCCCATGATAATTATTGAGGAAGAAACAACAGGCTTAGCGAAGTGTTCGCAATTTGGTTAGGGAATCAAAGGTATTTAAAATAATGAAGTGTTTAATTTCACCGCCATTTTTCTTAAACAGCAATATATCCGAAGATTCTCATCTTTGTTGGCTGATGAAAAACGATAAGATTGATGCGCTCAAGGAGCAAGTTTCAAGCTTGCCTGATAAACCCGGTGTTTATCAGTTCAAAGATGATTTAGGCAGCATTATTTATGTTGGTAAGGCAAAAAACCTGAAAAAGCGTGTGAGTTCTTACTTTAATCGAGATCGTTACGAAAGTGGCAAAACAAGACTGCTCGTCAAGAAAATTCAGGATATAAATCACATTGTAGCGGGAAATGAGTTTGAAGCGCTCCTGCTCGAAAACTCAATGATCAAAGAGCATCAACCAAAATACAATATACAGCTCAGAGATGATAAAACCTATCCATGGATTTGCATAAAAAATGAGCGTTTTCCGCGCGTTTACCCCACACGAAATGTGGTAAAGGATGGATCTTCCTATTACGGGCCGTACGCATCAGTGAAGCGCATGAAAGCAGTGCTTTCGCTGGTTACAAAATTGCACAAGGTGCGCACTTGCAATTACAATCTCAGTGAAGATAATATTGAAGCAGGTAAGTTTAAAGTGTGCCTCGAATATCATATCGGTAATTGTTTAGGCCCATGCGAGCAAAAACAGAGCGAGAAAGACTACAACCGATCAATTGAAGAGATAAGAAGTATCGTTAAAGGGGGAGTGGGTCAGGTGATTAAGGCCAATCGTGAGCTCATGCGACAGGCTGCGGCCAACTTGAAATATGAGCGAGCGGCAGAAATAAAAGCGAACAATGATTTGTTGGAG
>JBBDRU010000185.1:0-34082 GCA_040905305.1 Salibacteraceae bacterium | reverse complement strand
TTGGTGGAAATCAGTTTGTTTTTCAAATTATCGTTCCAAATCCCCAGTTTTACTAAATCGCGCATTAAATGTTTGTTCACGATCACAAATTCTCCAGAAAGGGTTCTGCGGGTGTAGATGTTGGAAGTGTAAGGTTCGATGCACTCATTATTGCCTAAAATCTGACTCGTAGAGGCGGTTGGCATTGGAGCCAACAATAAGGAGTTTCTTACTCCATATTTCTTAATTTCTCCTTTCAAAACATCCCATTCCCAAAGGTCAGTTGGCGTGACATTCCATAGATCGTGCTGGAATTTGCCTTCGGATATTGGGGAGCCTTCATACGTTTCGTAAGGGCCGTGCTCTTTCGCCAAATCTTTGGAAGCTGTGAGAGCTGCATAGTAAATTGTTTCGAAAATCTGCTTGTTCAGCAGTTTAGCCTCAGGACTATCAAATGGAAAGCGCATTAAAATGAAGGCATCTGCCAAGCCTTGGACACCTAGCCCAATTGGCCGGTGGCGCATATTTGAATTTTTTGCTTCCGGCACCGGATAATAATTGTTGTCAATTATTTTATTCAGGTTTTTGGTAGCAACGTATGTGATGTCAAACAGTCTGTTGAAATCAAACTTTCCTTCTTTCACAAACATGGGTAGAGCAAGCGATGCCAAGTTACAGACAGCAACTTCATCGGGTGCGGTGTATTCAATAATTTCTGTGCAGAGGTTTGAACTCTTTATTGTGCCCAGGTTTTGTTGGTTTGATTTGCCGTTTGCTGCATCTTTATAGAGCATGTATGGCGTTCCGGTTTCAATTTGTGATTCAAGAACTTTAAACCATAACTCCTGTGCTTTGATGGTCTTTTTTCCCTTGCCTTCTTTTTCATACTTGGTATAAAGCTTTTCAAAGTTTTCTCCCCACGTATCAGACAGACCGGGGCATTCATCAGGACACATCAATGTCCAGTTGCCACCTTCTTCCACGCGCTTCATGAATAAATCAGGCACCCACAGAGCATAGAATAAATCGCGGGCACGGTTTTCTTCTTTGCCGTGATTTTTCTTTAGATCGAGAAAGTCAAATATATCAGCATGCCAGGGCTCGATGTAAATAGCAAATGATCCTTTGCGTTTTCCTCCTCCCTGATCTACATAGCGAGCGGTGTCATTAAATACCCTAAGCATTGGCACTATGCCGTTGCTTGTTCCGTTTGTTCCTCGTATGTAGGATCCCGTTGCTCTAATGTCGTGAATGGATAAACCGATTCCACCCGCTGATTGCGAGATTTTGGCACATTGAGAAAGCGTATCATAAATTCCGCTTATACTATCATCTTTTGTGGTCAATAAAAAACACGAAGACATTTGTGGTTTAGGTGTGCCTGCGTTAAATAAAGTTGGTGTAGCGTGGGTGAACCATCGTTGGCTCATCAAATCATAGGTTTCGATGGCTGCATCTATATCTTCTTTATGAATTCCAACAGCCACGCGCATCAACATGTGTTGAGGTCGTTCGGCAACCTTGTTGTGCATTTTCAGCAAGTAAGATCGCTCCAAGGTTTTGAACCCGAAAAAGTCATAACCAAAATCACGATCATAGATGATGTGGCTGTCAAATTGTTCTGCGTTTGCCTGAATTATTTTATGCACATCATCAGCGATAAGCGGAGCTTTCTTGTTGGTTTTTGGGTCAACGTAATGATAAAGGGCATCCATTGTAGCTGAGAAGGACTTTTCAGTGCCTTTGTGCAAATTAGAAACAGCAATTCTGGAAGCCAGCAGCGCATAATCCGGATGCGTTGTGGTCATAGAAGCCGCAGTTTCTGCCGCAAGGTCATCTAATTGTGACGTTGATACACCCTCAAAAAGGCCTTCGATCACTTTCATTGATATTTTGACTGGATCTACGCTTGCGTGCAGGCCGTAGCACAGTTTTTTGATGCGACCTGTTATTTTGTCGAACTTAACAGCTTCCGTTCGACCGTCTCTTTTTACTACGTACATAGTGTTAATTTTATAGTGTTATTAAATAGGGGTAGGTTAAAAGTCTTCGTCTAGCTTGAATACCTGGCTTTCTGTGCCGCCTGCAACACCGGATTTTTGATATTCAGCCACACGCTTTTCAAAGAAATTGGTCTTACCCTGAAGGCTGATCATTTCCATGAAATCAAATGGGTTTTCTGATTTGTAAATTTTATCGCAACCTAGTTCAGAGAGTAACCGGTCGGCAACAAATTCAATGTATTGCTGCATAAGCGTTGCGTTCATTCCGATCAATGACACAGGAAGAGCATCGGTTACAAACTCCTTTTCAATCTCCACGGCATCGGTGATGATCTTGGTCACTTTTTCTTGTGAAAGCTTGTTTTCAATATGATCGTTGTAAAGCAAACAGGCAAAATCACAGTGCATGCCTTCGTCACGTGAAATAAGTTCATTTGAAAAGCTCAAGCCGGGCATCAGGCCACGTTTCTTTAACCAAAAAATGGAACAAAACGAACCGGAGAAGAAAATGCCTTCTACGGCAGCAAAAGCTACCAAACGCTCTGCAAACGAACCGTTGTCAATCCATGTAAGGGCCCAATCGGCTTTTTTCTTAACGCATGGAATCGTTTCTATGGCGTTGAACAGCTTGTTTTTTTCCTTCTTGTCTTTGATGTATGTGTCGATCAGCAAAGAGTAAGTTTCGCTGTGGATGTTTTCCATGGCGATTTGAAAACCGTAGAAAAATTTCGCTTCGGTATATTGAACCTCAGCCACAAAGTTCTCAGCCAGGTTTTCATTGACAATGCCATCACTCGCAGCAAAAAACGCGAGTACGTGTTTGATGAAGTAGCGCTCATCATCATTCAACTTATTGTCCCAATCATGAAGGTCTGGGCCTAAATCGATTTCTTCTGCTGTCCAAAAGCTAGCTTCTGACTTTTTGTAAAAAGCCCAAATATCATCGTGTTGAATTGGGAACAAAACAAAGCGGTTTGGATCCTCTGTTAAAATCTGTTCTTCTGCCATATCGTTATCTATTTCTGGGGTTATATTTTCGGGAAGCACGTCTTTAATTTCTGCTTCTGATTTAGTTTTTTCTTCTTGTTCCATTTCTTGCTTTTTTCAGCGTTATCAGTATGTACAGAGCCAATGATTTCTAGTGTCGGTCATCACGACATTAGCTCAATGCATTGATAATCAGTTGTTTTAAAGCAGGTTTTGCTTTAGGCGATAAAGGGGGCAAAAACCCCCTTCATTTTTTTGACTCAACAAAACTTGAGAAAAAACCCGCCCGAGTCAAACCATTTTTATTGACAATTTGCCTTCTTTTTTAACACTCGAAAAAAGACGGCCTGTTTAAAAGTAAATTTTGATTGGCTTAACGTACTGTTAACGCTAGGTTGGATTTTTTTGCCGTGTTAATTTGAACTTGAGGTATAACTTTTATTTGTTTTTCTCAGACTTTAAGTCCATTTTATCAAGCTCATCAGCGGCCTGTTCCAATGCTGAGTACCATTGCTCCCCATACTTCCTGATCAGCGCCTCTTTAGCGAATTTATACACCGGAACCTTGAGCTCCTTGCCCAGCGTGCATGCCGGGCTGCAAATGCTCCATCGCTCATAATTCACCGCTTCAAAGTCTGAATAGCGCTTTGTTCGAATCGGATAGAGATGACACGAAACAGGTTTTCTAAACGATGTATGACCATCTTTCCATGCCAACTCTATACCACACATGGCCATTCCTTTGCTATCAAAAACGGTATAAGCGCATTCTTTGCCATCGCGCAGCGGAGTCACCCATTCGCCATCAGCGTCTTTGACAAATGCGCCTTGCGCTTCAATTGCCGCAATGCCTTCAGGCCTCAGATACGATTTCGATTGTTTAAATGCCGCCTCGATTTGCGGAAGCTCTTCGTCTGTCAACGGAGCACCGGAATCGCCTTCCACGCAGCACGCGCCTTTGCAGGCGGTGAGATCGCACACAAACGCCTCTTCAACCACGTCCAGCGAAACAAGTTTGTCGTCTATTTCTATCATCTCCGCAAATGTACCTTAATGCCAAGTTTTTCTTTGTGCAATCAAAAGCCTCCTACTTTTGCCGGTATGAATCAAGAGGATATTTTTAAAAACGTGATCAGCCATGCCAAAGAATATGGCTTTGTGTTTCAATCGAGTGAGATTTACGATGGGTTAAGTGCTGTTTATGATTATGGCCAGTTGGGGGTCGAATTAAAAAACAACATCAAACAACATTGGTGGAAAAGCATGGTGCAGATGAATGCCAATATAGTGGGGATCGACAGTGCTATTTTTATGCACCCGACCACCTGGAAGGCTTCAGGGCATGTGGACGCGTTTAACGATCCGTTGATCGACAACAAAGACAGCAAAAAACGCTATCGTGCAGATGTGCTGGTAGAAGACCATATCGCCAAGATTGAAGGTAAAATTGAAAAGGAGATCAAGAAAGCAGCGAAGCGGTTTGGCGACAGCTTTGACGAAACCATGTTTAAACAAACCAACCCCCGAGTTTCAGCTTACATCACCAAAATTGAGTCTATAAAAGCGCGGATGAGACGGTGCCTCGATGAAGGCGACCTGGCCGATTTCAAACAGCTCATCATCGATGAAGAAATTGTTGACCCAATTGGCGGATCAAAAAACTGGACTGATGTGCGCCAATTCAACTTGATGTTTTCTACTGAGATGGGCTCAACTGCCGATGGCGCCAGCACCATTTACCTGCGCCCTGAAACGGCTCAGGGTATTTTTGTCAATTTCCTCAACGTGCAAAAAACCGGGCGCATGAAAATTCCATTTGGTATCGCCCAGATCGGAAAGGCATTTCGCAACGAAATCGTGGCGCGTCAATTCATCTTTCGCATGCGAGAGTTTGAACAGATGGAGATGCAGTTTTTTGTGAAACCGGGCACTGAAATGGAATGGTATGAACACTGGAAAGCCAGGCGCATGCAATGGCACCTTTCGCTAGGTATGCCAGAGAGTGTTTACCGCTTTCACGACCACATTAAAATGGCGCATTATGCCAATGCTGCAGCCGATATTGAATTTAAATTTCCCTTTGGCTTTAAAGAGCTTGAAGGCATTCATTCGCGCACCGATTTTGACCTGAAGCAACACGAAGTGCACAGCGGTAAAAAGCTCCAGTACTTTGATCCGGAAGAGAATAAAAACTACGTGCCTTATGTGGTGGAAACCTCAATTGGTCTTGACCGCATGTTTTTGGCTGTGTTATCTTATGCCTATACTGAGGAACAGCTAGAAGACGGGTCAGAGCGAGTGGTTTTGCGCATTCCTCCAGCGTTGGCTCCCTATAAAGTAGCAGTGCTTCCACTGACTAAAAAAGACGGTTTGCCTGAAAAAGCACAGGAGATTCTGGATGAACTTAAACACGATTTCATGTGCCAATATGATGAGAAAGACGCTATCGGAAGACGCTATCGCAGGCAAGACGCCATCGGAACCCCTTTTGCCGTGACGGTTGACCATCAAACCCTCGAAGACAACACCGTTACTATTCGGGAAAGAGACAATATGCAGCAAGAGCGCGTTAGCATTGATAAAATAGAAGGGATGGTAAGGGAGAGGTTGAAAAACTAGACCTATTCCCTTTCAGGAATAGGAAGCCCCTCACCGAAGGCATAGCCGATCCCGACCCGATAGCTTATTCCAAACCGGGTTAGTTTATTGTGGTTATCAGAAGGCTCACCATTTCCTTTTCTCCAAAATACCCGGGATGCATGAGCCGCGCCATACAACATAAAGTGCTCTCCAAAATAGCGTTGTAGCTGCACCCCGGCAAATGCGCCTAACTCCGAGTATAAGTATGTTTCCGACATATAGCTATGAAACCCCATACCCGGATACCAGACAAAGTCAACCCTTTCGCGTAAGAGTATGCCAACGGATGATTCCACCTCCAATGACCCGCTGCGCACCAGTGAATAGTGCCAGGCAAGACTGGCAGTAGTCAACATTCTTTCGTAGGTGTCTCCTGCCTGAAAATGATTTCGATCATTTGGAGGATAGTAAAAAGCATATAAATAGTTGCCAGAAACGCTGATGCCGTGTTTCCGATCCTCTCCCAACAACCGTTTGTAGGCCAGGCCGGGAAATATGAGAAAGCCGTAGGTAAAGCCATCTTCATAATAGGGGAGTTTTTTTTGGTCTTTAGAGAAAACGTGGTTTTCATGGAAAAAGCTTAGCGAATTTCTCTTTGTGCCCGGGATCTCCGGCTTATTTTGAGCAAGAGATGATACGTGGATCAACAGAAAGCTGAGTAATATGAATATCAGTTGTGAAGGCATGTTACCTAGAAATTACCACTTTCCTTCGAAGGTCTGCATCTTGACCAGAAAGCGCAAGTGTGTAGCCCTGATAACCCAGCTCGCTTTATTCTCCCTACATGTCATTCCCTTTCAGGAATAGGAAGCCCCTCACCGAAGGTATAGCCGATGCCCAACCGGTAGCTTATTCCAAACTGCGTTAATTCAATGTGCTTATCATCTGGTTCACCAGGATGCCTTCCTCCATTTCTCCAGATGACCTGCGATGCATGAGCAGCGCCATATAGCAAAAAATGCTTACCAAGATAACGTTGCACCTGCACCCCCGCAATCGCACCTAACTCCACATTGTGATAAGTTTCCAACATAAAGTTATGAAACCCCAAGCCCGGATACCAGGCAAAATCAACCCTTTCGCGCAAGAACATACCTACGGATGATTCCAGCTCAAATGATCCGTTGCGGACCAATGAATGGTGCCATGCAAGGTTGGCGGTAGTCATCCTCCGTTCCTTGGTATCACCAGATTGATAATTACGACCATCTAGGGGTGCATACCATGCAGATAAGTAATTCGCAGCGATGCTGAGGCTGTTTTTTCGAGCCTCTCCCACCGATCGTTTATAGATGAAGCCAGGAAAAATAGGAAAGCCGTAAAAATTCCCTTCATATAAATAGGAAATTTTTTTCTGATCCTTCGAGAAAACGTGGTTTTCATGGAAAAAGCTTATGGAGTTTCTCTTCGTCCCCGGTATCTTCGGCTTATTTTGAGCAAGAGATGATACGTGGATCAACAGAAAGCTGAGTAATATGAATATCAGTTGTGAAGGCACGTTACCTCGAAATTACTATTTTCTGGTGAAGATCGGCATTCTGGTTGGAAAGAACCAAAACATAAACACCAGCGGCCAGAGTGGAAGCATCGAGCGAGATCTTAAAGTCCAGTTTGGGTGAATATCAGTTCTCCGGTTTCAGCATTTATAAGCGCATACTCATACCGTTTACTCCCCTTTGGAGAGATTTTCCAGGTCAAAGCGTAATTAGGTGGATATATGTTCGAAGATTCAAGGAAATTAAAACTAAGATTAGCGTAGCATAATTGTGCAGTGTAACAATTTATGTATTGTAGTTCTTTATGACCAATTTCGGCTGCCTCCTGATAAGTAATTGTAGGTGTCTTCTTTAGAGGGCTTATGGTGTCAATGGTTTCTGCATCTTGAGAAATAATAAACCCTTTTCCGGTTTCTAAATAAAAGTGAACGGCATTACTCATAGCGGTTATTATATACAGATCATTATGAAATAAGTCACAACTAAAAATTATTTGTTCAACTGCTGGTAATTCTGTTTTGCGCACTTTAGTGATACGGAATTGATATGGTAGAGCCTCTAAGCTATCAATCCAAGCTTGATATTTGTTTCGCTCTTCCTCAGATATTTGGTGTGAGCGATAATCAATATTCAATTCTGTCACGCACACCTGTCTTCTTACTTTATTGCAGCTTTGAAAACATAAGCATTCAAGAACCCCAAGAACAAAAAGGAATAGGGAAATAAATTTCTTCATTCTTTATTTTATTTATGGGAAAGCCCTTTTCCAAGCGTATAACCAATACCAACACGAAGTGTCCATGATGATCGGGGAGTTTGTTGAAGATACCACAAAAACGGGTGATCCATTTCATAATTTTGTGTTGCGTATCGCCAAAGAATTCCGGTAAAATATGAAGATGCATAAATGTGAATAGATGGCCAGGGACGGTATTCAATATTTAGACCTCCGATCAAACCAGGATCGCGATAACTTAGAGTGTATGAAATATCATTGTAGAAACTGTATGCCCTAACTTCACTACCCAGCCTTAATGATGCGCCAAGTATTGATTCAATGCTTATTGGTCCATCTCTCAAGAGGACGAAATTATGAGCCAATCCAAAAACATAGAATTCCCGGTAATTTAATGCACCCAACCCATTTGGTTCGTGTTTATCGGTTCTGTATAATGAAAGTAAGTTTACATCAAAAAGGGCTTCAATCCCATGTCTTCTGAGCTTACCGAACAGGCGTGAATAACCAACACCGAAGTCTAACAATGCAATAGGGTGGTTTACATATTGCTGTTCGCGAAAGGAAAAGATGTAATGGGTGCCATAAAGTCTTATTCTGTTTGGTTTTGTGCCGGAAATTTCAGGATTTTGATTTGAGTTCTTTTTTTTATCAAAAGTGTCTGCCGGGGTTAGGGGTCTTTTCTTATAAAGATTTGGAGCGTGGAGGTCTGTTAAATAGTTGTCAGGTAATTCTGAAAAGGAGTAGAAAGGTATAATGTGTATGGTAGGTTTTGGATGAATGGACTGCCCGCTTAGCGTTAGGAAAAAGCCTGAAATAAATACGAACCAAACAGTCAGAAATTTCTCGGCTTTTTTAAACAAATACCTTCCAAACATTCTAGTTAACAATTACCACTTTCCTTCGAAGGTCTGCATTTTGACCAGAAAGCGCAAGTGTGTAGACGCCTGAGGCTAGATTAGAGACGTTCAACGAGTGACTACCTCCAACTATTCGAGCTTCTTTTATAAGTACGCCACCTAAAGTGTATAATTTTAGCGTTTGAGTAGACTCTATGTTGCATGAAACATTCAGTATATTATTTGCGGGATTTGGATAAATATTTAAACTGGTCATTGGCTGACGGTCTTCGACCAATAGCCCGTTACAAGGTATGACATTACCTATACCAACTGCGGCCCAAGCTCTAGCACACTCAAAATATTGCTCTGAACAAACACCCCACTCATTAACACAAATTTGAAGCGATGTTGCCCTAGCGTCCGAAAAACTGCTATATTCTGTCAAAGAAATCATAGTATGGTACGCTATGTATCGGGCATCATTTATACCTATTCCTTGAACTATGTAATTTTCGTTATTGTCGTTGGTTCCGACTCCTCCCATAGTCAATAAATAAAACCAATGATTTTGAACACTTGCATTGATGTGGACACCTCCCATGTCACAATTGTTGCTTTCCCAAAACTCGCCCTGATAGGTGTCTGGCTGCCCCAGAACAAATTCAGAAGTATCGCAATTGGCATTTGGGTAATGCCTGTAAAATTGCTTGGGGTTTTCAAAAGACCGTATATACATATTATCGCTAGTTGCATCTTCACCAACAATCCAGTCCACGCTTGAACTGTTTTCAGTTCGGGATTCAACAAATAATCCAAATATATCTGAGAATGATTCGTTTAGGGCTCCGGATTCGCCTATACCTTGCAGTTTAGAAGTATAGTAAATAATACCATGGGTGTATTCGTGACCTGCTATGTCAATAGACCAACCATAGTCGTTATTATCACGATGGGTAAAATATATTATGTCATATGAGTTATTCGAATTTCCTGGGACGTAACTTGTGCTTACACCTGATAAAATTGGCACATTTGCCCGGACTTTGAGTTTAAGGCCTTCACCGTCAACACCATTTGTTGAGTACTCATCTTTAAAATAATCCCAGGCTTCAAGTGAAGCCCAGTGGGCATTTGTAGTTTTTTGTTCATGCGTTCCCCACTCATTGTCTTCATCTTTCACGTTTGAGTATATCGCAATTCCGAGGTGCTTTTTATATCTTTTAGTATGAATATTATGTCCATCATCCTCAGCCTTACAAATATATTTTTGAGTTAGCCCACCTTTGTACTCTGTATCCATGTCCCGTTGTCCGTGATTAAAAGTCGAAAGAGTTCCATCGGTAAAACCCATGTCCTCAACATCAACTACGTCACCATTAAAAGCGTCCACATAGTAGTATCGATGAAAATAAGGATCCAGGCAAAACAGTGGAAATCGCCAAACTAGGGTGTAGCGATCACCGGGTATTGTGTACCCTACTTCTCTGTTTCCGGTGAGCATCCACATGAGTTCACCCTTTCCATAAGGGCCGTAATTTGCATCCGGATCTCCTGTTTCTTCTTGAAGCTCAGTTGTCCAGTCTTCGTCCATCCAGGCCCAGTAATAATCTCCATCTTCATCCCACCCATCGTAGAGGGTCCCAAGGTGATATAAGGCTTCTTCCTCACTAAAGGCACCTGAGGTGTCACTTTCAGCCGGGTTGAAATCGGCCACCTTGCCATTGGCCATTATTACAAAATCATCTTGGACAAGCTCGTTCATCACCGCACCCTGCACAGCTACACCTTTAAAATATTGCCGATAGCGGTAATGATCTTTTGCAGTGTAATCTTGCCATTGCTTTTCTAAAACAAGTTCGTTGTGCTCATCTTCTATAAAATAATCCTGATAAATGGTGAACAGTTCACCGGGCGAAAGAACCTGATGCTTAAAAGTATAGATCCCTGTAGAGTCCCAAATGTCCACGTATTCGTTAAGCAAAGAATCAACAGTGTTTGAGTCGAGTTGGGCATTTAATGGGTTGGTAAAAAATAATAATGAAAGTACAGATAGACAGAGAGCATTCAAGTTGTTCATGGCACATAGATTAGTTAGTTGCTCATAATTGATATTTCAATATAAGCGGTTTGATGACCTATGAATTTTTCGTATCATTCATAAAATCAAAGCAATGATAAGGGTAGTGAAGGGTGAAAACCAAGGTAATTCACTTCAACTATGGGAAGAATTTATTCCTAAATTTGAAGTATCAATCGTTAAAGTTATGCTCGAACCCGAAGTTAAAATACGCCAACTTAGAGAGCTCAAGGGCTTTTCGCAAGAATATATGGCTAATGAATTAGGTATTTCTACTAAAGCTTACAGCAATTTGGAAAACGGGCATACTCAAGTGAGTATTTCAAGGTTAGAACAAATTTGTCAAATTTTGGAAGTTAATCCATTGAAGTTGTTAGGGTTTGATGAAAGCGTATTATTCGATCAATGTCAATTTGATAATAATTCCCCTGGTATCAGCCACTTTTATGCCAGTGCGAAAGAGCGAGAACTATATGAAAAATTACTTCTTCAATCTGAAGGACGGGTAAAGGCTCTGGAGAATGAGGTAGAATATTTGCGCACTCAACTGGAGAAGCTATTGAAAAGTTGAAACCTAGCTTCTTTCAGGAACGGGAGGCCGTTTAGCCGATGCTCAATCGATAGCTGAGTAGTGCTATAATAAGCTGCCTTTTCACTTCTTTTCGAAAGAAGCACTTTCCTCTGAAAAGACTCATTTTTAAACTGAATACGCAAGTTTGTAAGCCTTGATCGCCAAAATAGTTTAGCCTCAAATTCGTATTTTTCAACCATAAATTAATAGGGCCATGAAAAATAACCTACTCCTTCTCTGGATCATGTTGTTGATGCTTCCGTGTGCTGCACAGCAGAACATGTCGCTCACCAACCCCACAGCAGACGCCATTTTGTTTGGAAATTACAATCCACAAGACTACGCATCATCTTCAAACATGGATGATCCACGTGAAATTGCTGCTGAATTGACCAACCGCATAAATCCGGATTCTTTGCATAGCTACCTCAAGCAAATGCGTGCTTTTGAAACGCGCCACACCAGTTCTGATACGCTGTCCTTAACGCGCGGAATGGGAGCAGCACGGAAATGGGCTTATGAAAAATTTCAGAAATTTAGTCAGCAACATGAGGATCGTCTTGAAGTAAGCTACCTTGAGTTTGACCGAAATATTTGTGGGGTAAACCGCCACAAGAATATTTTGGCTGTGCTCCCTGGAAAGCAATTGGAGGATGAAGGGTTAAACCAAAGCGGCATCATTATAATTGAAGGACATTTAGACAGCAGATGTGATGATGTGTGCGATACCAATTGTGTGGCTGAAGGAATGGAAGATAATGGAAGCGGTAGCGCATTGGTGATGGAGTTGACAAGGGTGTTGGCTAAATATGAATTCAATCGCACCATCGTTTTTATGCTTACCACTGCAGAGGAACAAGGCCTTTTTGGTGCGAATGCCATGGCGCAATATTGCAAGCAAAACAAAATTCCTGTAGCGGCAGTGTTGAACAATGATGTTATAGGTGGAGTTATTTGTGGGGAAACAAGCTCACCACCTTCCTGTCCGAGCGAAAATCATATCGACAGTACTCAAGTACGGTTGTTTTCCAGCGGCACCTTCAACTCGCCCAGTAAACAATTGGCACGCTACATCAAGCTTCAATATCATGAAGAGTTGATCGAACATGTGGCTGTTTCGCAAATGCTAACGATCATGACTGCTGAAGATCGAACCGGCCGAGGTGGAGATCATATTCCGTTTCGGCAAGCGGGTTTTGCTGCCATGCGTTTTACATCAGCCAATGAACATGGAGACGCTTCAAACGGATCGGAATACGATGATCGGCAACATACAAGTGATGATGTCCTCGGAGTAGATACGGACAATGATGGACAACTCGATAGCTTTTTCGTTGACTTTAATTATTTAGCCAGAAATGCCGCTATCAACGCCAATGCTGCCGCGTTTATCGGCCAAAACATTTGCAATGAACTTACGGTAGATCTGCGTCAGGAGAACTGGCATCAATTGCGGGTCAAAACCGAGGGCGAGCAATGTGCCGAACCTCCGTATCGAATTGCGGTACGTTCAGAAACGAATGATTGGGATACGCTGATCAATACCGATGAGCGCGAAACCATCATCGAAATTCCCATCGGGATGAACTACTTTATTTCTGCATGCCGGGTTGATGAAGATGGTGTAGAAAGCTTGTTTTCAGGGGAGTATTTCATCAGCATATCAGGGAGTGAAGAGCCGAAAGCAGAGAAGCCGATTGCACTTTTGCAAAATCGTCCCAATCCTTTTGATGAATCAACGGCCATTTCTTTTGTAGTAAATGAAATGCCAGCAGACCGCGAAGCAGAAATAAGAATCACTGATGTTAACGGAAGGACGATACACAAAATGCATAGCACCATTTCACACGGAATCAACGAAATCTTATACGACCATGGATATGGTAAAGTGGGAACCTATTTTTATTCCCTCGTTATAGACGACAGGGTAATAGACACGAAAAAAATGGTGTTTGTTGCTTATTGATTTGCTTCCTCGGTGGCCTGAGGGGCAATTTTATCTTCCGGGAAATAACGTTTTTGGAACACAATTACCATTCCGATTCCGGTAGAAATAGCCGTGTCTGCAATGTTAAAAACCGGTCTGAAAAACAAAAAGTCTTCCCCGCCCCAAACCGGCAACCAATTTGGAAAAGTTCCTGAAAACAAAGGAAAATAGAGCATGTCAACCACACGCCCAAAGAGAAAAGGGGCATATCCACCATCCTCAGGCATAAATTCAGCGATTTGATGATAGCTGTCGTTGAAGACCAGGCCGTAAAACATGGAGTCCAGAATATTGCCTAATGCACCCGCAAAAATAAGCGAACCAGCAACTATAAGTCCGGTTTTAGCGCCTTTAGAGGCTGCTCTGAAAAGATAGAAGCCAATGCCGCTGACAGCCAACACACGAAACACGGAAAGGGCGACTTTGCCCGCATCACCTCCAAACTCCATCCCGAAGGCCATTCCATTGTTTTCGGTAAAATGAATGATGAACCAATTTCCAAAAACTGCGAATTCTTGCCCGAGATACATGTTGGTTTTAATCCAAATCTTCAAGGCTTGATCAGCGATTAACACCGCCAATGATATCAAAAGGGCTTTTTTCAAAAGCTCCGAAATTAAAGGGTTATTACTGCTGATTTTTTGCCTCAATACTCAACGTAGCATGCGGAACGATGCGCAAACGATCTTTGGATATCAATTTACCTGTTACCCGACAGATGCCATACGTCTTATTTTCTATTCGAATCAATGCATCGTTTAGGTGTTTGATGAACTTCTGCTGGCGCGAGGCCAATTGCGCAGTTTCTTCTCTTGAAAGCACGTCAGATCCGTCTTCGATCAGTTTAAACGTTGGCGAAGTATCGTCTGTTCCGTGATCGTCTTTTAAAGACATGGTAGAATTGAGCAATTCCAAATCATGTTTTGCTTCTACCAGTTTCCCTTCTATGATTTCGCGAAACTCTTTGAGCTCAGCGTCTGAAAATCGTGTTTTTTCTTTATCTGCCATTTCTCTTTTCTATTATGCTTTCTCTAAATAAATTTTGGTGGAAAGACCTTCCTCTAATTCTATATTTATCGCGTTTTGATTTTCTATTGCTTCTGTAAACGTTAAGTCAGAAGCAAGGGTTTCATCGCAAATATAATTTTTATTAGACTTGACTGCATCCGTGATTTCCTCATGGTTTTCAACGACAAGTTTTATTTTGTCAGTAACTTCCAAGCCGCTTTCTTTTCGCAGGTTTTGAATACGGTTTACCAGCTCACGAGCGAGCCCTTCTGATCGTAAATCTGAAGTAATAGTGATGTCTAGCGCAACCGTTACCTGATCTTCACTTGCCACACTCCACCCGGGAATGTCTTTTGTACTGATTTCAACATCTTCTCTGATCAACTCAAAAGTTTCATCATTGAGCAGCAGCGGAAATTTTCCATTTTGTTCAATCGTTGCTATTTGTGACTGATCAAATTGGTTGACCAGTGCTGCCAGTTGTTTCATATTCTTTCCAACTTTTGGTCCGAGGGCTTTGAAGTTGGGTTTGATGCTTTTTACAAAGACTCCTTCATCTTTGACGTAATCCAACTCCTTTACGTTGATTTCGCTCAAAATCAGGGATTCTACTTTCCGCAGATGACGCTCAAAATCTGCATCGATGATCGGCACCATGATTTTTTGCAAAGGTTGCCTGACGCGCACATTCTCTTTCTTTCGCAGTGAGAGGGCAAGGGATGAAATGGTTTGTGCCAGAGCCATGCGTTTTTCAAGTTCAATATCAATTTCAGAACGGTGCACTTTTGGCCATGCTGCTATATGCACAGAAGTTTCTTTTTCCAGCTGAGTGATGCTGTTCAAGTCGGCAAACAGTGCATCTGCATAGAATGGTGCAATCGGTGCGCTCAGCTTTGAGATGGTGAGCAGGCAGCGGTAAAGGGTTTGATAAGCTGCAACTTTATCTTCAGTATAATCGCCTTTCCAAAACCGTCTTCTGCACAAGCGCACATACCAGTTGCTGAGCTCATCTACTACAAAGTCTTGAATGGCTCGCGCTGCTTTTGTTGGTTCGTAATTGTCAAATGCGGTCTCAACTTCATGCACCAACGAATTTAGTCTGGAAATCACCCAGCGATCAATTTCTGGACGATCTTGAACCTCGATTTCCTCTTCTTGATGTATAAAACCGTCCACGTTGGCATACAAAGCGAAGAACGAATAGCTGTTGTGTAAAGCTCTAAAGAACTTGCGTTGCACTTCGGTAATGCCTTCTGCATCAAACTTTAGGTTGTCCCAAGGCGGAGCATTCGCAATCATATACCATCTCGTTGCATCTGGGCCGTATGCTTTGAGTGTTTCAAATGGATCTACGGCATTGCCTAAACGCTTTGACATTTTTTGACCGGTTTTATCCAACACTAATCCGTTGCTTACCACATTTTTGTAAGCTACGCTCCCTTTGATCATGGCCGAGATGGCGTGCAGTGTGAAAAACCACCCACGGGTTTGATCTACGCCTTCTGCGATAAAATCTGCCGGAAAGGCTTTGCCTGAGTCAATCAGGTCTTCGTTTTCAAAAGGATAGTGCCATTGGGCGTATGGCATCGCACCACTGTCAAACCAAACATCGATCAAATCTAGTTCGCGAGCCAGCACCAATCCGTTTCTGAAGAAAATGACGTAATCTACCATCGGACGATGCAGGTCTATCTGATCTTTCGGCAAAGAAGAGAAAAAGATGATTTTTTTGGATTTAACCCACTCGTTCCAAATCGTGTTGACATTTTCACCATTGAGCCGCTTTTCACCTAGATACTTGCGCAGCGATTGACCTTCAAATCGTTTACCCTGTTCGTCTGTGCACTGCTCTGTAATGTAATAGGCGTTTTTCTCTGAAAATTCAGCAACCGCGCCAACGCATTCTTCCATCATTGGGCCATAAGGTCCCGAACGCCAAATCGGAAGTGGGGTTCCCCAATAGCGTGATCTACTCAAATTCCAATCGTTGAGGTTTTCAAGCCAATTTCCAAATCGTCCGGTTCCGGTGCTTTCGGGCTTCCAGTTAATGGTTTTGTTTAGCTCGATCATTTTCTCTTTGGCCGATGTTGATCGAATAAACCATGAATCAAGCGGATAATACAAAATAGGTTTGTCCGTTCTCCAGCAATGCGGATAATTATGGCTGTATTTTTCAACCTTGAATGCCTTTCCTTCGAGCTTAAGCTTTAATGAAATACGTTCATCAACACTCAAGTAGTTGCTGAGGTTTGGAATGTGTTCTTTAAGTCGGGTCTTTTGCTTGTCAAACTCAACCTCCCGCTCGTTTTCGCTTAAATATTCAGCTTTCACCGGTTCACCCGCAAGTCCCCAAATTTGATCGTTTACAGCATCTACGAACCGGCCTCTTAAGTCAACCAACGGCACGGGATCCCCATTTTCATTCTCCACCAACATGGGCGGCACTCCGGCAGTTTTTGCCACTTGCATGTCATCAGCACCAAAGGTTGGGGCGGTGTGCACTATCCCTGTTCCATCTTCAGTGGTAACAAAGTCTCCAGCGATCACCCGAAAGGCCTTGTCGGCATCTTTATAGGGCTTTGCGTAGGGAAGTAGCTGCTCGTAAGTAATGCCTAAAAGCGCGGTGCCTTTGATTTTTTCTATTACTCTGTAGGGTAGAAGTTTATCGCTTGGTGTGTATGTCATTTCTGCTTCTGCTCCTTCTTTTTTGAAATAGTTAAGAAGCAGTGCTTCAGCCAAAATAACGGTTTGCTGATTTGCTGTATAAGGGTTAAAGGTTTCAACAACCAAATAGTCAATGTTTTGACCGATGGTTAAAGCAGTGTTGGATGGAAGTGTCCACGGGGTGGTTGTCCATGCCATTAGATGCAATGATTCGCTTTTTACAGACAGCGAATGGTTTATTACCTTAAACAAAGCCGTGCAGCTTGTGTCTTTTACATCCCGATAGGTTCCGGGCAAATTCAATTCATGAGAGCTTAGACCTGTACCTGCAGCGGGTGAGTATGGCTGGATAGTGTAACCCTTATACATCAAGTCTTTTTGATAGAGCTGACTCAATAGCCACCAAACACTTTCGATGTAGTTGTTTTCATAGGTGACATAAGGATCGCTCATATCTACCCAGTAGCCCATTTTGGCAGTAAGGTCGTTCCAAACATCAGTGTAACGCATTACCGCTTCGCGGCAAGCCTTGTTATATTCATCAATACTGATTTTTGTTCCGATATCTTCTTTGGTGATTCCAAGTTCTTTCTCTACACCTAATTCAACAGGTAATCCATGCGTATCCCAGCCAGCTTTTCTATTCACTTGAAAGCCTTGCTGAGTCTTGTATCTGCAGAATAAGTCTTTGATCGTTCTGGCCATCACGTGGTGAATTCCAGGAATTCCATTGGCCGATGGAGGACCTTCATAAAAAACATAGGCAGGCCGGTTTTCACGAGTACTTATGCTCGCTTCAAACGTTTTTTCATCTTTCCATCTTTCCAATACCTGTTCAGCTATGCTTGGCAGGTTAAGTGCATTGTATTCTTTAAATCCTTTCATGTCAGCGTGCTACCCTTTCTTTTATAAAGGCGGCAAAGGTATGTTTTACGAAAGGCTTTTTGAACCTTCATTTGAGGAAGCTTTCATAATTTTTGATATCGACTGACTCGCCCGTGTTCACGGTGGCTTTTTCCATGGTATTTTTGCCTGATATTGTTGTCACTTTATGCGATATAAACAATGCGGATTGCGCGCATCATTATCAGTCATGTTGGGTGTGGTAGTTGCGTTTTTATGGTTACTTTCCAATCCCGCTTATGCGCAGTTAAAGCCGATATCAATTTTTTCAAAACCCGATAGTATCGACAGTAAAAACGGTCTATTTGTGCTGCCATTGCTTTATTATACGCCAGACACACGTTTTGCAGCCGGCTTGGTTGGTGTGTATTATTTCAGAACAGGAAAAACTCAAGATAAAGAAACAACGCGTTTGTCCTATGCAAAAATGCTGGGTGATTATACCCAAAATCGACAGCTCGACCTTTGGTCTTCCTGGAACATTTTTTCTAATAAAGAAAAGTACTTGTTTAAGGGAGAATTTAGGTTTAGAAACTTTCCCGATAAGTTTTATGGCATTGGGAATAATACGGCCGAAGAAAATATAGAGGGCTATGAGTACAACCTCTTTAAATTTAAGATGATGGCGATGAAAAAGATAGCAAACCATTTGTTCGCTGGGTTTGACTATCAGTTTGAAACGGAATACGGGTTCGAGTTACAACCTGGAGGCCAGCTTGAAACAGGAGAAATCACCGGCTCAACTGGTGGAATCGGAACGGCTGTTGGTGCAGTGATGACGTATGATAAACGTGATAATGTGATAAATGCTTATTCAGGAATGCTCTTTGAATTATCGTCATACTGGAATACGTCTTACTTGGGTGGCAACTTCAATTTTATCAATATCAACATGGAGTTCAGCAAGTTTTGGGAGGTAAAAGAACACCACATAATTGCTGTTAATGCTATGGTCAATTCAAATTTTGGTGAGGTTCCCTTTCTTGATATGGCAAAAGTAGGCAGCGATGGCATGCTGAGGGGCTATGCCAGCAATCGATACAGGGATCATTATTTCGCTGGCACGCAGGTTGAATATCGCTTTCCGCTATGGTGGCGGTTTGGTATGGTTGTGTTTACGGGTGTTGGAGATGTTTTTGATAAACCGTCCGATTTGCAATTGAATAGGTTGAAGTATTCGTTTGGCGCAGGATTGCGTTTTTTAGTGAATCCGAAAGAGCGTTTAAATGTTCGTTTTGACTATGGTTTTGGACGAAGAAACAATGCTTTTTACCTTATGCTTACTGAAGCGTTTTAGCTCTGCGCCTTCTTAGGAAAGGACTTCGTTTGCCTGGCTCAGGATTTAAAAAGGGGTAAAGAGATCACCTTCTATTTAGTTGTTTTTCCGCCCATTGCCGTGAACACGCTGTCAACGGGCTCCCAAAGCTCTATTTTATTCCCATCATCATCCATGATATGAACAAACTTTCCATATTCAAAGTGCTCAATTTCATCCACTACAGTCACGCCATTGGATTTGAGTTTCTGCACCAATCCTTCAATGTTTTGCACCCGATAATTGATCATGAATGCTTTCTTGGAAGGAGCGAAATATTCACTTCCTGATTTAAACGGACTCCATTGAAGATAATTGATCTCCTCGGGACGATTAGCATTTCTAAATTCGAAACTAGAACCCCACTCATTTACTTCTAATCCCAAGTTCTTTGCATACCATTCTCTGGTTTCATTCGGGTTGTCAGAAAAGAAAAACACACCGCCAATTCCTGTCACTTTTGGGGTTGTGTCATTTTCAGCCTTAGGTTTATCTTCAGTATCTTTTTTGTTTTTCATCGCATTGGTTTTATGAGATGGAGGATTGCAGCAAATAAAAAGGTTCACAATGAAAATCAAACTTAGCAGTTTTCTCATTTGTTTAGCATCGGTTTATCTAGGCAATGAAACTTATCCTTTTCAACGAAACGCCATCCAGCAGACGAATGATCCAAATTTTGCTAAGCGGAAAATGATTATCTATTCACCACTAAGGGCTTTAATCGAATAATTTTCACCGTATCGAGTAATCGAATAAAGGGATACATCGGATCCCACTCAAACCATTTTGTAGCAAAATTTGCTCTGCCAGGATATTTATGGTGGTTGTTATGCAAACTCTCTCCCCACATAAGCAAATCAATGTTTACAAGGTTTCGCGATGTGTTGTTTAAAGGATAATTAATGTAGCCTATCTTATGCGCAAACCAATTAATGATAGCACCATGAAATGCGCCCATAAAGAAGTGAAATGGAAGCAATAGAAACATCCACCACTGTGTTGCGAAAAACACATAGAAAGTTGTGTATGCCAGCATCCAGAATAAACGTGACCAAAAGCTATGACCAAGGTTATCCATCCATTTCCAATCGGGAACTTTTACCTTGAACTTTTCTTCAACTGAAATACGGTCACGAAAAATACCTGCATACATCTGCTTCGTTTTCCACATCATTTTATCCAAACGGTTGGTGAATATGGGCGAATGCGGGTCTTTTTCGGTATCAGCATGTGCGTGATGCAGCCTATGCATCAATGCATAAGCACGAGGACTCAAGTATGAAGAGCCTTGAGTGAAATACGAGATGATGTAAAAAATGCGCTCCCAGAATATATTAATGCTAAACTGCATGTGGGCTGCATAACGATGATGAAAAAAGGACTGCATGAAAAGAGAAGCGTACCAGTGAATGAAAAAAAATGATGCGATAATAAAAAGAGAAAGAGAAAAGGAAATATTGAGCATATCGTGAATTAAATTACTTTTTTATAAGGTAGGCTTTAAAAGCCGCGTAAATACAGGTTTTCAGAATGAAGGCCTTTTATTTTTCATTTTAAATCAGCAATTGAGTGAGAGCAGTCCATGAGGTTTGTTTTTTGTAGCGTTAATGAGTGTTATACTTCAGTTTTTGGTTTGTTTAGGGCGAGAACACGGATGATATATACAGTATTTACGGCTTTATTTTGTAAAATAGTTTTGGTTATAAAGGATAATGCTGTAATGTGTGTATTTCGTAATCTCGCATTATGGCTAAGACAAAAACCGCTTTCGTTTGCCAAAACTGTGGCTCAAATTATCCAAAATGGACTGGAAAATGCAGCGCATGTGGCGAATGGAATACCTTGATTGAAGAGGTAATTCATAAACCAACTAAAACGGGTTTAAGGAGAAATTACAGCGATAATCTCGCAAAAAAGCCTGTGCCGATCACCAAAGTAAGCGCAGAGGTTGCCGATCGAATTCCGATTCCTGATGCAGAGCTTAGCCGTGTGTTAGGCGGTGGCTTAGTGCCTGGGAGCGTTACCCTTATAGGAGGAGATCCGGGAATTGGAAAATCAACGTTGTTGCTCCAATTGGGTTTGCATTTTCAATCTGCTAAGATTCTTTATGTTTCTGGTGAGGAGAGCGCTAACCAGATCAAGATGCGGGCTGAACGCATTGGCAATTTACATGATAATCTGCTGCTGCTGACCGACACTTCTTTAGAGCGTGTGATGGAGCGAATTGATGAATCAGCGCCTGATTTAGTTATCATTGATTCAATTCAAACCTTGCAAAGTCCTGAAATCGATTCAGTACCGGGCTCAGTGGCTCAAATCCGCGAATGTACTGGAGAGCTGATTCAGTTTGCAAAGGAATCTAATACGCCCGTGATTTTAATTGGACATATAACTAAAGAAGGCAATATTGCCGGGCCAAAAGTGATGGAACACATGGTAGATGTGGTTCTTCAATTTGAGGGCGATCGCCAGCATTTATATCGCTTGTTGAGGTCCTCAAAAAACCGTTTCGGTTCAACCAATGAATTGGGGATATATGAAATGCAAGGAAGTGGTTTGAAGGAAGTTGATAATCCTTCTCAGGTTCTCCTCTCGCAGCGTGATGAGGGATTGAGTGGCAGCGCTATTGCCGCGAGCATGGAAGGAGCCCGACCGATGATGATCGAGGTGCAAAGTTTGGTGAGCACTGCTGCTTACGGAACCCCACAACGAACCACCACAGGTTTTGATCAGCGAAGACTGCACATGCTTTTGGCAGTTTTGGAAAAACGATGCGGACTTAGCATAGGTCGATTCGATGTGTTTGTAAACATGGCAGGGGGCATACGTGTGGATGATCCTGCAATCGACCTAGCTGTCATTGTATCAGCTTTGTCCAGTTCAGAAGATTATCCTATACCCGGGCACACGTGTTTTGCAGGTGAAGTTGGATTGAGCGGAGAAATACGCCCTGTTACGCGCATTGAACAACGCATTCGCGAAGCTGAAAAACTTGGCTTTGAAGAAATCTATATTTCGGGTTACGGATTGAAGGGGCTGGATCTGTCTAATTTTGGAATAAAGGTGAAATCAGTGAAAAGGGTTGATGAGGTTTTTCAGCAGCTTTTTGGATAGTCCTTAAATTATCGGATAATCGTTTTGGTCGAAAGGTCTCATGAATTTAGGCGCCTTTCCACCAGGGTGAAAAATCAATTTTATAAACCCCGATTTCATTGTGATAACCGATGGTATCGGTGATGTGGTAATGCAAAAAGGTGATGCTGTAAAACGAAGTATCCGGTACTATTGCATAAGTGGCTCCTTTGGCAATAACGGCATCTAGATCGTCTGTATCGTAAATGCCCGTGAGCTGGGTCCAGCCCTTTCTGTTCATCAAATACAACGTGATGTTTGGACTCATATCCAAAGGTGAAAACACTTTTTGATTCCGATCTATGCCGTGCTCAGTTAAAAATCGATCCAGGGAATAATAGCTCTCGCTTACATTGTAATCATTGAACCATCCATGGTAATATTTCTTTATGGTTTTAACTGAAGCCCCTGCCGCCTGCCAGCTGAGAATACTCATTAGCCCAAATACCATCCATCGATATTTGTCATTTTCTAACTTGTTAACTAAACCTATCAACGCGGAGGTAATCAACATAAAAATAGCGGGGAAAAATGCTATGAAATAATAGTCATGATCTCCCAGTGCGATGTAAAACATCGGAATATAAAGCAAGGTACCTAGCGTTAAAAACAAAGTGCTCAATCCTAATATTCGCGGAATATGTCGAAAAAATACCACCACAAGTATAGGGGAAGCAATAAGTGACCATCTCAGCGGAGAAGGAAGAAAAACCTCAACCCAGTCGTTGAAAAAACGCTCAGTGATGATTGCTAACTCGGCTTTTGGAATGTTCCAAATCGGAGTGATTTTGGTGGTGAAATACGCGCTTTCGTGGGCTTCGTTATAACTGCTGATATATATGTACCAAGCAGCAACAGGCAACAGTACTAACACAAAGACTGTTAAGATATTCCTGAGGTTATATAGGTTCTTTGTTTTATCAAATAAATAAATAAACAGCAGTGCTGAGATCAGTGCAAAAAAAGGCAGTAAAAGAGATATTTTGAGCAATCCAGCCAGTATGAATAATATGCCTGAAAGAAGGATTGTCCCTTTTCTATGTCGGTCAGAATGAAGCGCGTGCAATGCCAGCCCCGTAGCGGCCATAGCCAACCCCACAGCCGGAGTGTCTGTCAGGAAACTAACCGAATAATACATCAGTGTGGGTGATGAAGCACCTAAAACAAGGGGGAAGAGGGCCAGAAGTTTAGGTTGAATAAAGTCGGAAGTGTAATACAGGAACACCATCAACCCTAGAAAGAAGCAAGAAAAATGAATGATACGCAAAAACCATTCATGCACGCCAAACCATTGATAAAGCTTACCTGCGGCATAATAGGTGATTGGAAACTCACCGCCTGCTCCTCCATCATCGCCCAATTGATTATGGATCATTGGTTTGAATAAGCTGTTTCCTTCTTGATGAAACATCAGCGCCATGCTCGCACCGTCTGTTTGGCGCCATTGATGAATACCTGATGGGCGGTTATCAATGAGTTGGGGTAGTTTTGAATCTATAAAGTAATAGGCCATTGCCCCGGCAAAAAGCCATAAAAGCAACAGCTTTGAAGAAACGATATTTCGCAAGGTGCCATTCATATCTTTGGCGTCCGAATTTAAGCACAAGCTGAATTGAAAACCACAGTAGATGTAGTTCTTCCTTTTTATAATCCACCCTCTGGCTGGATGGAGTCTGTGGTTGAGCGGTTCTCAGCCCTTCAAAAACTTCGTAGCGACTACGATTTCCACCTTATTTTGGTCGATGATGGTTCAAATTTGGCTTTGGGTGATGTTGATTTAAGACAGTTTTTTGAGCAGAAAAAAATTAATGCCTCCTATATGTGCCATGCAGAAAACAGGGGAAAAGGAGCCGCATTGCGCTCAGGCATAGCAGCCTCAGAAGCACAATTCACCATATTTACGGACATTGACTTTCCGTATGAAAATGAGAGTGTTCTTGATATTTTAGAGGCGCTTTTAGGTGGTTCAGATATTGCTATAGGCCATCGTGAACAAGATTATTATGCGAGTGTGCCATGGTTTCGAAAAGGCATGAGCGAATGGTTTCGATTTCTGCTGAAAAAAGTGCTTCGCTTCCCTATATCTGATACACAATGCGGGTTGAAGGGAATGAATCTAAGCGGGAGAAAGGTCTTTCTGCAAACCAAGATCAATCGGTTTTTAGTTGATATGGAGTTCATTAAACGAGCGTTGAAATCTCCTCAAATTAAATTAAGTACGGTTGTGGTGCGCCTAAGAAGTGATGTTACATTCAGTAAAATGGGTGGTTCGGTAATCCTTCGAGAGGGAATCAACTTGTTACGTATTCTGTTTATTTAAACTTATGGTTTTCTCAATTTTGTGTGATCTTACTTGCGGATTCATTTCAAATGCTAATATTTGGAACAGTTCTATAATTAAAGATCGATGAAAAACCTATTGGCTACTTCTGTAATTGTATTGATTATTTCCCTTTCACATGCGCAAACATTTTCAAACAGCGATCGCTCGGAGTGTTTGGTGCAAGTGGCTTACGCTGTTTCAGAAGCAGATGGTTTTGGCGAGTATTCCATCACAGATTTAATTGATCTAAGGCCTGGTTCAAAGCACGATTTTCGAACGGAAGAGTTTGTGAATAGAAGAATTTATAGCGACCTAAATCATGATGAAGTCTTTATTTTACGTTTTGAAGCCAGTGGCATCACTCATTTTTTGGATGCAAGCGCTTCTAAAGGTTTTGAAACGTTTTTGAACGGTGGTTGCACAATAGACCAAAAGCCTTTTTTATCCAAAAACGGCATTTTCACGCTCAAGGCATCAGCCAATTAATAGCGGATCATTTTAATGGTACGCGCACGTTGGCAACTGTTCCTTTTGGTTTTACCCGTTCATAATTAACCTCTCCGTTTACTGCGCTGGCTCTGCTAAATATATTGTTCAGCCCCATGCCGCTTTGTTTGGATTTGTCATATAATTCAAATCCTGCACCATCGTCTTCAACGTGTAAAATTAAATGGGTCTTTGTTTTATAAAGTTGAACGATCGCTTTTTCGGCACCACTGTGCCTTATGATGTTATTTACCATTTCCTGTGCGATGCGATAAAGCCCGATTTCCACCGTTTTTTCGAATCGTTCGGAGCCAATCCCAAAATGCTCAAACGAAAACGAAAAACGTCCTTTGCCTAGAGTTTTGTCGAGCATGTCTTCCATTGCGCTAACCAAACCTGCTTCCATCAGCGCCCGAGGCATCATCTGATGGCTGATATTTCGCGCCTCATTTGCGGTTTCATCTAGCCGATTTAAGTGGTTTTGAAAGAGGATGTTTTGACCTTTTTCAAGCCCGATTTCATTCATAGCATTTTGAACTCCGAGTTTTAGGGCGGCTATAGATTGCACCAACCCATCATGAATTTCTTTGGCAATTCTTTGTCGCTCCTCCTCTTGCGCCATAACGGAGGTGCTGAGCAACTGTTTGTTGAACAGTAATTCCTTGTCGGCCAGTTGTCTTGCGCTATACTGTTGTTTTCGATAGTATAAAAACCAGGCACTTCCCGCTACCAAAAGCAATGCGGCCACCAAAATAATGATCCAATTTCGTTGCCGGGCAAGGTTTAATGAGGTTTGTGCCTTTTGCTCGTTTAGCTGGGCAATTTCTTTCATCTTTTTGACACTTTCATACTTTGCTTCTGCTTCAGCAATGGCTTTTCTGCTTTCTTCCCCTAAAATGGAGTCTTTTAACTCGAAAGCACGGGTAGCAAATTCAAAAGTTTTTGAAGCATCGTCCATTTGCTCATAGAATGCACTATAGCTTCTCAAAATACCTACCTTCTCCAAGTTAGACTCAGCTTTTTTAGCGAGTGAAAAGGCGCTGTCTAGATAAGTTTTTGCAGATTCAAACTGATCGGTTTGTAAATAGAGGTCGGCCAGGTTTGAATAAGTGACAGAAAGCGCATGTTTATCGCGAATGGCTGTTCTGAATTCCAATGCTTTTTTATAATGTTCCAGGGCACGGGAAATGCTGCCTTCAACCCGGTCAATGCGCGCCATGCTGTTGTATGCTCCCGCAATGTATTCGGGGCTTCCTTTGCATTTCAACAACATGTCAAGGGCTAACTCATAATAGAAATACGCACTATCGTTAGAGGTTTTATCTTCAAACGAATTGCCCAAATTGACCAGTGTTCCAGCCGCTTCAGAACTGTCGTTGATTTGCATTTTAATGTGATAAACTTCTCGCAGCACCTCGCGAGCTTTGAGTTTTTCATTGAGGTTGTTATGAATAACAGCGATGTTGTTTAGAATCATCGATGCGCTGCGCAAATCACCTTTTAACTCATAAATAGGAAGCGTTTTCAAATTGTAGGAGAGGGCGGTTTTCAAATCACCTCTTTTTTGAGCGATGATAGCAAGTTTGTTTTGAATGGCCGCAACCCGCATGGTGTCTTTGCGCGAATGTTCTATCTCAAGCGCCAGAAGTAACAATGAGTCGGCAGTAGAGAGGTTTGCCGAGAAAATATGGATGATTGCCAGGTCGTTATACGCTTGCGCTAAACCTTGTTTATCGTCTGTTTTTGTTGCGTTTCTTATGGCCGCATTTCCGAAGTAAAATGCAGAGTCAACATTTTCAAATCGATATTCCCAACATAAGTCGCTGTAAACCTTCGTGAGTGCGCTTCCCTCAAGGTTTGGCAGCGTTTTTCTGAGGCTGTCTATCGGGGAAGCGTCTAAATGGAGTGTTAATAGCGAGAGGGTTATTCCACTGATCAGCAACCTTATTGCAGAAAGATAATGCATAGGCGAGAAGTTAAAACGAGCACGAATCTATGTCAACGCATTAAAATGCTCGCTACGGTGTTTACCCCAAATCGAATTCAGGTCATAACGGAATATTGCCATGCTTTTTCTTAGTCAATGTTTCCACTTTGTTCTTGAGCATTTCGAATGCTCGAATAAGTTTTTTACGGGTTTCTTCTGGTTTTATAACTTCATCAATGTATCCACGGGCAGCAGCGTTATAAGGGTGTGCAAATAGCTCTGCATATTCAGCCTCTTTTTCTTTCAGCTTTTTCTCTGGGTTGCTTGCTTCTGAAATTTCTTTTCGAAAAATGATTTCAGCGGCTCCTTTTGCACCCATCACCGCAATTTCAGAAGTAGGCCATGCAAAGTTCAAATCTGCACCTATATGCTTAGAGTTCATCACATCATAAGCACCACCGTATGCCTTTCTGGTAATCACTGTAACGCGCGGAACTGTAGCTTCACTAAATGCATAAAGCAATTTCGCTCCATTAGTGATAATGGCGTTCCACTCTTGATCCGTGCCTGGCAAAAACCCTGGAACATCTTCAAACACCAAAAGCGGGATGTTAAAACTGTCGCAAAAACGCACAAATCGCGCGCCTTTTTTAGATGAGTTTACATCCAATACACCGGCCAAAACAGCGGGTTGGTTTGCAATAATACCGATGCTTTTTCCCGCCAAACGGGCAAAACCCACCACGATGTTTTCAGCATAATCTTTATGCACTTCCAGAAAGCTGGCTTCATCAACTGTTCCGTTGATTACTTCACGTATGTCATAGGGTTGATTAGGGTTTTCAGGAATGATATCGTTTAAAACGGGGCGGTTTTCATCACTTGGTTCGTACGCAACAACAGGAGCATCGTCTTCACAGTTTGAAGGCATATAGCTCAATAATTGTTTGAGGCGCTCTATTGTTTCCACTTCATTTTCGCATGAAAAGTGTGTTACACCCGATTTGGTTGCATGGGTTTCAGCACCGCCTAATTCTTCTGAAGAAACATCTTCGTTGGTTACGGTTTTCACAACATTTGGGCCGGTAACAAACATGTAACTGGTGTTTTCAACCATCAAAATAAAATCCGTGAGAGCAGGGGAATATACCGCACCACCCGCACATGGACCCATTATGGCACTTAGTTGCGGAATAACGCCACTCGCTAATGTATTTCGGTAAAAAATATCAGCATAACCCGCTAATGAAACCACACCTTCCTGGATGCGCGCGCCACCGGAATCGTTGAGTCCAATGATCGGTGCACCATTTTTCATCGCATGATCCATTATTTTGACAATCTTTTCAGCATGTGCTTCAGCTAAAGATCCTCCTAAAACAGTAAAATCCTGAGAAAAAGCATAGACCAATCGACCATTGATTTTGCCATAACCCGTTACAACACCATCACCAAAAAACTTTTGCTTGGCCAAGCCAAAATTGGTGCTTCGATGGGTCACTAACATACCGATTTCTTCAAACGTTCCTTTGTCGAAAAGCAATTCGAGTCTTTCGCGAGCTGTTAGCTTTCCTTTTTCATGTTGGCTTGCAACGCGCTTTTTTCCACCACCAAGCCGTGCTTGCTCCTTTTTCGCGGCTAATTCTTCAAAGTTTTTGCTCATATCGGTTGTAAATATCAATACTGTGAAAACAGTTTGGTTGGCTATTTTTTGGGTGCCCAAATCTAAATATTCTACCGGTTTTATCACTTGATGGAAAGCGAGCTACTTTTACGGCCTGATGGCAGGAACTAAATTTAAAAACTGGAGCCTTCTGTTTGCGGCAATTCCTGCTTTCGTTTACATTGTTATTCGTGCGGTGTTGCTCGACTTTACCTTTGATGAAGCATGGACTTTCCTTGCATATGCTCATCTAAACGTGGTAGATATCATATTTGATAAGAACCCCGTGGCCAACAACCATATTTTGCACTCACTGCTGATGCGCTGGGCTCATCTGCTTTTTGGTATGGAAGAATGGGCGCTAAGAATCCCGGTCATTGCGTCATTTGTGGCTTTTGCTGGTGGAGTCTTTGCTCTATTGAAAAACCAGACCTTGCATGTGCAATTGGGAATTGGCTTGCCGTTGCTTTATCAACCTTATTTGCTGGACTATTTTGTGGCCGCGCGCGGGTATGCTTTGGCATTGGCGTTCATGGTTTGGAGCATCTGTTTTTTAAACCGATTTTACTCAGTTAGAAAAGCTAGGTTCCTGACCTTCACATTGCTCTTTGGATTTTTGGCTGCATGGGCTAACTTTACCTATCTGCTTCTGCTGGTGGCGTTGATTATTGCTTTACTTTTCATTGTGATAAAAGAGCAAATTCGAGTCGGACACTTGTCCCAGATATTGGGTTTTACAGTGTTCACAGGTTTGCTTTTTTACGAACCATTACAGGGGCTGATTGAAGCTGAAGAACTATACTATGGTGGCAGACAAGGGCTTTTTCAAGACACATTTAGGTCTGTTGGTTACAGCATGTTTTATCACCAGGTTTCCTCATTTGCTGCGGGGATAATCTTTGCTTCAGGAATCGCCTTAAGCGTGCTTTTCCTTTCTAAAAAACTTCTCAAAAGTAGAGTCTGGAAAGTGGGTTTTTGGTCGACCTATTTACTCATCGCCATGCTCGGAGGTAGCTATCTACAGTTTGTGCTTTTTGACCGTCCCTTGCTCATCGATCGAACCGCGATGTTTTTGATTGTACTGTTTTTACTTTCTATTATGATGTGGTTTCAATATCTGAAGTCGGTAATTCTGCAAAAAGCACTTTCCATTATTTTAATAATAGGCGCCCTATTAAATTTTATTAGTTCTGCCAACCTCAGCTATATTCTAGACTTTAGAGATTATGCTGATGTGAAAAAGGCGATGAAGTGGGTGGGGGAACATCACGCACAATTCCCCGAAAACTTCGGACTTGGGAAATCCGTTTACCTTAATGCACCGATAAACTTCTATCGGATAAAGTATAAGATTGAGGAAATGAAGGTGAGCGGCATAGAATATTGTGATGATGATAAATATCCGGTGTATTATCTGTTCGAAAAAGACCTCGCATGTGTTGATGGAATGAGTGTTGACACTGTTGCTTTTTATCCGATTTCGAAAACCTATTTACTGCGGTCAATGGACAAATAAAAAAGGTCGTATCAAAGAGACGCGACCTTTTTTTAACCTAACTAAACAGTGAAAAGAACGATTCTAAAAACTTGAGTTCGATTATTATTCGGAAATTCAGATATTCATAGGCAGTCTGAATCCTGGAGAATAATAGACACAAGGTTAAAACATCAGTTGTAAGCCGATGTCAAATGGTATTAAATCAGCGGTTGTTTTGCCTGATTCAAATAAAGGATTGAGTCCGTACGAAGCGTAAACATTCATCGGGCCATACCCGATGCTTGCAACTCCATGAAACAAGAATGGGGTGAGGTCAAAGTCTGATTTTATTCGGGGTTTAAAAACTGAACCATTCTCGCTGTATTCTTGTTTTAAGCGTGATCCGATGCGCCATGAAACCTGTCCCCCAAAAGCAAAACGAAAAGCTTTGTTCTCATCTTTATGCGTGCTAAACCCTAGCATCAGTGGAGCAGTAATGTATGTTGCTTTTAGTTTATTCTTAGTCAGAACTTTTGTGCTATCAACGGCATAGGAAAATGGGTCGGTGTTTACAAGCGTAGTGTACTCGCTTTTAAAAGTGTAGTTGGCGAAATGCATTCCTAATCCGGTCACTAACTCAATGTGTTGCTTGTAAAGCATAAAATCTTTTTCAAATAAGTTGATGTCCCAGCTTACACTTTTTCCATAATTCAGCTCAAGTGGTTGGTCTTGAGTGGGCAAAGGCAATCCGTTGTTATGCAAAAAGCCATTAACGCCAATTCGAATACCAGCCCAATGGCTCACGGGATCATCGTCATCATCGTCAACTTTGGTAGTATCTCCTTCCTCTTCATCTATAATAAGGGTTTCTGATTTTTTATTGTCTGAAAGAACAATGATCTTCATGCCAGCAACTTTTACAATGGTGGAATCTTGATCTTTTTTCGGAGTGATTACCACTTCCACATCGGAGCTGTCGGCAGAAGTCGTGTCTCTATCCGTTTTTTGTGCTAAAATCGATGTGTTGAATAAGAAACTTATGAACAGTGTTGTATAAATTGATTTCATCATTTCAGGGTTGATTTGATATGTGACGGTGGCGGGTTCGGTTTGTTACAATCGATATAAAATAACGCTTGATTTATTTATAATTGATGCGCTTTATCTCAAAATTCCCTGCTATCAGAGCCATTGTAGATTTTTCATTGTTTTCAAAGTCGTTTTTGATGGCTATGGCGTTTTGGCTCTCGGCAGCTTTTTTAGCGCTTTCACGCATCAAATCTTTTGTTGTTTGCGTTTTCTTTGGGTCAAGCCCGAGAAACATTTTGCCAACCAATTGCGATAAATTTAGCTCTTCAGCACGCTCAGCTGAGGCGTATTTTGGAGGACGATCACTTTGTTGATCATCGGAAATCCATTCAGCAGGCATGGGTTGATAGGCCAATATCTCCCTTTGTGAAACATTAAGATTAGCTATTGATTTTAATCCAGATTGTCGCATTGGCATCAAATCGAGCAATTTTTGTTTTTCTTTGGTGTTTGCAGCCAGTAAGGTCTTTTCTTGATTAGAAATTTGTAGGCCTATGTCGCTGACAATCGAATTTGTGGCTTTTGATGAATTGTTCAAAACGCTTTTGGGCTCACTTTTCATCGATGAAAAAGCCACATCGCTATCACGGGGTTGGTAAATTCTCGAATTCAGTGTATTCCAAACGAGCAGTCCTCCAAGCGCCATCACTAAAATGGCTGCCGCACGATAAAATACGGTTTGGGTATGTTGCCAGATAGGAATCGGCCTTTTGAGGGATTGTTTTTCTTCGAAAACAACGTCCCCGTAAGGAACCAAAACACTTTTTTGGTAAAGCTTAAAGTCTTGTTGCAACGCTGGGTTTTGGTTCAAAAACTGGTTTAACTCATCGGGGTCTGCTGAGTTTTCCAGCCCTTCAACGCTCGCTATGAATAACGATTCGTAGTTTCCTTCATCGATTGATTTAGTCGGAATTACTCGCAGCTTTATCTTACCCTTGTCCAAAGCTGCTGCTTCATGGGGCTGCAAGGGCTCAATCTTTGTTATTTCTTCCAACTCGGCTGCAATTTCAGGGTGCATCATCAGAAATGCTTCGAACTCGGCTTTTAGGTCATCGGTCAGCTGGCCTTCGAGGTAATCGACCGCGAAGGTTTCGTAATTCGTTATGTCTATCCTCTGACTCATATAATACTTTCAATACTCCCGATATATGTTTTTAATTTTTGCCGCCCTCTGAAAATGTAAACTTTTACCTGAGAAAGACTCAATCCGGTGATCTCTGCAATTTCATCATAATTATAACCCTCATAATCGCGCAGAAGGATTACACTCTTCTGCATTTCAGGTAATGTGTTGAGTGCCCGGTGAAGCACTTCTTGCACGTCATGGTTGTGCTGCAATGTGCTGTCATTAATCGGGGTGTCATCAATGCCTTGATGCCGCTGGTCTCTGCGAAACCCGTCAATAATTTTATGATGCACCGTGGTAAAAAGATAGCTTTTCACCTTATGCTGATTTACTTGATCCTTCCGCTCCCAAAGTTTTACAAACGCATCCTGAACAGCATCTTTTGATCGCTCATCGTCCCTGCACAACGAAAGGGCAAACCGATAAAGGGCATCAGCCCATTGATCAACAATTGTGTTGTAGGTAGTTACGTTCAAGCTTTGCGCGTTTATCGGGGGTGAGACGGTGAAGTTGGAGTAAAGTTACAGCAATTCAAAAAAATATTCATGCTGCTTTTCTAAGAACCTTGTTATGTTCGTATCTCAGTAAAGCAAAAAATGACAAAAAGGTACGCAGTAATCGGTTTAGGGCAATTTGGGAGAGCCATTGCTTCGGTTTTGGCCGGAAAGGGAGCCGAAGTAATTGCAATTGATAATAACCCAAGCCATATCGATTCCATTAAAGATGATGTTGCGCATGCCATTAGAATGGATGCTACAGACAAACGCGCTCTTATTTCGCAGGGCATTCATGAGGTTGACGCGATCGTTTTGGCCATTGGAAAAGACTTTGAGGCACTCTTGCTTTGTGCTGCCCACTTACTGGAGCTGAACGCCAAGCGCATTATTGCCCGATCGCATGGAAGCCACCAACGAATGATCTTAGAGCGAATAGGAGTTTCTGAAATTTTATCTCCTGAAGACGAGGTAGGTAAAATCGTTGCCGAGCGCCTGCTCAACCCTAATATTTTAAGTTATCTCGAATTGCCTGATAGCTATGAAATTGTAGAAATTAAAGCACCAAACGGCATTATAAATAGATCACTGGACGATATAGGTTTGCGTGATAAATACAAATTGACGGTAATCACCATCAAGCGTGAGTTTCATGAAGAAAAAAATGGTCAAAGGGTTTCGGAGCAGCACGTGCTTGGCGTGCCGAGTTCTAAAACTACAATTACCGAAAATGACACGCTTATGCTTTTTGGGTTGGTGAAAGATATAGAGCGCTTTACAGACATTAACTGCTAATGTTTGCTAGGCTTGGGATGAGTTAGGACACTTGTCAGGGTGATATTTAGCACAAAAATTCCACTTTGATTTCGTTACATTCGTGAGTCTAAAGCGTTAAGTTTTATGATAAAATTTCTGTTTTCATTGATGGCAGTGTTTGCCTTAGTGGTTGGTAATGCGCAGGTTAATTGTGGGCAGGCCATTCTTGAAAATCAACTTCGCCTTCAAAACCCGGAGCTCGATCGATTTATATATAAACAAGACTCTATTTCAGCAGCAACAACGAATCAAAGTGCTTCTAGCCGCGCAGAAAAAATAATCATACCCGTTGTTTTCCATGTACTTCATATGAATGGGGAAGAAAACATTTCTGATGCTCA
>JBBDRU010000184.1:0-6053 GCA_040905305.1 Salibacteraceae bacterium | reverse complement strand
ACCTCAACTTCAGTAAGTTAAATTTTAGGGATCAGGAAAGTGCGGAAGTCAGGAAGAAATTTTAGGCACTAAAAACCCACCTAAACAAACTAAAACAGGAGTATTTAGAATTTCTCCTCGTGATATCTAAACCTCACGCCTGATGCGTTGCGTTCAGGCAAAGACCGACCCCGATCTTAAAATTGATTTGCTTAAATCAAAAGAAAACTCTACGTTTGAGCCACTTACCTAAGGTTGAGATTTATCAATACGGCTTGTTCACGTAATTTGTCAATCCACAAATGTCGTTTCCGTTCATGTTTATAAATAATAAAAGATGATAAAAAGTATTGTTCTTACATTTTCCGTTTTAATACTAAGCATAAATGCAACTGCACAAACCGCACCAAAAAAAATACTGGTGGGAGGAGCAATTTCTGGTGATGCAAATTATTACGATAATTATTATGTAGTATCCATGAGCCCAGTAGCTGGTGTGTTTTTTAGCAAATCTTTATTCGCGGGTTGTTATTATTCACTATCAGGCACATACATACTAAGTCAAAAGAGACTAATCTCTAATTCGGGCTATGGCTTAGGAGCTCGATACTACTTTAATTTCAAGGAAAAGCTGAGCCTCTGGCCTGAGGTGGTAACTGAATACCTAGTAAACCCCACATACACAAGGGATAATGGTTTTGCGGTTAGTTCTGGTATCGGCATGAACTACTGGCTATCGGACAGATCGGGATTGGAAGTACGAACGGGTATTAAATTATTTGATACCCTAGATGAGGACTTACCAATCACGCTTCCAACCATAAGAATTGGATTCGTTGTGTTATTGAACAATCCACCCTCCTAAACACCCTAAACATCATGATATGAGATTTAATACCATCAAAAAGACATTTGCATATTCAACCTTCTCCCTGAGGTTACGCATCTCGACAATACTGAGTACTGGTCTCATTATCTTGTGTTCTCAATTTTGTTTTGGACAACTCTCTAGCATCACTGCGTCTTTTGCAGGTCATTCCCCAAGCGGTAGTAACAACATTATTACTGTTGATGATTGTAGTCCGCTAGCAGGTGAGCGTTTAACACTGGATGTTAATTTCACTATTGATCAGAGTGAATTAGAGCTATCGGGATCAAACAAACTCACCGTTGAATTAGAACACAAATTATTGGGTTCTTCTTTCGGTTGGACTTCTCATGGCAACTGGTCAGGTGCAAATGATGATTGGATTTTTGTCGATAACAATTCAAGCAGCACTAATTGTAGTGCGGTACAGAATATTGACATGACAGCGACATCAATACCAATCACAGCTGTTGTCGCACATGGTAATGAAACTCAAAGCAGAGAATTTCGACTAAAGTTTAAATTGGAAACAAGTTCTACGGCTGGAGAGTGCAACCCCATAAACAGTTCTGTTGAGTATAATTATCAGTTTGAAATTCATCATACTTACTACCAGCCCGGGTCACCATCAGTTCAGCTTCTTGACTCAGAACCTGCAACTAGCGGAGGGCAGGGGCATTTTTTGGTATGTCCATATACAAACTTAAGGTTCATTGGTTTTGCACCAGAAGTGGATGAAGGTTGCGTAGGCCGATATGAATGGCAATTGGAGGAATTAGACGAGGATTTTGAGTCGTATGATCCACCGACTATCACTGTGGAATATAACGAAACTTTCGTTAATGACCAAAACCCTTCAGATACTCTGATCGCTTTTGTACCTTTATCAAACCAAATCATGCCGAGCACGAACTATAAATGGACACTCAGATATGAAGCGCAAAACAATGGAGAATATTCAACTTACTTGAGAGGTAAGGAATATGCCTCAATTTCTGGAACCCAGAATGCAGAAACTTGTGAAGGAACAAACATAACACTTACGGCCAATGGGTCGGGCACACTCAGCTGGTGGCAAGGTTCTACATTTCTGACAAACGGCTCTACATATACCGTTAATTCGCCATCACAAAACCAAACTTTTAAAGTTACATCCGATGAGATATGCGTTAACTCTCTCAATATTCCACTCACCGTTCACCCCACGCCTCAAGTATCAATAAATTCAAATCTCCAATTTTGTGAGGTTGACTTTCCAGTCGATTTTAACAATGAAGTGACTGTAACTCTGAACAACGAAACCACCGATCCAGATAATTTTGACTGGCCTCAGTTATGTGGTTTTTCAACCACTACTGCTGGTGAGTTTGATCCTATAAGTGCTAATTGTTATTCCGGAACACCGACATCACATAGCTATAACACTCAATTAAAATATACTTCTAATGAGGGCTGCGAATCTGATTGGGTCAGTTTTCAGTTCGCATGGAATGATGACCCTGCAGTAAATGCCACTATTACGGATGCCCTTTGTTATGGCAGCGCTGATGGACAAGTTGTAATTGATCCCGAAGGTGATGACCCCATCACGGTTTATTGGAACGATCTCACAGGAAACTTTAACAATCCTGAGCCCTATTCTAGCTCAACTTATTCTTTTGGTAACTTGACAGCAGGAAACTATGTCATAGACTTATTTGACGAGGATGATTGCCATACGCAAGAAACAGTTGCTGTTGTTGAACCGGATGAGTTAATTGTAAGCTCGATTTCGGCAGGAAACATTTCTCATCCAACATGCGTTTACCAAAATGTCAACTGGAATTCATCGCCCTGGAATGCAAATATTGAATTTTCAGAATCTGGATCCGGAACTGAAATATGGGGAGGGGCGGATGTTTCCTGGTCAGGAGGAAACAGCCCTTATGATATTCAGGTGAATCCTAGTCCATCAAACCCATTTGACCAGTCATGGACTTCAAGCATCAGTAGTACATCATCACCGGCTACAGCGTATCCTATGATTGCTGGAACATACAGTGTCAGAATAGTTGATGACAACGGTTGCACATCTTCAAATACGTCATCGCTCGTATTAAGCCCTGTAGTTGACATGGACATGTCTGTTTCAACAACAATGGCAGATTGTCCCGGGGTGAATAATGGTACTATTTCAACTACTGTTGATAACCTCAATGGCACTGGAACAGCTTCTCCGTATTCCTATTTATGGAGTAACAATCAAACATCCGCTAATCTAAATTCAGCAGGTGGCGGCTCCAATTATGATGTGACTGTCACTTCTGTTCAAGGCTGCTATTTAATCAAGGAAGACATCAATGTAGGATATGTGAATGCCAATCCTTTTTATGTAAATATTGACAACATAATTCTTCCTGATTGTGATGGTGCCGCGAATGGACAACTTTCAGCACTGCCAAATGGGATGACTTATGAATGGAGCAATGGTGAAACAAGTCAAATGATCACTGATTTAACCAATGGGACTTATTATGTAACCGTAGAAGATGCTTCTGGTTGTAGAATTCAAAACTCAGAAGTGCTACCAGGTGAAGGTGCTGAATTTTGGCAACAACATTCTGATAATGATACAGACTTAGAAGACCATGCAGTTGCCGTTGTTTCTGATGAGAATGACAACGTTTATATTCTTGGCACCTTCAAAGAAACTACAACAATTGGTTCAACCAATATCGATACAGAGCAAAATAGTATTACGGGTTTTTATGTGGCCAAGTTTAACAGTTGTGGAGAAGAAGAATGGGTGACGCATTCTGTCTTTGAGGATCAGGATAATCCGGACATAACTCCCATTGATTTGGTTTTAGATGGAACGAACCTGTACGTTGCATTGCATTTTCATGGACAAAATTATAGTTATCTAAAATTAAGAACCCTCCCGGGAACCGGTTCCTCTAATATTGGCACCAGCAACTTAAAATACACTCAAATATTTAAGCTTGGCACATCGGATGGCCAGCCTGTTAATTCACTGACGTATGGAAGTGATTTCTACGGGTCAAATGCCAGCAATATCGCTACAGGTGGAGACCGACTCTACGACATGAAGTTTAATTCCGGTAGTTTGTTCTTAAGCGGTAAAGACGATGATGAAGCCATTGTTTATGAAGTGGTATTTAACTCGAGCTTTAGTTCGGTGTTGTCTAATTCAAGCAGCAACACAGGTAATGAATTCGTGGAGTTAGAATTCTCTGATTCATACGTATATGTTATTGGCAACACCACCTCCGGAGTTGAATTTAACACAAACACATTCACACCAACGCATACGCAAGAAGCTTTTATTCTAAAAACAAGTCAAACTAATTTGGGCAGTGTAACAGACGTATCTGCAGTGTATCAGGGAGCTACTACTGCTTCAGGTCTCGAGTTTGAACCGGGTTCAGATCATCCATTTGTTGGTGTTAACAGTGATCTCGATTTCCATATTATTTCTAAGAAGTTTGATCTGGCAAGTAATTTCTGGGTTCTTAATTCTGATTTGACCCATGCAACTGAAGCATCCATTAGTGATCTTTCATGGGACGATGATGCGTCAAAAATTATCGCGGTTGGAGATTTTAAAGGACAAACCCTGCAAGTGTTAAGCAATAGCGCCAATGCCAGTACCGGAGGTAGCAACTCTTCATTATCTGATTTATGGATTTCAGGGGTTGAGCCGGTAAACGGTGTTGCGGAGTGGTTGATATCAGCCTATAACAATGGCACCGGAACAAGTGGCATCACTCCGACTTCGGTTTCTTCCGCAGGTGCAAACAACTATGTGGTCGGTGACTTTGGCAACTCCATGCGCTTCTATTCTTCCTCGGAGGCCGACCTTCAGCATCCGAACGAAACAGAGTTGTCAATGTTTGCATTTCGTTTCGGAAATGCATACAGTCCTTCCGGGCCGGCAGAATTTTATAAAACAGGCTCCGATCCCAAAGAAACTAATGAGCCAAGTAATGCTTCGTTTTCCATCTACCCTAATCCGAATAATGGAATTTTATCAATCACATTCCCATCAATAAAGGTGAACTATCGCCTGAGGGTGGTAAACTTGCATGGCCAGGTCGTGTTTTCCTCTGATGTTAATGGAAAAGCCGGTAAACATGAATTAGATATGACCAAATTACCTGCCGGTGTATATCAAGTCGAACTATTTAATAACTTTGAAAGCCTCACATCTCGTGTCGTGAAGCTTTAATGGATAAAAATGAACAATATGCACATACCAGGCAACGGATCCTGCATGGATGCCGTTTGGTGCTTAGTGCTGGTTTTGTTTTCATTGCAATAGGAATAAATCCATTATTCGGCCAGAATGAATTTGCCAATTGGGTTTGGAGAGACAGCAATTTTGTTTCCTGGAATTCAGGGGCTCCGGTGCTGCAAACCGGTTTTGACCTGGAAACTTCACGTCCTGGTCAGGCTTGCATTTCTGATCGCAATGGAAACTTATTGTTGGTAGCTGACGGTGATCATTTTTATAACGGTTCAGGGCAGTTGATGATCAATGGGGCACCGGCCATAAGTTCGCGCTCTGAGCAAACCTTTGTAGTGCCCTACCCATGCAACGATAGCTTATACTACGTTTTCTGGACTAGTAGTTTATCAGTCGTTATACCAGGCGTTCATTATTCATTGGTAAACGTCTATTCGAACGGTGGGCAAGGGGAGGTTATTCAACATGACATTCTCCTTGACTCCACCATGGCTCTTGCTTTAGACATAACTAGGCATGAAAACAACAGGGACTACTGGCTTGTTTCCAGAAAAAGAGCAGCACCGGTATTTTATGCATGGCAGATTACGGACACTGGAATTATTTCACAACCCGTGATCTCTCTGACCGATTCTGTATTGAATTATGCGAATTTCCACGGTGACCATACTAATGAAATGAAGTTTTCACCCAATGGAGAGTGGCTGGCATATACCGACCGACATGTTGGAGCGTATGTAGGCCCAAATCACATTACAAGCTTGTTCTCCTTTGATCAGCAAACAGGCATTGTGCAGCGAGAGGTTCAACTAAACACGTCTTCGCTGCCTTACAACACGAGGCAAAAATTTCATTGCTTTTCACCCGATAATTCCAAATTATACATTGTTGCGCAGGAAAGGGCGCTTTACCAATTTGACCTATTGAGCAATGATAGCAGCACCATCGCAAATTCAGGAA
>JBBDRU010000183.1:0-6054 GCA_040905305.1 Salibacteraceae bacterium | reverse complement strand
TACACCATTAGTGTAACTGATTCTGCCGGATGCCTTCAAACAGGTAGTTATGCTCTGAGCGACTCTGGTTCAGCAAGTTTATCCATTGTTGGCACAGCTAATAATTGTTCGAATGAATCCACAGCCTATGCTTCAGTTACTGCGATTGGAAATGCACCATTTACTTATCAATGGAATGACCCAATCATGCAAACTGCTGATACCGCTTTCAATCTTGCCAATGGCTTATATGCTGTTTCGGTTGTGGACACTAATGGTTGTACAGCTGTTGATACGATAAACATCGGCTCCATCTTTGACGCGCCCACAGTTGATTTAGGTGATAACCAATCGGCATGCATTGGTGATGAAGTCATTCTCACTCCCGGTGGTGGTTTCAACTCTTATAACTGGAACACAGGTGATTCTAGCGTGAGCATTGCAGCCTCTGTAACACAGATTTATGAGGTTACAGTCTCAGACCAAAACGGCTGCTTTGGTGAAGATTCTGTGTTTGTTGAATTCGTTAGCCAACCTTTGGTGAATTTAGGATCTGACACGATTATATGCACCGATGATTTCAGTCCGTCTGTAACTTTGGATGCTGGCGAAGGCTATTTGAGCTATGATTGGTCAACCAATGACACTACCCAAACAATTGTGATAAATGATGGTGGTCTCTACAAGGTAACCGTCAGTAACGCCCCCGGCTGTTTCGGAAGCGATGCCATTTTGGTTGTTTATGATACGTGTGTAAATGTAACAATCGATGAACCTGGCATTGCTGAGAAGGGTCGAATGGTGGTATATCCAAATCCCAACCGTGGCGAGTTCACAGTTGAGGCTCAAGGCTTACCATATGGTGTTTACGATCTCAGCCTGATGAACGCCTCGGGACAGCTTGTATTGGATAAAAAGGTTACCATCAAAGAAAACACAGATAGCAAAACCCGCATCAATGTTGAACACACACCTAGAGGAGTTTACCTTCTGATTTTCGAAAATGATGGTTTACGCTATGACCAGCGGGTAATTATACAATAACCGATAAATAATTCAGTAATTAAAAGAGACCGCTTCATTGCGGTTTCTTTTTTTATTGCTTTTTCTTCTTTGAACCTCGAGAGAAAACACTCTTTATCAAACCTCCAAATGTGTCGAACTCCCTACGATAAAAAACACCTAACCCCTGTGTGTATGGAGATTGATTGAGATTGGTAGGATTATAATTGTTTGCTTCATTAAAAACCCTTGCTCTTAATGAACCATCTTTATTGATTTTGTATTCAATATTAAACTCACCTGCTAAATCATTCGCTTGTTGTGTTCTTGCATTGTCGTTTTGAACACTTCCGTTCAACTCAAGAAACAATCGGTCATTTAGAATATCCGTAGATACATTCACTTCGGTTTGATTACCCACCATAACTCCCACATCCACATTGTTAAAATACTGAGAAATCCAATTGCTAAATTGATTGCTGACCATTTCATAAGTGGTGTTTTGAGTTGCGCTACCCAACGCGTTCACCCCACTTCCCTGACCGAAGAAGTTATTGGTTAGCAGCAAGGCAAAAACTTGTTGATTCATATCTTGCTCGCTGGTGGTGTTCGGATCTAAAAGTTGGTTTGCAATGTCACTTTCCGGTAAATTGGGTAGAGACACATCAAAGCCGATCTTTGGCTCTAAAAGCGCCCCTTCCATATTAAGCATCACATTAACAGGCATACGTTTTTGATATATTTCTGAGGTATCACCTATGGAGGCCGTAAGGTTTATAGGAGCAGCCCTCAAACTGTAAACCGCAGTTAAATCGACTATTGCATCAGTTGGAGAGCCATTCCAAACAATCTTACTTCCGGGTTTTACAGAAAACCGTTTATTAATGATGTTTTGGAGTGTGAATAGATAATCACCTCCGCTCATGATATACTCACCATACATATTAAATTTGCCCCTATTGTCGATCTGAAGCAGCATATCTCCGTTTCCATGAACTTTGATAATGTCACCTATTTTCTCGTCAAAAATGATTTGAACCTCAGCGTTATCGTTAACAGCCAGTTGAAAATCTAAGTTGAGTCCACGGAGATCACCGTCCACAGTTTCATCACTGGGTTTCTTAAGCGTGATGCTGTCTACATCTTTTGGCGGTACAAAACGGATGTAATCAATATCACTGGCCTCTGACCTTCCTTCAAGTGGAATAGACAATTTGGTTCCTTTATTTGTTGAAGCTTCCACTGAAATGTTTGTTTGGCCTTCATAACCACTAATACCGATATCTCCCGTAACATTTGCTGTTCCATAGTAATCTTCGTTCTGTGCCAAACCTGTGTTCAGCGCAAGGAAATTCTCTACATCAAAAAACAGATCGTAGGTTACGTTTTCAAATTGATCATGATAAACAGTGGCGGTCAAATGGCCTTGCGAACCCTTTTCATCCAAAACCTTAACGTAGTCCATTCCGATAAAGCCCGGTTCAATATTAATCGTGCCATCAGGAATCGTGTAACTGGTATTCAGATATTTTACCAAAGCACCGAATTGAGTCATGCGCAAACTTCCGTATATGGTTGGAGTTTTGAGCATTCCATCCAAGGAAAGCTCTCCGTTAACGTTGCCGTCCATGTTCTCCACAAAATCGGTAAGAAATGGTTCCAAAACCCGAGCCCTGAAATCATTGAAAACAATATTAATGTCTAATTGATCTTCTGCTCTAAAAGGAAAAATATCACCTTTCAGTCCGATGTTTTTTGTGCCTTGATAGTTAAGGTCAAGCAGCAATTCAAGCGATTCCCTATTTGCGTTATAAGATGTATTACCTTCAATTCTTCCTACGGAAAAGTCATCAATGCCCAGCGAATCAACTATTAAATCAGAATTTGCAACCAATTCACCGTCCACTTTATAAACATCAACGGAGCCATCGAAGAGCCCAACAAAATCGTTCTTCAACAATCCGAAATTGCTTAAATACTGAAGATCGAAGCGTTCTACATCAAAATAAATATGATCATCTGCTTCACCTGTTAATCCACCTCTACAAGTAATATGTCCATTTTCGCTTCTCACATCAAGGTCTGAAATGATAAAACGATTGCTGTCTGCATAGAGCTCAGCTTGTTTTGTGCTATTCCATGTTACCCCTGCAATTCGCGCATAAAGGTTGATCAATTGAGCATTGACTAAAAACTCATCATTGGTATAAGCCAATAACTCAAAGCCTCCGCTATCAGCTTTTTGAGTTTGGTTATCCCAACTCACCTTTGCCCCGAGCGAATCATTAAACAACTCTAAACCAACCAGGAGATTTTCTAAAAAATAATCATTAGCCAGACTGAATTGAGATGAGTTTATTTCGGCCTTTAACTTATGATTTTCGGGTTTTATCAAAATGGTTTGATTTCGGGCTTTTACGTCACCCAACTTCCATGAAATGGTATCAACCGACATTTCAAAATAATGATCCTCCGTTTTCACCTCACCTTCGATGTGAAGCGGGTTGTCCAAATTCAAACCATCATAAATAAAAGAAAGTAGGTTTTCGTTATTGGCTACGCGCAGATCATATTTAAAATATTGCATTGAGTTGCCATCCTCAGTGAGTTCAAAATATTCTGGTGCAAAATGATTACCTATTTCCAGGATTGCCCTGGGCAATCTTGTCAAACTGGTGTTGCCCGATACATGTGCCGTAGCAAACTCTGTTTCGAGCAAAATATCATGTCCTTCCGTTGTCAATCGATCCGATAAGGTCAGTGAATCAAGTCTTACCCTATGTGTTTCATTTTCGTAAACAACATCTCTTAAGGACAAAACACCATTCAGGGTTTCCATTGTACCTCCTTCCATATCGAGGTTAATACGCGCTGAGATAACACCAAATGTATCCTTTGGCAACAAATTGATTTCGGCCCATCTCAAATTGGTAACCCTACTTACGCAGGATACAGATGGCACCTTATTATTAAAGTCAACGCTACCAATAAAATCAATGATTCCATTTGGGTCGTTTATCGAAAAGTTTCCTTCGAGTTTTCCTTTTTGGAAGTGTCCATCCAGCGAAATGTTTTGATAACGGTATTCAAGTGCCTGTATGTGGTTAATATTGCCTTTTGCTTTTATAAAAAGATCATCCAGATCAAAAGAATTTCCTCTCATTGAAACATCGAAACCAATTGACCCCAGATCTTTGGAATCTATCAATTTTCCTATTTCAAATCCTGATGAAGCCATTTTACCTGAGTAACTCACCTGATTACCCGTTTTTAGATTTATATCAGTTCGCAAAACTCCCAGTTGGGTTTGAACAGTTCCAAAGGCAACAAAATCACTGATAAAACCCATCAATTTTCCATCAAAACTTATTCTACCCAACCGGTCTAAGTTTTGAGGAAGATCAAGCCTTTGATTACCTTTAGCAGTCGGTAGATATAACTGTTCAAAATCTAAAACTGAGAAACTAAGTGAAGTAAGATTTGCATTGATCATCAATGCATTCAGATCAGGCAATCCTTTCAATCTTACATTGCCAATCAGTGCTCCGCTTGATGCAAAATACAAGGAATCAACCTCGGTATTGAGACTAGACAACGAGCCGAATGCTCTGCCACTATATCGCATGGGAGTTAAGATACCTCCAACTTTCTCAGCAAAATACCCAATATCATGAAAGTCAATGAAAGATGAATCGATTTCAGCATTGAGGGTCACATCATCAAAAAATGATTGAAAAGCCTTTAACGAATCGTATGTCATTGAGTAGGTTCCTTCAACATACGAACGATTGGTAACCAAACTCAGGTCTTTGCAATATATTCCCTTATTTGAAAAAGATGCATTGGAATAGAGTGAGCGCAATTTCAATCCACTCTTTTCATCAAAATGTAGGCCTCGAATCTTGGCTGATATCGAATCTGAAATATTTATATCATTCAATCTACCTGAAAAAGACGAAATACTCAGATGAGCAAAATCTACTTGTTTCCCGCCCATTTCAACTTGATGAAAATCGTCATAATTAAACCTCAAATCACTCACTACCAATTCATTGCAAAATAAACCAAACGATCTTGATGTAGTGTCTTGTTCAGTAGGAGAAAAAACATCTATCAAAAATTGTAGGTTAAGGTTATCACTTGAAGCGGGTTTATATAAGTTAATATATGCCTTGTTAATTTCGATATAGTCAAACGTTAGGCTCTGATCACTGCGATCAAACGACTGAATATCAACCTTTAGAACATCCACGTATAGCAGGGTATCATTTTCCTGGTCGCGGATCAATAAGCCATCCAGCCGAAGCGTCTTAAAAGGCTCAAGATAAAGGGCCTCCAGCTTTAATTCTGTATGCAGGTAATCGCTTCCAAATGCCACCGTTTCTTGCACAGCAAACCGCTGAATGGAAGGAATTAAAAGCAACCCCGCTACTATTGGAGGAAGCAGAAGCAGAAGCAGAAAGACATAAAGTAATATTCTGAGAAGCTTTTTGATAATTTCGCGCTGCTTATTTCTAACTTAAATGAAAGTTCAAAATTACGGGAAAGCTTGAAGCACATTACGATACTTGGAATTGAATCATCATGTGATGAAACTTCAGCATCCATAATGCGCGATCGCAAGGTGCTGAGTAATTACATCGCCAACCAAAGTGTGCATGAAGCATACGGTGGTGTTGTCCCAGAGCTAGCATCTCGCGCCCATCAAAGCAACATTCTTCCTGTTATTGATCAAGCCGTAAAAATGTCAGGCTTGTCATTAGATGATATCGATGCTATAGCTTACACGGTTGGCCCAGGATTAGTTGGCGCCTTAATGGTCGGTAGCAGCTTTGCAAAGGGGCTATCAATTGCGCTGGATAAACCCTTGATAGAAGCTCACCATATGAAATCTCATGTCCTTGCTCATCTTATTGTCGATGAAGGACAGCAAAACCCTGACTTTCCTTTTTTATGCTTAACCGTCAGCGGTGGGCACACCCAAATAGTTCGTGTTGATAACCCATTGGATCAGTATGTTTTAGGAACTACCCTTGACGATGCTGCGGGAGAAGCGTTTGATAAAGCAGCAAA
>JBBDRU010000182.1:0-34427 GCA_040905305.1 Salibacteraceae bacterium | reverse complement strand
AACTCAGATGGCTTAACATAGCTGGATTGAATATCATAATTGATTTCAGCATTGATGCTGCGTGGAGATACCTTGGTGAATTTGTCTTTTCCAAGAATGGGCATCTCATCACTTTGAACCCAAAGCGGAGTGGTGATTGTGCCGGTTCCTATTTTCACCGGGTCAAACTCTTTGGTTTTAGTTTTAAAACCTGCGGTTACCCTTAGTTCTAAACTCACATATTCCATGGAAGATTCATAAGGAACCTTTTTGGAGTAATTGAAACTACCACCGGCTTTGGCAATGCGTGTTCCTTCTCCGTCTGCTGCCTCACCGATTAGGCGAATAACCTCAAATTCCTTCACAACGTTTCCGTTCATGTCGGTCATCACTGGTTTAACATTCGCAACAGCTTTCTTATGGAAAAATTTATCGGGGTACCGTCCGCTTACTGAAATTTCTACAGAGTCGTTGTGCAACTCCAATGGATCCGGTGAAAGCGTGTATTTAACAATACCGTGTTTTTTATTCATCTTGTTGAGTGGATTACATCCCGTAAACGCAACAAGTGTAAAAGCACTAGCCAGTGCAATTGAAGAGTAGGTTGATCTCATCTTAAGAGGTTTTCGTATTAGCATAAATGAATGTTCATTTAACAAGTTGCAATATTAAGTAATTTATGTAAGTACAACGCCACTTAGAAAACAATCATGTTTATGTTTTTACTGCAAAGTGCGAAATTCCAATTGGCCATTCCTTATTAATGATGTCTTTCACTGTTCTTAGTGTTGAGGTCAACTGCCGATCTATATAGTGCTGTTCCTCAACAATAACAACGGGATAACGACTTTCTTCCTTTAAAAATGCCATGTATGAATTTTCAACTTGCACCAGATATTCTCGTTCAATATTTGCTTCATAGGGCCTACCTCGCTCTGCAATTTGCTTCATAGCCAAATCAACGGGCAAGTGCAAATAAATTAGAAGATCGGGTCTGGGCATGAATCGTTCCATGATTCGAAACATGTTCAAAAACAACTCATGTTCTGCTCCATCCAGGTTGATGCCACTAAAAATTGCGCTTTTCGCAAATAAAAAATCACTTACAGTATATTGATGAAAGATATCTCCGAGTAAGTTTTGAGATAATTGATGGTAGCGCTCCGCTAGAAAAAACATTTCTACCTGAAAAGCATATCGTCTTCGATCCTTATAAAACAGGTCTAAAAAAGGATTGTTTTCGAAAGATTCCAATATTAATCTGGCGTCCAATTCTTCGCTAAGCACTTTGCTCAGAGATGTTTTTCCGGCTCCAATGTTTCCTTCTATACAAATATTGTGATAGAACGGTTCGCTCATATTTTAGTCACTTTTCCCTGGTCATCGCATTTATTGAGCAATTCAGCTTGTGTATAGTTCAATTTTGGATGCACCAAAGATGGATTTATTTCATTCATAGCTTCAAGCGCAAAACGCCTCAAATGTACTCTTGGGTGTGGAATCACCAAATGATTTAATTCAATAATCTCTTGGTCATAATAAAGCAGGTCAATATCGATGAGACGCGATTCGTAGTGATTCTTGAGGTCTTTTCTTTTTTTTCTCCCTAATGACTGTTCTATGGAAAGAAGTCCTTCAAGTAAACTTTCAGGAGTTAAGCTGGTTTCTATTTTCAAGGCTTGATTGTAAAACCAATTCGTTTCGGGCGGCATACCCCACGGTTCTGACGAATAAACAGATGAAGTTTGTCCAATACGACCGATTTTTATTGATAACGCCTTTCGTGTCTCAGAAAACAAAGCGAGCCGATCTCCCAGATTTCCGCCAAGTAATAAATAGACTATATGTTGATTATTTCCTTTCAAAACCAGTTTTTACCACTTGTCAAATTCAACCATGTGGTGCAACATAGCACCTTAAATTTGTCGCGAATATTAAAATAGAATTCAATGAAGCAATTTCTTAAATACTTTTTTGCATCAACCCTCGGTACAATCGTAGGTTTTGTGATGGTTATCCTTATATCTGGCATTGTTCTGGCCGGAATCATTGGTTCAGCCGTTATGATGGCTGGAAAGAGTGGCAAAGATGTCAAAGTTAAAGCAAACTCTATATTGGTTATAGATTTGACTACTGGGTTTCGAGAACGCACAATTCCTAATCCGTTCGAAAATTTTGAATTTGACGGTTTTGATATGGAAAATGGAATCGAACTCAATGATTTTGTCAATGCACTCCAGGTAGCTGCCAAAGATTCGAGCATCGATGGGATCATGATTAAAGGTGCATACTTCAATGGTGGCATGGCTACCATGCAAACCGTGCGGGACCATCTAACCACCTTTAAAGACAGTAGTGATAAGTTTATTCTGGCTTATGAGGAAGCATACACGCAAGGAGCATATTATGTGGCTAGTGTTGCAGATGAACTTTATATGTTTCATGAAGGCATGATCGACTTCAAAGGCCTGAGCAGTCAAATTGCGTTTTTTACCGGAGCGATGGAGAAATTGGGAATAGATGCCACGATCCTTAAAGGTCCTGATAATATTTATAAGAGCGCTGTTGAACCATTCTATCGCAAAGACATGAGTGAACCTAACAAAGAGCAAATTTCACGAATAATAGAGAATCTCTGGAATGATATGCTCGTTGATTTGTCAGAAGCACGAAGTGTTTCTGTGGATGATTTAAACAGTATTGCAGATGACATGTCGATAAGAAAACCTGAAGATGCGGTGGGTTTAAAGTTGATCGATGGTTTGGCGTATTATGATGAAATTCTGTCAAATTTGCGGGGGAAATTAGGAATTGATGAAGATGATGATATCGAATCCATTTCAATAGAAGACTATGCGAAAGTGGCCAACAAAAAACGCAGGAAAAAAGAAGATAAGAGTTGGGAGCTTAAGGATGAGATTGCAGTGATTTATGCAATAGGGGCAATTGGAAGCGGAGAAGGAGACGAAGAGAATATAGGTTCGGAAACAACGGCTCGGGTCATTCGGGAAGCACGATTGGATGAAGACATTAAAGCTATCGTCCTTCGCGTGAATTCACCAGGCGGAAGTGCGCTCGCGAGTGATGTTATTTGGCGCGAGACGGTGTTGGCAGGTGAGGCAAAACCCTTCATTGTGTCTTTTGGTGATGTAGCTGCCTCAGGAGGTTATTATATCAGTGCAAATGCCCATCGCATCTTTGCAATGCCAAATACCATAACCGGATCTATTGGGGCATTTGGCTTAATCCCAAATGTTCAAAGCTTCATGAATGATAAGCTGGGGATAACGTTTGATGGGGTGAAAACCAACAAGCACGCAGATTTTGGTTCTTTGGCTCGAAGCTTTGATGAGGCAGAGTTGGATTTACTCAACGGATATCTAACACAGGTTTATACCGAATTTGTAGATAAAGTTGCTGAAGGTCGCGGAATGTCCTATGAACAGGTAGATTCGATCGGACGAGGACGCGTTTGGACCGGAGGTGATGCCTTGGAAATTGGTTTGGTGGATGAAATTGGTGGACTTCAAGACGCCATTGAATATGCTGCCCAACAAGCAGAGTTGGAAGACTATCAGATAAAGGAACTTCCTGAAAAAGATGATCCTTTTGAGAAGTTTTTCAAAGAGATGACAGGTTCATCCAAAGCATGGGTTGCATCATGGGTGCTTGGCGATGAAGCCCACTTGATCAAACAAATCCATGAAATGCGTAACATGGAAGGTGTCCAAATGCGCATGCTCTATGATATCAAAGTGAGATAAAAAGAGTGTTTTAAGCTTAATAAAGAGGCGTCATGGTGCTACAAACCGGAAGCCTCTTTTTTTATGACCGATGAAGTCCTCGGCAAGAATTAACTTCGAACCTTGTTTTAACCTGGGTTCGATTATTATTCGGAAATTCAGATATTCATAAAATGCGATATACAAGGCTCATTTTCAAAGCTTTAGCAGGATAAAACGTGAATATCCAACGCAGTAGATCGGGTTTTATGGATAAGCGTAGCTCATTTCATATCTCACAACAGCGCTTCTCTGAATGAATTACTCCTATGTATTTTGCATCGACTTTTGTTGAAACTCAGGTTTTGAATATAAGCAAGCGTTATGGAGAATAAAGAAATAGCATCTGTCTTTAAGCTAGTAGGACAGCTCATGGATTTGCACGGGGAAAACAAGTTCAAAGTGAGGTCCTATTCCAACGCTGCTTTCCAACTTGGAAAGCTGCCAAAACCGCTTCAGTCATTAACGTCTGAAGAATTAGAGTGCATTCCCGGAATCGGCAAGAACCTCCTACCTAAGCTGAAGGAATTGATCAGTACGGGTGAGTTGGGTTATTTGAATGCTTGGCTCGATAAAACACCGGAAGGTGTGGTTGAGATGCTGAGGGTAAAAGGATTGGGACCTGGAAAGGTGCGAACAATATGGCAAGATTTCGGAGCTGAAAGCATAGGAGAATTACTATATGCTTGCAACGAAAACCGATTGATCGACTTAAAAGGTTTTGGTGAAAAAACTCAATTGCAGGTGCAGGAGTCCATCGAGTTTATGATGGAGCATAAAAACAAGTTTCTCTATGCCACTATCGAGCCTCTTATCAATGATATTAAACAATGGGTTAAAAATCACTTTCCTTTCGCGAAAATAAGTGAAACAGGAGCAGCGCTCAGACGGGATTTGGTTTTGGAGCAGCTGGAAATGGTCTTCACTGAAGATGTTGAGGAATTACCAGACACAACTGAAAACCGGATTGAAGTGGTTTTTCATAAGGTATCACATGACCTTTTTGACGATGAGGTTGATCGGCTTTCACTCTCAAAAGAACTAACCGAAAGGCTTCAAGTTAAGGAGAAGGACGTATTGCCAGATGTAGTAAGAAGGATCGTGCCTGAAATGAGAAATGTTCCCTGGGCATTGAAATGGTCTGAAGACCATAACTCTGAAGAGTTAATCACCAACAACGACCTCCGAGGATGCTTGCACAACCATTCTACCTTTAGTGATGGTATTCATCTGCTAGAAGATATGGCGCTTTACCTTAAAGGTTTGGGGTTTCAATACTTTGGAATAAGCGATCATTCCAAAACGGCTGTTTATGCGGGAGGTCTTACAGAACAGGAAATAATCACACAACATGAAGAAATAAATGACCTAAACAAGCGGTTAAAGCCATTCAAAGTGCTCAAGGGCATTGAAAGCGATATACTTTCTGATGGTTCATTGGATTATTCAAATGACGTATTGTCAAGTTTTGATTTTGTTGTCGCCTCTATCCACTCGTCCATGAAGATGAATGAGGAAATTGCCACCAAACGCCTGATCAAAGCAATAGAGAATCCATACACGTCCATTTTAGGTCACCCGACTGGTAGGTTACTGTTGGCGCGGCCTGGGTATCCTATTAATCATAGAAAGATCATTGATGCCTGTTCAGCAAACCATGTAGCCATAGAGTTGAATGCAAACCCAATGCGTTTGGATATTGATTACACCTGGATTCCTTATTGCATGGAAAAAGATGTATTTGTTTCCATTAATCCTGATGCTCACCGTATTGAAGGGTTTAATGATATGCGTTTTGGAGTAATGGCAGCCAGAAAAGGAGGGTTGATGAAGGAGAATACATTAAACGCGCTTAGCTTAGAAGGTTTGGAACATTATTTTCGCTCAAAATCAAAGTAGTTTATAAGTACATATGACCAATCATCTTTACCACTACAAAGCGCATGTTCTGGAGGTTTGCAATGGTGATACCATCATTGTTCAAATCGATCTGGGGTTTAGTATAAACTTAAACCAAAAACTAAGATTATATGAGGTTAACCCTATTCAAGAGAATGATTCAGAAAGTGATAGTCCTTCAAAATTGGCACTTCAAAAATGGTTGCTCGACAAAGAAGTGTTGTTGGAAAGCATATTCCTGAATAAACATCAACATGCCCTGACTTTCGGAATTGTTCATTTTCTGGAAGATGGAAAATGGATAAATGCAAACGACAGACTCGTGGCTGAGAAGCTTGCAATTGAGGTTGAATATTAAATGACTTTATGAGCATTATTAACTCTTTTTTCGGTTGGTACATCAAAAAGCGCATCCATCAGATTGAGCTTTTTATGAAATACCCGCATGATGTGCAGAATGAGTGGTTGGAACGGCTGGTTGCTACCGCTCAAAACACAGAGTTTGGCAAACGATATGGCTTTAAAGAAATAAAAGGCATTGAAAAGTTCAAGAGCCGTATTCCGGTGAGCACCTATGAGGATATGGAGAAAGACATACAGCGCGTTGTAAATGGCGAGCAAAATGTGCTTTGGCCCACCGAAATCAAAATGTTCGCAAAATCAAGCGGTACCACAAACTCAAAAAGCAAGTTTATTCCGGTTAGCCAAGAGTCGTTGGAAGAATGTCATTACAAAGGAGGCAAGGATTTAATTTCACTTTATTACAATGAGTTCCCTGAATCGCAACTAATGGCTGGACGCGGTCTTGTCATGGGCGGGAGCTCTGATTTTGTGCCGTTGAATAAGTCTAGTTATTATGGTGACCTTTCCGCGATCATCATCAAAAACCTTCCTTTTTGGGCGCAGCTTCATCGAACACCTGATGTTGATGTGGCATTGAATCCTTCATGGGAGGAGAAAATCGAACAAATTGTTGAGATTACTACCAAACAAGACATTACCAACATCTCTGGTGTGCCGAGCTGGATGCTAGTATTGCTCAATCGTGTTTTGGAGCGAACCGGTAAATCAACGATAAGTGAAGTTTGGCCAAACCTCGAGTGGTATGTGCATGGAGGTGTGAGTTTCACGCCTTACCGAGATCGATTCAGAACTATTATCGGTGATGGCAATCCAATTAGATACTCTGAGACGTATAATGCTTCTGAAGGGTTTTTTGGAATTCAGGACGATACTTCCCGCAGAGATCTATTGTTAATGCTGGATTATGGAATCTATTATGAATTTATGCCGTTGGAAGAGTTGGGTAAGAAACATCCTAATACTTTGAGGCTTGATGAAGTTGAGTTGGGAGTGAATTATGCAATAATCATATCAACCAATGGTGGGTTGTGGCGCTATTTAATTGGAGACACAATCCAGTTCACCACATTGAATCCATTTAGGATTAAAGTAAGCGGTCGTACGAAGCATTATATCAATGCCTTTGGTGAGGAAGTTATTGTGGAAAATGCGGATGAAGCAATACGGCAGGCAAGCGAGAAATCTGGAGCCATAGTAAGAGAATATACGGCTGCCCCGCGCTATATGGGCGACAATGATGCTGGCGCTCACGAATGGATTATTGAATTTGAGCGTGTGCCCGAAGATTTGGCGTATTTTTCTGAAATGTTAGATAATGCCTTAAAAGGAGTAAATAGTGACTATGAAGCCAAACGCTACCAGGATAAGGTGTTGAAAATGCCAGTAGTAAACAGTGTTAAAACAGATACATTCTACAACTGGATGAAATCAAGAGGAAAGCTGGGTGGTCAAAACAAAGTGCCGCGCCTATCCAACGATCGACAATACTTAGATGATATATTGAAATTTGTTCATGCTTAGGTTTTGGCTAACATATTTTTTGGTGATGGGCGGTTTGGTTTTGCAGGCTCAAAAACTTGGCGAGTGGAAGCAAAAGAGGATAATAGATGTTGAAAGCATTGACGTAAGAATTGATCAATTGAATAATGTATATGCTTTAGAACGCGCACAGATTGAAAAGTTTGATAGTGATGGCAAACTATTGACCCGTTACAGCAATAAATTGATTGGAGAGGACATTCAGGTGGATGTATCCAATCCTATGAAGGTACTTGTCTTTTCACCGAACCAAATGCGCTTGGTGTTTTTAGACTCTCGATTGGGTGAGTTGCGTGACGAGGCCAATTTGTTTCGTTTGGGATTTCAGCAAATCAGTCTTGCAGCAACATCACACAGCAATGGGTTTTGGCTCTACGACCCTATCAATTTCAAACTGATTCGATTTGACCAGCATTTTAAGAAAGAACGTGAATCGATGAATCTCGCACAAATCTTACGACTTGAATTCTATCCGACAGATCTAAAAGAACTGGATAATAGAGTTTACCTCACTGACCCTAGTCACGGTGTCTTTGTTTTTGATATTTATGGCAATTACCTCAAGCGTATTCCAATAAAAGGCATAGTTCAATTAAAACTCACCAATGATTATATGTTTTTTCAAAAAGCCAGTGTTTTGTTTGCGCTTAATCTGCGCGATCAAAGCGAAAACCGGGTGCAGTTAACCGCAGATTTTGCCCAACCATTTGATGTAAATAGGTCGTTGATTGCATTAAATATGGGGAAAGAGATAATTATTTACGCTCCTAAGCCTTGATTCCTTTTTATTTTCAAAGGGTTTACCTTAATTCGTAACCTCAAAATTCCAATCAAAGTATGGGAAAGCAATCAGATGAAAATAATGGCAACTTGCATGTTGCTGTGTCAGGAAATATAGGTTCAGGAAAAACCACCTTAACCGGTTTATTGGGTAAACATTACAATTGGGAATCACATTATGAAGATGTTGACGGTAATCCCTACATCAATGATTTCTATTCAGAGATGCAGCGATGGTCGTTTAACATGCAGATATATTACCTCAATAATCGATTCAATCAAATCTTAGAGATTCGAGAAGGCAAGAAGAATGTAATTCAAGATAGAACCATTTATGAGGATGCATACATTTTCGCACCAAACCTTCACTCAATGGGGTTGATGACAACGCGTGATTTCGAAACCTACTTTTCTTTGTTTAATCTGCTCGATAACTTTGTGCAACCGCCAGATCTTCTTATTTACTTGAGAGCTAGCGTTCCTAGATTGGTGAGTCAAATTCAAAGTCGAGGTAGAGAATACGAGGAGGCAATCAGGCTTGATTACCTCAAAAGATTAAATGAACGATATGAGGCTTGGATTTCTACTTATGACAAGGGAAAGCTGCTGATCATAGATGTTGATAATAACAACTTTATCGACAGCAAGGAAGATCTTGGGCAGATTATTCAGAAAATAGACGCTGAAGTTCACGGATTGTTTTAAGGGTCGCAAGAGTTTTCCGTTCTTGGATAGAATTATGTCTAAATAAAAAAGGGAGCACAAGGCTCCCTTTTTTTAATTCGTTATGGTAGATTGATTAACCGAAACTTATTCAGCCAACACAATCACCTTGTTGCTTTGCACTTCAACAACACCTCCGTTTATTTCAAAGAGTTCATCTTTTCCGTTTACGGAAACCTTCACCATTCCTTTTTTCAAAGAAGAGATCATAGGAGCGTGGTTTTTCAAAATACCGAATAACCCATCCTTTCCTGGAAGCTGAAGTGCGTCTGCGTCACCACTATAGATGCGCTTGTCGGGAGAAAGTATTTCGAGTTTCATGTGTTAATTGTTTGCTTCAGCGATCATTTTCTTACCTGCTTCAATCACTTCTTCGATAGAACCCTTTAAGTTAAACGCTGCTTCAGGGTATTCATCCACTTCACCATCCAGAATCATATTGAATCCTTTGATGGTTTCTTCAATCGGAACAAAAACACCTTTTAAGCCTGTAAATTGTTCTGCAACGTGGAATGGTTGAGAAAGAAATCGCTGAATTCTTCTTGCGCGGTGAACTACCAGTTTATCTTCTTCGCTCAATTCATCCATTCCAAGAATGGCTATAATGTCTTGCAACTCTTTCATGCGTTGGAGAATCTCCTTTACTTTTTGAGCCGTGTTATAGTGCTCTTCACCAACGATATCAGCCGTTAAAATTCGTGAGGTAGAATCCAATGGATCTACTGCAGGGTAAATACCGAGCTCGGCAATTTTACGACTCAAAACAGTAGTTGCATCTAAGTGAGCAAAAGTAGTGGCAGGTGCAGGGTCAGTCAAGTCATCCGCAGGAACATAAACCGCTTGAACCGAAGTAATGGAACCGCGCTTGGTTGAAGTAATGCGCTCTTGCATCGCTCCCATTTCCGATGCCAATGTTGGTTGGTATCCCACCGCTGAAGGCATCCGACCTAATAGAGCCGAAACCTCGGAACCCGCTTGGGTAAATCGGAAGATATTATCCACGAAGAACAAGATGTCGCGTCCACCGCTCTCTTCATTTCCATCGCGGAAATATTCAGCTGCTGTAAGCCCGGTTAGCGCTACTCTTGCGCGTGCACCTGGAGGCTCATTCATCTGACCAAATACAAAGGTCGCTTTTGATTCTTTCAGGGAAGCTTCATCAACTTGAGAAAGATCCCATCCTCCTTCCTCCATTGATTTCATGAAGTTTTCGCCATAGTTGACAATACCTGACTCAAGCATTTCACGCAGCAAGTCGTTCCCTTCACGTGTACGTTCACCAACTCCTGCAAAAACCGAATAGCCATCATAGCCTTTTGCGATGTTGTTGATCAGCTCTTGAATCAATACGGTTTTACCAACACCGGCACCACCGAAAAGACCGATTTTGCCACCTTTCGCGTAAGGCTCAATCAAATCGATAACCTTGATTCCGGTAAATAACACTTCTGTTGCCGTTGAAAGATCTTCGAATTTTGGAGCTTCAGCGTGAATGGGGCGGCCACCTGCTTGATCAACATCTTTGATGCCATCAATTGCGCCACCGATCACGTTGAATGTTCTTCCCTTGATTTGGTCTCCAACTGGCATGGTGATAGGCTTGCCTGTCATCCTAACCTCTAGGCCTCTCATTAAGCCCTCTGAAGAATCCATCGCAATGGTTCTTACGGTGTCTTCTCCAATGTGCTGCTGACATTCAAGAACCACTCGCTCTCCGGTAGATTTTGTTACCTCAAGTGCGTCTAAAATGTTTGGCAAAACGCCTCCATTCGCTTTGAATCGCACGTCAACTACAGGTCCGATAACCTGTGAAATTTTTCCTGTATTACCAGCCATTTATGCTGAAATTTAGATAGTTACGAAAAGTATATTCTTGTCTTTAAAACGGGTGCAAATCTATGTATTTCATATTGTAAGAAGAGTCCTATATTCATTTTTTTAAAATGTGTAATTGGTTTATCGTTAATACTACGTGTAAGTATTTAATAATCAATTAAATAAAAAGTAATAGGTAGTTGAAAAAAATGCAGATTTATAATGGAATTGAATCATATGATGGGAATCATGCTACATGTCTGACTACAGGAACTTTTGATGGATTACATGTCGGCCATATGAAAATATTAGGGCGCCTTAATGAAATTGCAAAAAGCGAAGGCCTCAGAACCATATTGCTTACCTTTCATCCTCACCCCCGAAAAGTGCTTTTCCCGGATGACCATGGCTTACGTTTGTTGACAACCATGGAAGAGAAATTGGCTTTGCTGGAGAATGCCGGAATTGATGATGTAATTGTGCATCCTTTTTCAAAATCGTTTTCTCGTTACGATAGCATTCAATATGTGCGTGATTTGTTGGTCGGTAGCTTGAAAATGAAGCATATGGTGATTGGTTACGATCATCATTTTGGCCGAAATAGGGAGGGTGATATTGAGCAGCTAAGGGAAATGGCACCCATTTATGACTTTAAGGTCACTGAAATTGCAGCCAAAGACATTGACAACATAAATGTTAGTTCTACCAAAATCAGACAGGCTCTTGAAGAGGGAGAAGTGAGCGTTGCAAATTCTTTTTTAGGCTATCCTTATTCCTTTACCGGTAGAGTAGTTGATGGCATGAAAAGAGGAAAAGATTTGGGGTTTCCGACAGCGAATTTGCATGTTGAGGATGACACTAAGCTTGTTCCAAAAGAAGGTGTTTACGCAGTAGATGTTCTGTGGAAGAACCAATCCTTTAAAGGAATGATGAACATTGGAGTAAATCCTACATTTGACAACGGCTCATTAAAAACCATTGAGGTCAATATTTTTGATTTTGATCAGGATTTATATGGTAACCAATTGACTGTTTTTCTTAAAAAATTTTTACGCTCTGAAGAACGATTTTCGGATGTTGAAGCGTTGATAACACAAATGAATAAAGACCGACAAGATGCAATGGCAGTGTAGGACGTTATTATCGATTGTTTTGTGCATGCCATTGCAGGGCTTTCCGCAACAGGGTAAAGTTTACAAAAAATTGGATCGAGCGTTGGAAAATCGCGATTCTGTTTTTATCCTCCAGTTAAAAAGAGATCGACTAGAGGAATTTCCGATGGAGATTTTGCAACTGAAAAAGCTGGAGGTACTTGATTTAAGCCACAATAATCTGACTGGCTTGCCCAAGGATTTGTCCGCCCTTTCCAATTTACAAGAATTGGTGCTCACGGCCAACGATCTTGATTCTTTGCCGGCAGTAATTGGTGATTTGCCAAAGCTGAAGAAACTCTATGTTGGCAACAACGAAATCTACCATGTTTCACACAGAATAGGCAATCTCAAGGACTTAACTCATCTGGAGCTATGGAGCAATAACATCTACTATTTACCAAATGAAATAGAAGAACTCCATCAACTGGAAGAACTAGATTTACGTGGAATTCAAATGTCTGAAGAGCATCAAGATGCTATTAAAGCATTGATTTCAGATGCGGTCAGGGTAAGAATGTCAATGAGTTGCGATTGTGATTAAGCTAAATGCACTAAATTTGATGGATGTATTTTAAACTGAAAAGAGGAAAGATGATTGCGGTGATCACAGCGCTTTGCATGACTGGTCTCTTACTTCAATCTTGTGCTTCATCATCGGGTTATCACAAAAAGCCGCCAGCAGGTAAATTTAATTGTAAATAAAGCCTAATCCAGAATTTTATAACTGATTACTACATCATTTACCGGCCAATTTCCCGAATCTCTTTTTTCATTCGCAATTGCTTCTACCACATCCATTCCTTTAGTTACTTCTGCAAAGACAGTGTGTTTTTTATCCAAATGAGGCGTGCCACCTACAGTCTTGTAAATCCCTCTTGCCCAGGGGGGAATATTGATTGCATATTCTTCTTCTATCGCATCTAATGCTTCCTCCGAAAAGGGCGTGCCAATAACAATGTAATAACTGTATTGGGCACTTTTTAAGTCAGGGTTGTCATCATAGGACATTGCCATTGCAACGCTTCCCTTTTTGTGAATCAGTTTCTCGTTACTCTCATTTGGTATGTAGTAACTTCCTGCTTTTTCCCTTTTTTCTGAGGTTTTATCGTTGTCAGAGTTTCCTCCCTGAATCATAAAGTCTGGTACCACACGATAAAAAATGGTTTCATAATAAAGTGCTTGTTTGATGTTATAGATGAAATTTGCGCGGTGAAGGGGTGTTTCTGAGAAAAGCTTTAATTCAATAGAGCCCAACCTTGTTTCCAATAATACGCGACTCTCCTGATGGTCTTCACCATACGTTCTAAAAAACTCCTTTACTTTTCCGGATTCGGGCTTTAAGAATTGCTCCGACTTTTCCGGCTCCTTTAAATGTTCTGATTGCTTCTTTTCTTGAAATTCTGATTGCTGGTGGGAGGTTGCCTTTTTCGTTTCTGCATCATTGGTGCAGGCAAGAAATAATAGGAAATTGAAAATGATCGTTAATAGGATGGAATATACGCGCATGACTGCAGTTTACATTGAATAATGACAATACCTTTGCATGCAATGTTCGGAAAGTTAGCCCAGATTTTTAAAAAGAAAGAAGAAATACTTGACCCATTGGATTTGGGTAAGTTGCAAGTAGATGTTCATTCGCACTTTATTCCAGGTATTGATGATGGAGCCAAAACCATGGAAGATTCACTGGAGTTGATCAAAGCGATGAAAGATTTTGGTTATCGCAAAGTAATTACTACCCCACATGTGATGAGTGATTATTACCGTAACTCATCAGAGACAATCATTGATGGGAAAAATACCCTTCAAGATGCTGTTGATAAAGCTGGAATTAACATAGAGATTGAGTGTGCAGCAGAATATTATCTAGATGCTGATTTAATGCCCAAAATAAAGAACAAAGAACTGCTCACTTTTGGAGAAAGCCATGTATTGTTTGAGTTGCCCTTTATGAGCGAGCCTCCCAATTTGGCAGAGGTGATTTTTGAAATGCAGCTGGCGGGTTATAAACCAGTACTAGCGCATCCTGAACGCTATGCGTTTTGGCACTTAACTTTTGAAAAATATCAGGAATTACATGACAAAGGTGTAATCCTTCAACTTAACATGAATTCTCTAACTGGTCATTATTCACCTGAAGTGAAAAAGGTCTCAAAAAGATTGGTCGAAGATGGGCTAATCAGCCTTGTAGGGTCGGATTGTCATCACATACATCATATTGGATTAATGCAACAAGCGAGTAAGCTGCCTTCAATGCATGCCCTTGTAAACTCTGGAAAACTCTTAAACAATCAGCTTTAAGCTTGGGCTACTTCAGCTTCACGGTGAATTTTCTTGACCAATCCAGATAACACTTTTCCCGGCCCAACTTCTATAAAATGAGTAGCTCCATCTTCAACCATTTGCTGAACGCTTTGTGTCCATCTCACTGGCGCGGTTAATTGAGCGATTAAGTTCGCCTTGATTTGATCGGGGTCGGTAACTGCTGACGCTGTCACGTTTTGATAAACGGGGCAAATAGGTTGATGAAATTGCGTTGCCTCAATAGCTGCCTGCAATTCTTTCCGTGCAGGTTCCATCAATGGACTATGAAATGCACCACCTACTGGCAAGATCAATGCTCTTTTTGCTCCTTTTTCCCTGAGTGCTTCGCAAGCAGATTCAACGCCTGAAATACTTCCGCTTATCACCAATTGTCCTGGACAGTTGAAGTTTGCCGCAACAACGACATCATCAATTGATGCACAGGTATTAACCACTACCTCATCATCCAAACCAAGAATTGCTGCCATGGTGGAGGGGGTTGCTTCACAGGCTTTTTGCATCGCTAATGCACGTTTATGAACCAATCGCAAACCGTCTTCAAATTGTAAAGCCTTGTTTGCAACAAGGGCTGAAAACTCCCCTAAGCTGTGTCCTGCAACCATGTCAGGAATAAAATTTTCGATGGTGGATGCTAAGATCACCGAATGAAGAAAGATTGCAGGTTGCGTGACCTTTGTTTCTTTAAGGTCTTCATCCGTCCCGTCAAACATAAAGTCGGTTATTTCAAATCCTAAAATAACATTGGCCTGGTCAAATAGTGTCTGTGCATCGTGATTGCTTTCATACAAATTTTTTCCCATTCCTGAATACTGGGCGCCTTGTCCCGGAAATACATATGCTGTTTTCATCTTAACTAAGTTTTGCGGAGATTAAGCTAATGAATTCTTTTCTCGTTGAATCTTTTAAAAACTCACCTGTAAAGGCAGAAGTTGTTGTTACTGAATTTTGTTTTTGAACACCGCGCATTTGCATGCACATGTGCTGTGCTTCGATTACTACGGCCACTCCTAGCGGCTTTAACGTTTCTTGAATACAATCTCTGATTTGGTATGTGAGCCGTTCCTGTACCTGAAGTCTTCTGGCAAAAACATCAACTACACGGGGTAATTTGCTCAATCCTACGATTTGACCATCGGGTATGTAGGCTATGTATGCTTTACCAAAAAACGGCAAAAGGTGGTGCTCACAAAGTGAGTACATTTCAATGTCCTTAACCAAAACCATTTGCTGGTGTTCTTCTTTAAATAATGCTGAACTCAATATTTCAGATGCGTCCTGTTCATAACCCTGAGTCATGAATTGGATGGCTTTTGCCGCACGTTCAGGGGTTTTTGATAGCCCTTCGCGGGTTAGGTCTTCACCGATGTGTGAGATGATATTTGCATATCCATTTTGAAGAACCTTGAGGTCTTCCATGTTGTATGCGTCTTTTCGTTCAAACCCCTTGATGTCTTCAGAAAATTCACCCATAATATTCAACAAAATTGTTTTCGGTTTCTTGGAGCTTCACACAATGAAGCTCGGCTCCTTCTTGGCTAATTGGCTGCGCCAGTTGCTCCCAAATGGCGATGCAAATATTTTCAGTTGAGGCCATTTGACCTCTCATGAAATGAGTATCAAGATTTACATTTTTATGATCAAGATGTTGAATTACGAGATCCTTGATCAAATCACTCAACATTTTTAAGTCAACTACAAAGCCAGTGCTCGGATTCACCGGCCCTTTTACGGTGATGTAAAGCTCGTAGTTGTGTCCGTGCCAGTTGGGGTTAGCACATTTCCCAAATACTTCATGGTTTTTTTTATCACTCCAATCGGTCTTGGCTAACTTATGTGCTGCAGAAAAGCGTTCTCTTCTGGTAATATAAATCGTCTTTGACATGCCTTAAAATTGCGCGCAAAGATAGGGCTCGTTTAGCATTCATTAACTTTGTTCAAAATTCTCAACGAAAATGATAATTGTAACAGGTGCTGCGGGATTTATAGGAAGTTGTTTGGCAAAAGACCTTTCTGACCAATATGCTGGTGAAGTTGTAATTGTTGACGACTTTCATCGTAAGGAAAAGCTTTGCAACCTCAGATCTATTGAACGTTTGAAACAGATTGATCGGGATGAGTTTTTTCGCTGGCTTGAAAATCAAAATACTCCTGAAGCCATTATACATATTGGTGCAAGAACCGATACCACAGAGTTTGACTATTCCATATTTGAAAAGTTGAATGTTGATTTTACCAAAAAGGTATGGAGCTATTGCGCCAACAATGATGTTGCTTTGATCTACGCATCATCTGCGGCAACCTATGGTGGCGGTGAGCATGGTTATTCAGATGATCACGCATTAGTGGACAAATTAAAACCTCTCAATCCGTATGGTGAATCCAAGCAAGCATTCGATTTATGGGCATTAAGTCAAGTCAATAAGCCAAAATATTGGTATGGGTTGAAGTTTTTCAATGTTTATGGGCCTAATGAATATCACAAAGGGCGGATGGCATCAGTTGTTTTTCATGCCTATAATCAAATAGAATCGACTGGAAAAATGCATCTGTTTCGATCTCATAACAAACGGTATAAAGATGGTGAGCAGCTACGCGATTTCATTTATGTGAAGGATGTAATAAGCGTTATCCAGTTTTTGCTGAAGACTAAACCAGAAAGCGGTCTTTATAATCTGGGAACAGGTAATGCTAGAACGTTCATCGATCTGGTGAAATCGGTTTTCTCTGCAATGGATAAAGAAATGGATATTGCTTTCATTGATACCCCTGAAGATATTAGAGATAAATACCAATACTTCACGGAAGCCGATATGCGAAAACTTAGGAAAGCCGGTTATCAAAAAGCGCTCACCTCATTGGAGGCTGGTGTTAATGATTACGTTACAAACTACTTACTGCGGGATGCTAATTATTAGAGCGAACCTTTAAGCTCAAGTAACATTTCGCGCACGTGTTTTAAACTTTCTATCATCTCGTTTTTCTCAAGCAATGCTTTGTGCTGATCCTTGATTTTCATTTTGGCACCATCGAGCGTAAAACCCCGGTCTTTAACCAGGTGATGGATGAGTTTTAAGTTTTTTAAATCTTGCTCTTTATAAATGCGGTTTCCTTTAGCGTTTTTTTGAGGCTTAATGATGTCAAATTCCTTTTCCCAAAAACGAAGTAATGATGCATTTACATCCAAAATTTCAGCCACTTCTCCTATGGAATAATAAAGCTTGAACGATTCTTTTTCTTTAAATGCCATAGTAGAGCGGATTAATCAAAAGATTGATTTTCTTGTGAGGACAACTGAATCATCAGGTCGTATTCTTCAGGTGAAAGGTCACTGAAGTAGAAGTTTATCGGATTCACAGCTCGTCCATTTTTTTGGACTTCATAATGCAAATGGGGGCCGCTAGATTTCCCAGTATTTCCAACATAGCCTATTATTTCGCCTCGACTCACTTTTTGATCTGGTTCTACGGCTACTTTACTCATGTGCGCATAAAGTGTCAAGTATCCAAAGCCATGGTCAATGCGCACATGATTGCCATAGCCACGCGCATTTTTATCTGCTCTGGTCACAACGCCATTTCCTGTGGCATAGATGGGGGTTCCTGTTGGCGCTGTAAAGTCCATTCCTTCATGAAATGCTGGGGTTTTATAATGCGGGTCGATGCGCATGCCATAGCCACTGGCCATTCGCGTAAGGTCTTTATTGGAAACCGGTTGAATGGCTGGGATACTAGCGAGCATTACTTCTTTCTGCTTGGCCATTGCATAAATTTCATCAAATGATTTTGATTGTATGTACAACTGCTTGGCAAGTCGGTCTAACTTTTTGGTAGCAGCAATCACCATATCTGCTTCCCCTTTAAATTTTTCAAGGCTTTTGTATCGATTTACTCCCCCAATTCCAGCTTTTCTCAGGTTGTCCGGAATGGGTTCGGCTTCAAAAACAGTACGGTAGATGTTGTCGTCCCTGTTTTGAAGGTCAGCCAAAATCACACCCATTTGATCTAGCTTTTGATTCAATAATTCGTATTGAATTAACAGATCTTCCTTTTCGCTGATCAACTGCCTTTCTTTTGGAGAATCATATACCAAATTGAAGATAATGTATATTCCAAGACCAAATAGAAATGAAGCCATGCTGAACCATAAAATGTTCAGAAACCGCTTCCAAGGAGTGGTTTTTACCTTCTCATAACTGAGTGTGGATTCGTTATATTGATACCTAACTTTTGCCAACTTTTTAATAATAAAGCTACAAAAATAGGACAAGCGCTACTTTTGCAGTCTTTTGAAACTTGAATTTCAGCGAATTTAACAGAATATGAGTCTGACAACCCGAGAGATACGAATTAGATTTTTAGAATTTTTTAAAGATAAGTCTCACGAAATTGTGCCATCAGCGCCCATTGTCATCAAAGATGACCCTACTTTGATGTTCACAAATGCGGGAATGAACCAGTTCAAAAGCATTTTTATTGGAAATGAAGATAGTTTAAATAAACGCGTGGCCGATACACAGAAATGTTTACGGGTTTCAGGAAAACACAATGACTTAGAGGAAGTCGGTAAAGATCACTACCACCACACCATGTTTGAAATGCTTGGAAATTGGTCTTTTGGTGATTATTTTAAAAAAGAAGCGATCGCTTTTTCATGGGAGCTATTGACCGAGGGTTTTGGCCTGGATAAGGATCGAATTTACGTTAGCATTTTCGAGGGTGACAGCGAGCAGGATCTTGAAATAGATAAGGAGGCCAAAGAGATTTGGCAGAAGCATATCGGTGAAGACCGCATACTAACCTTTGGTCGTAAAGAAAATTTCTGGGAAATGGGGGAGACGGGTCCCTGTGGCCCTTGTTCTGAGATTCATTACGACATGCGATCCGATGCTGAGCGTCAAAAAACTGACGGCAAGAAATTGGTCAATATGGATGACCCCGAGGTTATTGAAGTGTGGAATTTGGTTTTTATGCAATTCAACCGACTCGAAGATGGATCTCTCGTTGCGCTGAAAAACAAGCACATTGATACTGGTATGGGGCTTGAGCGCCTCGCAAGAGCCGTTCAGGGTGTTAGCTCAAATTATGAAATTGATCTTTTTCAAAACATCATCAGGAAGGTAGAAAGCGTTGCAAACAAAAAATATGAAGGGTCATCTTCTGAGTCAGATATCGCATTCCGGGTAGTAGCCGACCATATCCGTGCAATTGGGTTTTGCATCGCTGACGGGCAGTTGCCTTCAAACACGGGCGCAGGATATGTAATACGAAGGATTTTGAGGAGAGCGATTCGTTATGGGTTTAGCCAGCTAAGCATTAACAAACCATTCTTGCATGAAGTGTATGATGCCTTGAATAATGAAATGGGTGCTGACTTTCCAGAACTTGACAGACAAGCCGATTTGGTGAAGCGTGTAATTTTGGAAGAGGAGACATCCTTTCTTTCAACCCTGGAAAAGGGGTTGGAAAGACTCAATGGGCTCTTTGCTTCGTCAGCAGGTAAAGTTGTTCCTGGTGAGACTGCATTTGAATTGTATGATACTTATGGGTTTCCTATTGATCTTACTCAATTGATTGCTCAGGAAAATGGATGGAGTGTTGATATGAGAGGCTTTGAAAAATCGTTGAACGCTCAAAAAGAACGTTCGCGAAATGCCGGAAAAACGAATTTTGGTGATTGGACGGAGTTGACAGACGAGGTGAATAGTCACTTTTTGGGGTATGATCAGCTTTCCGTAAAAACAACTATTGCTAAATACCGCGTGGCTACATTAAAGGGTAAAGAAGTGGCTCAAATTGTTTTGCTCAAAACTCCTTTTTATGCAGAGAGTGGTGGACAGGTTGGCGATAAAGGCGTTCTCAAAAGTGGCGATCAAATCATCAAGGTTTTTGACACCAAAAAAGAGAATAATGAGATCATTCATTATGCTAGTGAACTTCCGCACGACCCTTCACTCGGTTTGGAGGCAGAGGTAAATGACAAGCATCGGAGTGATGTAAAGAAAAACCATAGTGCCACTCATTTATTGCACCATGCGCTTCGGAAAAGTTTAGGCGATCATGTGGAACAAAAAGGCTCTTTGGTTGCATCAGATAAACTTCGATTTGATTTTTCTCATTTTGAAAGAATCAGTGATCAAATGCTTCAAGAGATTGAGATAATTGTTTCAAACGCGATAGCGTCAGGAATTGAGTTGCAGGAGTTTCGTTCGATGCCAATTGAAAAAGCTAAATCAATGGGGGCAATGGCCTTGTTTGGCGAAAAATACGGTGATTCAGTGAGGGTGATTCAATTTGAAGGCTCTATAGAGTTGTGCGGTGGAACACACGTAGAAAACACCTCCGCGATCGGAGGGTTTAAAATTATGTCAGAGTCCAGTGTAGCAAGCGGGGTCAGAAGAATAGAGGCTATTACCGGGTCTACTTATCAAGACTATCTAAATGAGAGCTTAAACATCATTGCTGAAATTGAACTAGAATTAGGCAACCCGAAAAGCATATTATCAGCGATAAAAAAACTACAGATTGACCTAAAACAAGCTCAGAAGAAGATTGAGGATTTTAATGAAAAAGAAAAGGCAACAATCTTGGATTCGTTGAAAAATGAAATCGTTGACAATGGTAAGATTAGATCGGTGGTCAAAAGAATAGATAAAGTAGGGGGTAAGACCGTGAAGGATACCGTTTACACTTTAGTGTTGGCAGAGCAAAATTTGATGGCAATTGTGCTGGGTGATGATGAAGAAAAACCGTTTATAGTTGTCGGTTTGAGTAAACAATTGGCTGAAGAGCTGAAATTGGATGCATCGAAAATTGTGCGGGATCTAGCACAACACATCGAGGGAAGTGGTGGTGGTCAGAAGTTTTTAGCTATGGCAGGAGGTAAAAACAAACAAGGGCTCCGAAGAGCCCTTGAACATGCAGATGAAATCATCAGGATTCAAGCAAGTTGACTTTTTAAATTTTTCTTTGGCTCGGTTGCTTTTTTCTTACCGTAAACTGGACCCTTATATTTTTCACTGTAGGAAAGACCAAGGTGAAGAACATAAAACCCGTTAAACAGAACAACCATGATATAGTCAGTGAGCTTGTAATGTCCGAAGCTTTGGCAGAGTTCTATGTACACTTTCACCATAAAGATAACCCACATAGCACCAAATGCAGCCGCAAGGGCATATCCAATTGCCGCATTGTCGATATAGACCAGTGAAACAAAAATTATGGGAGGAGGCAGTATTACCAATAAACTATGAGAAGCCGGTCTTCCAACTATTTTTAGAAAGGTGATAACATTCTTGACGGGAATGACGCAATCTATTCCTGGTTGCTTGCATTTATCGTAGAGTGACCACTGTGCTAGAATTCCAACGATTGCGAAGCACGCCAGAGGTATAAGTATTCCCGGACCGAATTTTAGAATGAAGGGGAAGGTTTCGATAATGGGTTGAGTAATTGATTCCATGGCATTAGAGTTTGGACTAAAGTAAAGAAAAAATCAATATAAAACAAATTAGTCGAAAAAAAAGATGCTTTAGTCGATTTAATTACCTGTTTGGTATAAAAAAAGGGCCTCCTAAGAGGCCCTTTTTACATCATATTTCAATGAAGCGATTATTGAATAATCAACTGCTTAAGATTAACCGATCCGTCATTTGAAATGCGAACCATGTATGAACCAGCGGCAATATTGCTTACATCAATTTGGTGATTATTTGATCCAGCGTTAGCGGGAGCTTCAACAATAACTCTTCCACTAAGGTCAAGTAATTGGATGTTTCCGGCACCGATGTCATTGGTAGTAATATTTACTACATCAAGAGCAGGGTTTGGATACACACTGAAATCACCTGCTTCCAAATCTTGAACTGATAATGGATCAGGAGTAACAACTATCGTTGCGATGTCAATACCACAACCATTATTTACTTCCAAACTCACAGAGTAAGAAGTTAAGCTGGAAGGGTTTGACCATGGATAAGTAACCATTTCAGAAACATTGGTTGAGGTAGCGGGTGTTGCACCTGCACCAAAGTTCCAATTAACGGTAGAGCTGTTGGTCAAGTAGTTTGATGTGCTTGCATCAAAAACATAAATGTTTCCGCTGTAAGTAGGAATGGTGATAGCCGCTTCAGGCTCTTCCAACACATTCACTACAAAACTATCAACTGCTAAACAACCAAACGCATCGGTAGCAGTAACACTGTATGGTCCACCATCGTTAAACGTGTTGATAGCAGTGGTAGGAGACGCTCCTCCAGACCAGGCATAAGACAAACCATCATTGATTGTAGCATCTAATGTTAATGGAAGGTCATCAACACAAACCTCAGTGGTTATAAACTCAATGTCATCAGACTGAGTAACAACCGTAGTAGCGGAACTTTCACATCCCATTACATTCTTTGTAACAGTGTATGTACCTGGCGCGTTAACCATGATGGTCTGCGTGCTTGCACCTGTAGACCAAGAATATGTACCGGTGCTCAAGCCACCGGGGTTAAGCGTTACATTAGATTGAGCACAAATGTGTGTGTTGCTGTCTAAGTGGGCATTAGGCACAAGCGTGATCAATGCATTATCAGAAGCAGATCCACAGTGCTCTGTTTGTAAACTCACGAATACATTGTAAGTTACCGCTTCATTACCACCGGAAAGCGTTAATGAAGGAGCAGTTGTAGAATTACCATTTACACTCCAAGTAAGGCTTTGTGCAGGACCAGCATCAATAGTGATCTCGTCAGCACAATAAGTCGAATCCGGACCCAATGTGAAAGCAGAAGCGATAACATATTCAACGGCACCAATGTCCGGAGTAGATGCGCTTCTTTGATCTTGATTTACGTCAATATCAGCATGTGCTGCAGTAGGATCACCTGCGCCATCCATATCTTCATTACATGTAGCACACATAATGGTATCAGCATATTCTGGATCTACAGATATACTGTTTGCATCAAAACCCGAATTGGCCTGCCAGTCCTGAAGGTTGGAATAAGCAGCTCCAGAATAGATCAAGTTATTTGGGTCAGTTGAGAAGAAGTTATTATTCTCACTTTCCAACACATAGAAAGGTGAACCGCTATACATTGCGTAAGGCGTCCCGCCAAGGTTGACTAAGTTGTTGTTTTTTAACTTGATTGAACCTCCATTGGCGATGTAAAGAGGAGTATATCCTACCGAAGTTGTATATCCGCCAACCCTGTTGATAGAGTTACCTTCAACATCGATAAATCCACCATATATATACATGCCATAATAACCGTATGAAGTTGAACCTTCTTTACCAACTGCAACGCAGTTATTGCTCAGGCTGGCTCTATTTGCTCCTGTGCCGCTTGACTGATAGTAATATATTCCATATGCTAAGCCATAATTGGTTTCGGATGAAGCTACATAGTTACGGTCAACATTAGTTTCATTACTGTAATAAACATAGATTCCGTATTGGAATGTGGCTCCAATAGTAGTATCATTAATTACTTTATTATCAGAAATGGTTGAACCACCATAGTAATAATTACGAATTCCATAGTAACCAAAATCATCGATATGATTATTGGTGATTTCTGTATTGTAATTGCTTCCATCACCTTCAGCAAGAACCCCTTGAGAACCACCGTGAATCCAGTTATTGTCAATAACTGTATTCATGTTACCACCACTTAGGTGAACATTGGCCATGTTCGTACTTGAAGTGGTTGTTGGAATGGAAATCAAATTGTTGTTTTGGAAAGTGTTGTTATCTGCAGCTCCTGAAAGTTGCACGGTTTTACCATTGCCAAACGAACTTGTTTGAGAGTTGATAACTGTCAAATCTTCGAAGATTTGCCAATCAGTTTGTGTTAAACTTATAACAGCTGCTTGCGTTGTGGTTCCAGCAAATGTTATGGTCACATCTTCCGCATTACCTGTTGAGCTTCTCCAAGTAACAGTTTTATCGGACGCTGTTCCCGGCACTTCTCTAAGTGCCATGCTTTCATTGTACGTTCCTGGCGCAATGTCCATGATACATGCTGCACAAACACCTCGCTTGTTCGCGGCATCTACAGCCGTTGTCAAGTCAGCAAAATCGCCTGGAATTGCGTAGGTACCAGCTAGACCCAAGTAAACTATATTTTTAATGGTATCGTTCACGTTTAAACTATCAAATTCACCATTTGGCAAAGCAGTGTAAACAGAGAAAGAATCACCATCAACGATGTTTAAATTGCAGGTGAGCGTTAAGGTGTCAGATTGACCTGTAGCAAGATTACCTGTCCATGACTCGGTGGTTTCGTTTCCGTTGATAGCCCAAACTACGTTTACCGTTGTTAAGTTAAGATTACCTGTGTTGGTAATAACAACTTGAAAACAAGTGTCATCAGCACAGATCGGTGCGTCTGGTGATTGCATAGCCGTGGGTTGGGCGTTGTTGTCAACACCAAATTCATCAGCACCGATGTCCGGAGATGAAACAACTCTGAAGTCTCCATCAATGTCGTGGTCGAGTCCAACATTTGCACCTGCACCATCAATGAATGCATTGAATAAATGCAAATCTGTAGGGCCAAAAAATTCAGGATCTACAGAATAATTGCCCGCTGTCTGACTTGCAGCATCAAATGCAGCTAAATCGTAGGTGATGGATGTTGCCCCTCCGGTGTACCAGTAGTTTTTAAGTGCATTGCCATTCCAATATAAGTTGTTTCCTCCACCAGAGAAATTATAAGGATGGTATAAATACAAAGTGTAAGGCAATGTACTTGTTGTGGCCATAATGTTATTATAGAAGGTGTTGGAACCATAAGCTGTACTTGAGGTAGGCAGGTAAAAATAAACTGCATCAGCTGCTGAACTGGTGGACTTCAAGAGAACGGAGTTGTTTATAACATCCGTAAATGCAGAGTAATATAAATACATGCCGTTATCAGATCCTGTTCCTGTTTCGGTAACAATCATATTATTAGCAACACTTGACTTGTTGGTGGCTGTGCCACCGATACCACTGAAGTAGTAATAAAGACCGTATTTGGTTGACCAAGTTGAAGTACTGCTCACGACAATATTATTGCCTTCGATTTGAGTACCTCCCCGGGCATAATAGCTATAGATACCATAAGCTGTGCTAGTACCATCAACTTCGATGCTGTTTCCAGTGATTCTTACTGGAGCATTGTACATATAGTAAGCGTAAATACCGGCATATCCAAGACTATTAAAGTCATTGGAATCAATGATGATGGGACCCGTACCGTTTTGGTAATAGGAGTAGAGACCATAAGACCCTTCGTTCAGAACATTGTTCTTTAAAATAAAGCCACCTCCAGAGTTTGAACCATAATACTTGTAAATGATAGAGTAGAAATTAGAGGTACTCGTGGTATTATATCCATCGAGTACGTTGTCTTCAAAGCTTACCGTGTTATAGTCACCATAATAAATGTAGAGTACTCTGCTGGCACCGGTAGTTTTAATGTTTAACCCTTTGATGGTTAAGAACGAGAAATTACAGAAATACCAATATACAGGGTATGAGCTATATTGCCATACAGGCATGTTGGTATTATTCGGATTACTTTGAATGGTAACCGTATTTGTAGAAGATGCTCCTGGTATGGACGCATTGCTTTCATATACCTGTTCCGTGTAGGTGCCTTCAGCAACGTTGATAGTTACAGCTCCGTTTACACCGGAAGAGGTTAGTTCATCGAATGCTGCACTGAACGTTTGAAAGTTCGTAGCACTCGCAGGTGAACCAGCATCAATGGTATAGGTGCCACTCATTTGAGCGAACCCATAGATTCCAAGAACACTTAGTCCGAAAGAGAGTAAGAGTTTTTTCATGTTAATTAATTTTAAAATTTAGATGACCAAGTTAAGTTGATCAGGCTTTTAAAATTTGAATTTCTTACTCTGAAAGCTTGAATAATTTACGCTAAATTGGAATTAATGACTCGTGATGATTAGCGGATTAAGAAAAATCGATAGACGAAAAATTTAAAATGATAGACGAAATATTGAAAAAGTGATAGCTATGTGTCTTTAATATTGAATTCTTATCCATAAAAAAAGGGCCTCCTAAGAGGCCCTTTTTTACATCATATTTCAATGAAGCGATTATTGAATAATCAACTGCTTAAGGTTAACCGATCCGTCATTTGAAATGCGAACCATGTATGAACCAGCGGCAATATTGCTTACATCAATTTGGTGATTATTTGATCCAGCGTTAGCGGGAGCTTCAACAATAACTCTTCCACTAAGGTCAAGTAATTGGATGTTTCCGGCACCGATGTCATTGGTAGTAATATTTACTACATCAAGAGCAGGGTTTGGATACACACTGAAATCACCTGCTTCCAAATCTTGAACTGATAATGGATCAGGAGTAACAACTATCGTTGCGATGTCAATACCACAACCATTATTTACTTCCAAACTCACAGAGTAAGAAGTTAAGCTGGAAGGGTTTGACCATGGATAAGTAACCATTTCAGAAACATTGGTTGAGGTAGCGGGTGTTGCACCTGCACCAAAGTTCCAATTAACGGTAGAGCTGTTGGTCAAGTAGTTTGATGTGCTTGCATCAAAAACATAAATGTTTCCGCTGTAAGTAGGAATGGTGATAGCCGCTTCAGGCTCTTCCAACACATTCACTACAAAACTATCAACTGCTAAACAACCAAACGCATCGGTAGCAGTAACACTGTATGGTCCACCATCGTTAAACGTGTTGATAGCAGTGGTAGGAGACGCTCCTCCAGACCAGGCATAAGACAAACCATCATTGATTGTAGCATCTAATGTTAATGGAAGGTCATCAACACAAACCTCAGTGGTTATAAACTCAATGTCATCAGACTGAGTAACAACCGTAGTAGCGGAACTTTCACATCCCATTACATTCTTTGTAACAGTGTATGTACCTGGCGCGTTAACCATGATGGTCTGCGTGCTTGCACCTGTAGACCAAGAATATGTACCGGTGCTCAAGCCACCGGGGTTAAGCGTTACATTAGATTGAGCACAAATGTGTGTGTTGCTGTCTAAGTGGGCATTAGGCACAAGCGTGATCAATGCATTATCAGAAGCAGATCCACAGTGCTCTGTTTGTAAACTCACGAATACATTGTAAGTTACCGCTTCATTACCACCGGAAAGCGTTAATGAAGGAGCAGTTGTAGAATTACCATTTACACTCCAAGTAAGGCTTTGTGCAGGACCAGCATCAATAGTGATCTCGTCAGCACAATAAGTCGAATCCGGACCCAATGTGAAAGCAGAAGCGATAACATATTCAACGGCACCAATGTCCGGAGTAGATGCGCTTCTTTGATCTTGATTTACGTCAATATCAGCATGTGCTGCAGTAGGATCACCTGCGCCATCCATATCTTCATTACATGTAGCACACATAATGGTATCAGCATATTCTGGATCTACAGATATACTGTTTGCATCAAAACCCGAATTGGCCTGCCAGTCCTGAAGGTTGGAATAAGCAGCTCCAGAATAGATCAAGTTATTTGGGTCAGTTGAGAAGAAGTTATTATTCTCACTTTCCAACACATAGAAAGGTGAACCGCTATACATTGCGTAAGGCGTCCCGCCAAGGTTGACTAAGTTGTTGTTTTTTAACTTGATTGAACCTCCATTGGCGATGTAAAGAGGAGTATATCCTACCGAAGTTGTATATCCGCCAACCCTGTTGATAGAGTTACCTTCAACATCGATAAATCCACCATATATATACATGCCATAATAACCGTATGAAGTTGAACCTTCTTTACCAACTGCAACGCAGTTATTGCTCAGGCTGGCTCTATTTGCTCCTGTGCCGCTTGACTGATAGTAATATATTCCATATGCTAAGCCATAATTGGTTTCGGATGAAGCTACATAGTTACGGTCAACATTAGTTTCATTACTGTAATAAACATAGATTCCGTATTGGAATGTGGCTCCAATAGTAGTATCATTAATTACTTTATTATCAGAAATGGTTGAACCACCATAGTAATAATTACGAATTCCATAGTAACCAAAATCATCGATATGATTATTGGTGATTTCTGTATTGTAATTGCTTCCATCACCTTCAGCAAGAACCCCTTGAGAACCACCGTGAATCCAGTTATTGTCAATAACTGTATTCATGTTACCACCACTTAGGTGAACATTGGCCATGTTCGTACTTGAAGTGGTTGTTGGAATGGAAATCAAATTGTTGTTTTGGAAAGTGTTGTTATCTGCAGCTCCTGAAAGTTGCACGGTTTTACCATTGCCAAACGAACTTGTTTGAGAGTTGATAACTGTCAAATCTTCGAAGATTTGCCAATCAGTTTGTGTTAAACTTATAACAGCTGCTTGCGTTGTGGTTCCAGCAAATGTTATGGTCACATCTTCCGCATTACCTGTTGAGCTTCTCCAAGTAACAGTTTTATCGGACGCTGTTCCCGGCACTTCTCTAAGTGCCATGCTTTCATTGTACGTTCCTGGCGCAATGTCCATGATACATGCTGCACAAACACCTCGCTTGTTCGCGGCATCTACAGCCGTTGTCAAGTCAGCAAAATCGCCTGGAATTGCGTAGGTACCAGCTAGACCCAAGTAAACTATATTTTTAATGGTATCGTTCACGTTTAAACTATCAAATTCACCATTTGGCAAAGCAGTGTAAACAGAGAAAGAATCACCATCAACGATGTTTAAATTGCAGGTGAGCGTTAAGGTGTCAGATTGACCTGTAGCAAGATTACCTGTCCATGACTCGGTGGTTTCGTTTCCGTTGATAGCCCAAACTACGTTTACCGTTGTTAAGTTAAGGTTACCTGTGTTGGTAACTACAACCTGAAAACAAGTATCATCAGCACAAATTGGTGCGTCTGGTGATAGCATAGCTGTTGGCTGGGCATTGTTGTCAACACCAAATTCATCAGCTCCAATATCTGGAGATGAAACAACTCTGAAGTCTCCATCAATATCATGATCCAAACCAACATTTGCACCTGAACCATCAATATTGGCATTAAACAAGTGCAGATCTTCAGGACCAAAATATTCAGGATCTATAGAATGGTTTCCTGTGGTTTGACTCGATGCTTCAAAAGCATTTAAATCATAAGTAATGGAAGTTCCGCTTCCCGTATTCCAATAATTCTTTAGTGCATTGCCATTCCAAAACAAATTGTTTCCACCACCTGTGAAATTATAAGGATGATAGATGTAAGCAGTGTAAGGCAATGTGCTGGTTGTAGCGAATATATTGTTATACAATGTGTTATCTCCATATAGAGAGCTGGACGAACCAAGGTAATAGTAAATAGCTCTTGCACTAGAATTACTGGAATTCATAAGCACGGAGTTATTAGTTACATCAGTTTGGGCGGTATAATATACATACATACCATAATCACTTGCAGTGCTGGATCCAGTCACAACCATGTTATTCGTGATGTTTGACCGTTCAGATGAAGTGTTATACATCCCCATGTATCGAATGTAAAGCCCGTATCTGTAAGTCCATGTGCTGGTAGAAGATGAGTTTACGACTATGTTATTACCTTCAATTTTACTCGCCATTCTAGCATAGTAGGAATAAATACCATAAACCGTACTTGTACCATTTACTGAAATATCATTTCCTGTTATGCGGGCGGGTGAACTATATTGATAATACTGATAAACTCCGGCATAAGACACATCATTGATCTCATTTGAGTCAACAACTATAGGGCCTGTACCATTTTGGTAATAAGTATATACACCATAAGAACCATTGTTGAGAACATTGTTCTTCACTATGAATCCATCACCGTTATTGTCACCCCTGTATCGGTAGATGATGGAATAATTGTTCGAGGTACTTGTTGTATTTGTGCCATCAAATACGTTGTCTTCAAACTTCACAGAAGTATAAGTACCGTAATAGGCATAAACTACTCGACTAAAACCAGTCGTCCTAATGTTAAGACCTTTAATCGTTAAATGCGAGAAACTACAAAAGTACCAATAAATAGGCTGAGAACTGTATTCCCATACCGGCATATTAGAGTTGTTAGGGTCGCTTTGGATAGTTACGGTGTTTGTTGAAGACGCGCCTGGAATAGATGCGTTATTTTCATTAACCTGTTCATTGTAGGTTCCTTCAACAACATTAATCGTAACTGCTCCATTAACCCCAGAAGATGTTAGTTCATCAAATGCTGCACTGAACGTTTGAAAGTTCGTAGCACTTGCTGCTGAACCTGCGTCAATTGTGTATGTTCCGCTCATTTGAGCCATACCATACACTCCTAAAAGACTCAGTCCGAGAGAGAGTAGAATTTTTTTCATGTTTATATAATTTATTGATTTAGCTACCAAATTTAATCATTCATCTATTAAAAACGCAAATTTACCTATGATTATTCTCCTTTCATTGATAATTCTGGTAGCTATGTATGCATGCAACCCCTCTTATAGAAAGGGATTGCGAGGACTGATTTTATAGTAAAAAAGTTTATTGAAAAGATAGCTTTATCGAAGAAAAACCTCCTTATTTAGGGATTAGGCATATCTTTTCACAGTGGTTTCATCGATATCACCGTCTGCCATGATCATGAGTCGTTCAATGGTATTACGCAGTTGTCGAATGTTACCCGACCAGTTTAACGATTGAAGATGCTTCATGGCTTTTGTGTCAATTTTGGGAGAACTAAGGCCTTGTTCCGTTGCGATTTCTTCAAGGAAGTGTGTCACTAATGATGGTATATCCTCCGCACGCTCTTTTAAAGCAGGAACTTTTATGATTATCACAGAAATTCGATGATAGAGGTCTTCTCTAAACCGACCTTCCTTGATTTCTTCATCAAGGTTTTTGTTGGTTGCAGCAATAATGCGTGGATTAACCTTTATTTCTTTTTCACCACCAACGCGTGTTATGGTGTTCTCCTGAAGGGCGCGTAAAACTTTAGCCTGTGCGCTCAAGCTCATATCTCCTATTTCGTCAAGAAACAATGTGCCGCCAGACGCTTGTTCAAACTTTCCAATACGTTGTTTGATGGCGGATGTAAAGGCACCTTTCTCATGACCAAATAGCTCACTTTCAATTAATTCAGAAGGAATGGCTGCGCAATTTACTTCTATAAACGGAGCTTTGTTCCTGCCGCTCTTTTTATGCAGTTGACTTGCCACCAGTTCTTTTCCCACACCATTTGATCCGGTGATAAGAACACGTGCCTCCGTTGGTGCTACTCTATCAATCATAGATTTGATTTCCATTATAGCCTGGGAGCTTCCTATGATCGGTGAGCTAGCTTTTTCTCCGGCTTTCTTCTTTAGATTTCGCGATTCTTTTACCAGGGTTTTGCGATCAAGGGCATTTCGAACTGCGACCAGCAAGCGGTTTAGATCCGGTGGTTTTTGGATGTAGTCATAAGCGCCAAGTTTTAATGCATCTACTGCTGTTTCAATGGTGCCGTGTCCAGAGATCATAATAACGGGCACATCCGAATCAATCAATTGCAGTTTTTCCAATACTTCAATGCCATCCATTCCGGGCATTTTGATATCGCAAAGTACAGCATCATAGGTTTCTTTCTTGAATTGTTCTACTCCTTTTCTACCGTCTTCAGCCTCAGCAACCTCAATTTTTTCATATTCCAAGATATCCCGAAGCGTGGATCTTATGGGTTTTTCGTCATCTATAATTAAGATCTTTGCCATGATAAATGTTCTTGTGTTAATATTTGAGCCATTTGGAAATTTCTTTTAAGCTGGCCTTTTTACCATACATCAATATTCCAACTCTGTATATGCGAGATGAAAGCCAAACGGTTCCTAAAAAGGTTATGACCAACAGAAACATGGATAAATAAAGCTGCCATAAATCTGCTTGTTCGATCCCAAAAGCTATTCTGATCATCATTATTATAGGTGAAGTAAATGGGATAATACTCATCCATACCGCTAAATCTCCTGATGGATTATCAAATACGCTGAATGATACGATATAAGCCAATATCAATGGAAATGTGATCGGTAAAACAAATTGTTGTGTATCCGTTTCGTTGTCAACTGCGGATCCCACCGCTGCCATCAAGGCACTGTATAAAAAGTATCCGCCTAAAAAATAGAAGAGAAAAACCGATAACATCAAGGGAAAGTTGATTCGTCTGATGCTGTTAAACAGGTTGTCCTCCTGACTCAGTTTTGTGAGGTTTAATTGCTCATCTTGCAGTAAGTCTGATTGTACAGATTCTGTCATTATGGTTGGTTCTGATCCCGCTATGTATTTATCGCCAATAATTGCTGCCTGACCTATGCTAAATGCGGTAATGGTCAATATGGTCCAAATCAAAAACTGAGTTAAGCCAACGGCTCCAACGCCAATTATTTTTCCAAGCATCAATTGATAGGGTTTTACTGAGCTTATGATGACTTCGATTATCCGGCTCGTTTTTTCCTCTATAACTCCGCGCATGACCTGAACGCTGTAAAAGAATATGAATAGATAAATAATGACACCAAAAACGAGCCCTACAATTGCCGGAAGCATATTGGTTTCCTCTGATTCTTTTCCAATTCCATTAAACTTAAATGTGGCAATGCTTACCGGAGCTTTTATTCTTCTGTAGTCTGATTCGGATATATTGAGTTCTTTCAACTTGCTCAATTCAATGTATTGCTGCACCACCTCCTCAATTTGTCGTTGGATTCTAAAAGAGGGTTGTTTCTTAAAAATCAGTTGACCGCTTTTACTCTGTAAAATGTTTTTTGGCAGATAGAGCACCCCGGTATAGTCAGAGGTTGCCAGCAATGCCTCTGCTTTGGGCAGGGAGAGATCCATAACATCAAAGCTTACTTTATCTGAGCTCTCGAGCGATTGGAAAAACGGATAGTTGTCATCCACTACCAATATTTTTTGATGTTCACTTTCTTCTAATCCGAGCCAAAAAGCAAAGATCAACACACCTGCCATGACCAGCGGACCAAGAAGACTCATTATAATAAAGGAGCGTTTTTTTACCCGGGTCAGGTATTCTCGTTTTATTATTAAGAGCGTTTTATTCTGAGACATCCGCATGGGTGTTGTTAGTTTCTGCGGAAACCAGGTCAATAAATATATCGTTCATGCTGGGTATCATTTCTTGAAAACCGATGATCTCTAAATTATCTGTGAGTCTTTTGATCAAAGCATTGTTATTCAAATCTTCATGACCCTTGATGATGGCCTTTGAAATGCTTTCCTTTTCTTTAAGCGAAATGATTTCATATTGAAAACCCAGTGCGTTTGCAAATGCTACCTTACTTCCTTTAAAGTGAACTTTAAAAAGACTCTTGCTAAAAGACGTTCGAATTTCATCCACACCACCATCGAGTACTTTTTCTCCCTGATTGATCAGGGCTATATTTTCACATAGCTCTTCAACGCTTGCCATATTGTGTGTTGAGAAAATAATTGTTGAACCTTGATCTCTCAGCTCTAAAATATGTTTTTTGAGTTCTTCGGAATTGACAGGGTCAAAGCCACTGAATGGTTCGTCTAAAATTAAAATGGAAGGATTGGGCGCGACTGTGATCACAAATTGCAATTTCTGCTGCATTCCTTTTGACAGGGATTCAACATTTTTATCTAACCATGTGGTCATATTCAAACGCTTAAACCACTCACCCAAAGCGGCTGTAGCCTGGGCTTTTGAGAGGCCCTTGATTTGAGTGAGGTAAAGCGCTTGTTCCCATACTTTCATTTTACGATACAGCCCTCTTTCTTCCGGGAGGTAGCCGAATTGCTGGGAATAATTTGAAGGAAGCGATTTTCCTTTGAAAAGAACCGCTCCCTGATCAGGTCCTGTAATTTGAGTTAGTATCCTGATCAATGTGGTTTTGCCGGCACCATTTGGACCAAGAAGTCCAAATATTTTGCCTTCAGGAATACTGATGGACACATTTTTCAAGGCTTCGAATGATCCGAAAGTTTTAGAAATGCCGTGCGCTTCTAGTATGTTATTCATGCTTTTCTCTTCAAAAAGAGCCCGAAAGGTAATGAACCTCCATTTTCTGGAGAAAGAATTTTAAGATTGCGAGAAGAATTCTTTCATTTTCGAAAAGAA
>JBBDRU010000181.1:0-6148 GCA_040905305.1 Salibacteraceae bacterium | reverse complement strand
CCCTAAATCCTGAAAACATTGATTTTGAAGTGCGTTCAGCCTTTTAATCAAAAACTCCCTGGTCTTTTCATTCATTTGAATAAGCATGGCTGAACCCAAGTTCTGGCCATCCTGCATCAGTTTTAACGTATCACTGAGTTCTTCCTCGTAGTCAAGCCCTTCTTTTCCCAGAAAATCCAACACCTCCTGTCTGCTAAAGGGATAAGGTTCAGGCATGGCATAGATCTGTGGCATCCAGCCTTTTTGCAGCACCTCAGGGTAATATTTGGCCGCCTTAAGCAAAACAGCAAATTTGGCCAGCTGCACAGCCCTGTTGTCTATATCCAATCCAAAGAGGTTATGTTGCAAGATGCTGGCCACGGCTTCTTCCACCGTATAGTATTCCTCCATATACATTCCATACAGCAGGTCGAAGCCTTCTACCAGGATATGTCCCGAACCCACGGCAGGATCCAGCAGCTTCAGTTGAGCTACTTCGGAGATGATGGGCGCTTGTGTCTGTGCTTCATCATGGATCAGGTAGGCCATCTGTTCCTTCATGGCTGAATCCGGATGCAGGTCCAGCCAGAGTTTGCCAGCGGTATTCTGCACCATGTACTTCACGATCCAGTTGGGCGTGAAGATCTGTGTGGCCGCAGGAATGTCCCTGGCTTCTGCCTTTTTGTTTTTCTTAAAAGAGGCGAAGACCTTGTCTTTTTTTTCGGAGATATAAAACTGGTACAGCCAGCCGATCAGCTCCACCTTGCGGTAATCCTCCTCATAGATGGCATCCGTGGTATTGAGCAGATGGATAAAACCATCCTTTTCCAAGGTATCGTCCGGAAGCAGCAATTCGGTATAGTCATCTATCCTGCCAAAAATGCTCCGCAGCAATAGGTGCTGATCGCAGTATCCTATCATGAGGATGGCAAAGGCTTCTTTTTCCTTGCTGTAATCGGTCAGGACTTTTTGCAGCCTTTGTTTCTCTGTAGGTTTCAGGAAATTTGTCTGCCCTCTTCTGGCCTTTGCCAGGATCGTCGGAGTCATGCTGTCTCCTTCATATTCCAATTGGGCCTGATCGTATTGATTTTTGGACAGTATGCGGATGGCCATGAATCGGTTGAACCAGGTATAAGCCGCTTCCTCTGTCACTGAATCCATGCCTTTTTTCTGAATGGCGTTGCGGAGTGCTTCCCATTTGTGCAGCACAGTGGGATCATTATAACCCTCCCCCCGCAGGAGGTAGCCACCTTCCACGGCCATGGGTTCTTCGAGAACATTTCCCTTTGCATCGAAACCCCAGTACAGCAGTTTTTTTTCTACTCCATTGATTAAAATTCTTCGGCCAAGCTGTGAAAAAGTCTTAAGATTCATGGATCGGTTCCTTATTTGATGATGATGGTTTTTTTGGCTTTTAGTAAGTCCTGCATATCCGCTTTTACTTTTTGGATATAAACTTCAAGTTCCTCTTGATTAGAGATAGTTGCCTTGACTTTGGTGATATAATAAAACTCCGGTTCGTTTACTGTGGAAGTATTTCCTGTTTTAGCCTTTCCTTCTTTCTGACTGGCGAATCGGATGATTTTATCCAGTTCTTCTCCCTTGAATATCCCAGCTTCTGATTTCATCAGTTTAAGCTGAGTAATGGACTGGATATTCCTTATTTTCTTGAGGATGGTATTCTCGTCGGAATACGTATTCCCATCTACCTCCATCCGAGCGGCTTCTTGATCCAATTCTTTAAATAATCCTTGGTAAAGGGCAATTACTTCCTCCCGCAACGCATCCATCCAAGACTTGATGTCATCCTTAAGTTCTTTGTATGCTTTTAGGATATGTCTTAATTCAAACCTTGGATCTTCACTCTTCAGGAAGCGTGCGATTTTGTCGCCCTTTTCTATGGATTCAGGAGAAAGTTCCCGGATATTTTCCTTGTTGTTTTTGTAAAATTCACTGACCGCATCGTAATCTCCTTTGGCTCTTGACATGATCTCTGCCATCCCCTTGGCCAGGTCATAGCTTTCCTTCAGCTCCTCCTTTTCATCCTGTAGCCTTCGGAATAACGACTTGGGCTCCCGGATGATTTTGATGGCTTCAATTTTTTTGCGTACTTCATGGAATACATTCCCAAAAGGATAAGCCCCATAAAATACATCCTCTTCTCTTTCATAATCCTGATATAGCTTGTCCAGTTTGCCTTTGATCATGTCCGAAAGTTCATTACCATTTGTTGTGGCTGGAATTTCCGTATTAAAGATGGCTTTGAATACCTCCCGGGTTTCATCGATCGTGCTTTGGGGAATTTCTTCTCCTGCCTTTACCACACAGACAGCCCTTTCGTTGGTTTTCATCGCCAGTTCGATAAAAGGCCTGGCTGCATAGCGAGGAGAATTCTGATAGACAAACTCCCGCTTTTTCTTTCCCTCCAAATTGTATAGTACATGGAGCACCGCTTCAAACTTCCAACCGAAAGGAGGTTTTTCAAATGCCTTGATAATATCGTCCACCGTCACTTCATCCCCGTGTGCAGTGATCCAGTCGTTGATTTCCATCTCAGCTGTATCCAGTCCAAGGTCTGTCTGAACAGGGTTCTTGATAATCTCTCTCAACTCCTGTTGATTTTTAACATAGTCTTTGGAAGCTTTATGTTTGTGATATACCTTTTCCAGGTGCTTGTTGATGGCATTTCTCAGACGCTCTGCTGCGCTGGTTCCATTGATCTCCGACGCATCTACAACTTTCTGTCCCAGGACAAAATCCGTTTCGGGAAACTTCATCTCCAACTTCCTAGCAATCTTCTCTTTGAGGGCTTCATTCCTTACCCGGAAGTTTTCTATGGTTTTCATCCTTTCCCCAGAAGCTGCTTCTGCATTGAAGGAAAAATACTTGGTGGTTTTCACATACCAATCAAAGTCTCTCACCAATTCTTTGTCTTCCCGGAACCAATGGGACACCGCAACCATGATATCAGCATTGGAATTCATCAGGGCCTTTTGATGAAGATCTGATTTGTCTGAAAATAGCACCTTGATCTTGAAATCACCATTTCTAAATATCTCCTTATCATCAATCCAATAAGAAACCTTGAATTCATTATTGGCAAAAGGGAACTTGACAAAATTCAAGTTGACCAGTTTTCGGAAAAAGCCATCAAATTCATTCCACCGGTCTTCCATGCCGATAGGCTGGTTTTTGATAAAATTCTGTACATCGATTTCGTCTTCATTAAAAAAGAAATACTTTCCTTTCTCCTCCCGGATAATACTTTCCTCGACCAACCTGTCCAGAACCCCTTTGATTTGGGTCTGCAGCTGCATTTTATTTTGATCCAGCTTATCCATCATCAGTATACATAGATTTTCCACATTCGATGGAAAAGTCAGTTTGATACCATCTGCCAGATTGGAGATCATAAAAATAGTCTTGACTACTCGTTGTGCAAAATCATTTTGCTGTATGTAAGGTAGCTCCATCGCGTGATTGATGGCTCTCGAACCCCTCTGGGTCAAGTTCTGCTCCAACTGCCTGTTGAAGAATTTGTCAAAAGGAATGAACTCTCCCACAGGAAGGTTTTTATTTTCCTTAACCGTAAAATGGGTAATCCCCAGAAGGGAACGTTCATTGTCTTTGACCTGCTTGATCACAAAACCCAGGTTTTGGAAAGCATCGAAAACATGTGAAATCAACCTGAACTGATAAGGTACGAATGGGTATGCCAGTTCAAAAGACTTTAGATTTTCATACCCTTTGTACAGTTCATGCTTTATCTTGAACTGATTGTGAATATAGTCTTTATTGTCCCTGTAGATCTTCCCAAGTTCTTCGACTCCTTTGGAGTTTTTATCGAGGATTCTTTTCTGGGTAATGTAAGAAGCATCATTGGATTGCAGGGAAATACGGGTATCAAACCTTCCGAGGATCTTACCAAATTCATCCTTGACATCTTCTACGCCCTCCAAACCCATGGATACTTCTTCCAAGGTCTGCTGTGCGGTACAGGCAATCCAAACCTGATTATTTAGATCCTGACTTACTCTTTCAATGATATTCTGAAAGTTGAGCAGGATTTCCTTGTTGGTACCGATATACTGCGATATCTCATCAATCAAGAACAATAGGCGGTAACCAGGTTCTTTGTCCTTGATATAGTCCTTCAGCTCAGGAATCAACACCCCTTCAATGTCTATCTTAAAAGCCTCAGGATCGGAAATCTTGCCATGAAGAGATTTAATATCCATCTCAGGAACCAGGCGCTTACCTATTTCTAAAATACTTTCCAATTCAAAAGCGGCAACATTGGCGGCATCTGTTGTCCAGTCCTCATATCCGAGTTCTTCAGCTACCAAACTTTTAAAACCCTCAAATTTACCTTTCCGATCCAGGTACTTTTCAAAGAGCAATGCCAAGGGTATATCGTTGGCATTGTAACCCCTTCGCTTATTGAGCATGTCGAGCATCACCCTTGTCAATCGCTGTTTGATATTGCCATCAGCCGTCACATCCTCTACGTTGAACATGATATCCTCCATGGTCGTGGACTGGATTTTTTTTTGAAGCAGCATCAGGTTGCTTTGCGTGATTTCCTCCTATTTTCCTGCTTTGGTGGTATCGTATTTTTTGGCAGCTTCTATGACATGACTAAAAGCCTCTTCGGAGGTTTCTTTACTGAGACAGTAATGAGCATACTTGATAAAGTGGGACTTACCTGAGCCATAATAGCCATTGATCCAAATACCCGTCTTACCCAAGCGGCGGTTGACCACTGTATCAAGCAGGAGGTAAAGATTTTCCAGAAGTTCGTCTGTAAAAATATATTCCCGGATCTCCTGAATGACCGTGTCCTTTTTCTGGTTGCTTACGACTACCGCAGAATTGATTTCCCGGTGAATATCCTTTTCAAAAATGTCTTTGATGATCATATCAATCATTGATTAAAGTGGTGGCCCGGTAAAGATTTTCATCATTTACCAACCCAAAAAGATTGTAACTTGGCTTTACCTTGCCTGGATAGTATACTATCAGTTTGTATTTCCCTATATGTTTTTCAAAATTATTCAGAAACTTACTGGTTCTCAAGTAAGGAAAAATGGCTCCCCAACCGTACATAAACACATAAGCCACTTCAAAATCACCAGAAGATTCAAGATGCTGGGTAATCCGTTCATGAACCCAATCAAAGAACTTTTCACTTGCGGCATCTTTGATCAAAGCCTGTTGGACTTTTTCAGGCTTTGAAGCCTCCGATTCCAGGTAAAACTTCAGCTTGTTTTTCTTTCCAAATGAAGATGCATCGAGGTAATTGAGGAATTCCTGAAAGATGTCCAGGGTCAGAATATTCAGGTAGTTGTTAGGTCGATGCAACCGCCCTTTAATTTCCTGAATTTCCTTTCTGATATTGTATTCCTCTTTGGGGTCATAGCCATACATATACACCGGCCAAAAAAGTTTACCTGTATTGTAATCTTGAAAGTCCTTATTGGCCAGCTTATGGTATAGTTCTGTGATGGTCATAGCAGTTTCTCCCGTTCAGTTTTTGACAAAAGGCAAGCCTCCAGGAACCAAGATTCGCCGATAGTGATGAAGTAGTGCCAGAATGATTCTGGTTGAGGGCCTGGTTTATTGATCTCTCCGTTGATTAATAATCCGGCATCTTTCAAGGACCGAAGAAAGTTTGTGGCTACATTTTTCTTAGTCCTATTTGACCAACTACCTACCTGTGTTATTGATGTAGACAATTCATCCAATCGCATGTGCAAGTCAAAAGCAACCAGCTTTTTCTCAAGCTTCTTCCATTTTTCCACCACAACCTCCAGCTGCAGGTCCAACGCAACGGGATAGGCATTCAGCAATAAAAAGAAAAGTGAGAGTTTCCTCTGACAATCCGTGCAGGTAAGGTAAAACTCCCAAAAGCCATCAGGGGCAAATTTGGTTCTCCGCCTCAGGTCTGTAAGCAGTCTTTCCCTAGCCGACTCCGTTTTGATTTTTAAGTACTTATTTTCTTTAAATTCTTTAACCAGTTCTTTTTGAGGATCATCCGATGTCAAAATCGGAATGATAGCCTCAAATTCCCTTTGGAAAAGAGCCCCGATGGTCAAAGCGATGTATGTTTTTTCTGGCATGAAAATTAAAGTAAAAAGGTAAAAATAGCCTATTTTAGAGGAATGGCAAG
>JBBDRU010000180.1:0-6149 GCA_040905305.1 Salibacteraceae bacterium | reverse complement strand
CTTTATCTGCTGTAAATTTATACCAAATACCGGGAGTGTTTTGGGTATTGCAACCACCTTGTTGACCACCATCATTAGTAATTGTAGCCATTAAAAAGTGAATGTCATCTTTAATGTAGTCTTCCATATTATTTAAATCAATGGCATTCTCTATAAGGTCATTTTCAGGTGCATTGAAAACTGTACTAGTGTTCATTCCAACATCAGAAACAATATTATTTTTCATATATATATAATATGTCGTGCCTATTGTTGTTTGGATACTTGCTAAAGCACCGATAGAACATGGATTGTCTCCTTGATTTACATGCGTGAGTTGCATTCCTGAAGTAACGCCTTCTGCAGGCCCTTCAAAGAAGATTACAACGGCACCATCCGGATTTATGATACCCGCGTTGACAGTTCCCACTTTTGTAGAAGTAAACTTATACCAAATCCCTGCTTGTGATACCTGGCAACCTGTGCCAGAAGGCGTATTGTCGTTTGTGTTAGTTGCACCCGGGAAGTTTACCAGTGATTCAGTATATGGAATGGGTCCATTTCCTAAATTAATGGCATTCTCAATCAGGTCATTAGGCGGAAGCAATATGGCAGCTGATATATTAATAATTATATCAGAAGCAACAAGATTACGCATATATATATAATAAGTAGTACCCACTGTTGTTTGAATGCTTGCTAAAGGTCCTAAAGCACAAGGATTGTTTGTTTGATTTACGTGTGTAAGCTGTGCTCCGGAAGTTACACCGGTAGCAGGGCCTTCATAAAAAAGAACCGATGCGCCGCTAGGGTTTATAATGCCTGCAGAAACAGTTCCCACTTTGGTGGCTGTAAATTTATACCAAACTGCCTCATGAGTTGCTGTACAGCCTGAGCCGGTTGTAGCATCATTAGTGTTGGTCGCTGCCGGAAAATTCACATTGGCTTCATTGTAAGGAATAGGCTCATTAACAAGGTTTATAGCATTCGCTATAAGGTCATTAGCCGGTTGCGCCACTAAATTGGCCAATCCGAATGTAAAACTCATAGTTAAAACTAAAAGTAAAGTAGATAATGTTTTCATAATTAATTTGTGTTAAGGGTTTATAGGACAAATCTACTGGAGGACAATGATCTGATAGTTAATGAATTGACAAATGGTAAAGTTTAGTTGATGAATAGCAAAAAGACTGGTCATTTCTTTTAACCTTAAAGATTTTTCAAATACTACCGCTTATTAATAGGAGAGCTTATTTACAATCTCTTTATCTTTTATTAGACCTGTAGAATTATGAGTGTGTTTGTTAAAAAGTCAATAGAAAAAGACTTCTAAACTTCCTGATGAAAAAATACCCCCGGGATATCGAGGGTAGAATTTTAAAAAAGAATTTAAATTGGTAATGAAAAGGTCATTGAGAAACAAATACTGATCGGGCCAGAGAGCCTTGGGGGCCTGTATAATCAATCACATTGTTTTTCCAAATAATGGCTGTGTTTTCTACACTGCTTATATGTCCTGCAACATACACATCACTGCCTGATACTGACAGTGAAAAGGCATAGGCATCAGTAATTCTGTCAGATAGCTCTAGTGGCAAACCATTTTTCCAGACTTTGGCTACTGAAATTCCTTCAGAATTAAGTTCTGTACCGCATACATATACATCCCCTGAGGAAACGACAATGGCATTGGCCCGGGCATCGTATTGACCGTTACTTAAGGATTCTACGATTCCATTTTTCCAGATTTTAGCTACCCACACCCCGTTTTCACGTTCATATCCGGCCACAAATACATCCGCATTTAAGACTGCCACAGATGCAGCGGTTGCATTTGAGCTTCCATCTGTAAGATTTTGTGCTATTCCGTTTTTCCAAAGTTTGGCTACAGAATTTCCATTGGAATTGCGTTCATACCCTGCAACATAAATATCGTTTCCGAAGAGGGATATAGCGTGTGCACTGGATTCGTAAGTACCGTCAGTAAGGTTTTGAGGTGTTCCGTTTATCCATAATTTTGCTGTGAATACCGTACCGTTATGTTCTGTGCCGGCCACATATACATTGTTGTTTGCCACGGCTACGGCTTTTCCAAAAGCACTTTGAGTACCATTGGTAAGGTTTTGAGCCACGCCGTTTTTCCAAAGTTTTGCTACTTGAACTGTTCCGTTGGATTCGTTGCCTACTACATACACATTGTCAGTATCGCGGGTTATTGCGTGGGCGTAAGCATTATAGGAGCCGTCAGTAAGGTCTTGAGTCCAATGGTTGACCATGAGCTGAGCTACATGAAGCGATTCGCTAAGACTGTTATAGCCTGCTACATACACTTTGGTTTCGATTTCCTGCTGATTGGGTTCAGTAAGCATATTGTCATCATCGTTATTGCAACTTGCAATAAAAACGGTAGCAACCAAAAAGATAAAAAATTTAAAAGGTGTTTTCATTGATTTATGATTTATTTGTTTTAAAGGACAAACATAAAACGCATAGGAATGAAAAACCTAAGTCAATTGATGGGTGACAGTTATGAATTGATATATGGAGTAATTTTTTTTAATCAAAAAGAACCAAGATAATAATTAAAAACTCCTCATTACAACTTCTTCTCCAGCCATACCCTCGCATTCACAAATGCCTCCAGCCAGGGAGAAACTTCATCGTTTCGGTCTTTTGGGTAATATGCCCAATTCCATGGAAAAGTAGAGCGCTCTAAATGGGGCATCATTACAAGATGTCTGCCTGTTTCGTCAGTCATGATAGCGGTATTGAAATCAGAACCATTGGGGTTGGCGGGATAGCCTTCATAACCGTAACTGCCCACAATGTTGTATTGTTCTTTTCCGTAAGGGAAACTGAATTTGCCCTCACCGTGTGCCGACCAGATACCGAGTTTGCTGCCGGCCAGAGTAGATAGCATCACCGATTTGTTTTCTGCAATTTCAACAGAAGTAAAGGTACACTCAAACTTATGGCTGTCGTTGTGCAGCATTTTTGGTTTTTCGTCGTGGTCTGGATTGATAAGTCCCAACTCAATAAACAATTGGCAACCGTTGCAAACACCCAGTGATAAAGTGTCTTTTCTTGCAAAAAAGTCTTTTAGAGCTTTGTTCGCTTTTTCATTGTAGAGAAAAGCGCCTGCCCATCCTTTGGCACTTCCCAGCACATCACTGTTTGAGAACCCGCCCACGGCTGCTATAAATTGTATGTCTTCCAAAGTTTCACGTCCCGAAATCAAATCGGTCATATGCACGTCTTTTACATCAAATCCGGCAAGGTACATCGCATTTGCCATTTCGCGTTCGCTGTTGCTGCCTTTTTCTCTTAAGATAGCCGCTTTGATTCGCGTTCCTTCTTTGGGTGCGGGTATTTGACCTGTAAACTGTTTTGGAAACTTAAACTCCAGTAGTTGATTCTTATAATTCTCAAAACGTTCATCGGCTTTTTGTTTTCCACTTTGTTTGCGGTCTAAAAGCTGCGAAGTTTTGTACCACACATCACGCATTTCAGAAATACTGAAATCTTCTGTGGTCGCTCCGTGGGTAATGGAAAGGGAGTCACTTTCGGTAACGGTTCCAATTTTAATGGCTGCTATATTCGCTTTCGCGAAAGCATTTTCAATTTCTGCATCGTTGTTTGCCTGAATCAAAACCCCTGTGTTTTCGGCAAAGAGAATTTTAATCAAGTCAGTTGTGTCAAAAGCCCCTCTCCTTGGGAGAGGGGTTGGGGTGAGGACAATGTTAGCACCTATATGATTATCTGCAAAACACATTTCCAATAATGCCGTGAGCATGCCACCCGAAGAAATATCGTGTCCGGCAGCGATTTGATTCAGACGAATTAAGTCCTGAATGGTGTTGAAAGCGTTTTTAAAATAAGCCGCATCGTTTACTGATGGGGCTTCATTGCCAATTTCGTTAAGTATCTGCCCAAAAGAAGAACCGCCCAGTTTAAAATCGTCTTTGCTCAGGTTGATGTAATAAATACTGCCTTTTCCTTTTTGGAGGATGGGTTCTACCACTTGTGTGATGGCGTCACAGTTTCCAGCTGCCGAAATGATTACGGTTCCCGGAGAAATGACATCACCATCGGGGTATTTTTGTTTCATCGAAAGCGAATCCTTCCCTGTTGGAACATTAATGCCCAAAGCAATGGAAAACTCAGAAACGGCTTCCACAGCGGCATACAAACGTGCATCTTCACCCGGATTGTTGCAAGGCCACATCCAGTTGGCCGAAAGTGAAACGGATTGCAAACCGTCTTTCAATGGTGCCCAAACGATGTTAGTCAAGGCTTCGGCAATAGAGTTTTTAGAACCGGCAGCAGGGTCAATCAAGCCCGAAATAGAGGAGTGCCCAATGCTGGTGGCGACACCTTCCATGCCGTTGTAATCCAATGCCATCACGCCGCAATTATTTAACGGAATTTGTAGTGGTCCCACACATTGCTGTTTGGCGACACGCCCGGTCACACAACGGTCCACCTTGTTGGTGAGCCAGTCTTTACAGGCCACGGCTTCCAGTTGGAGAACTTGCGTGATATAGTCTTTTAGTTTATCTGAAGAATAGTTGAGTTCAGGATAGTTTCTTTCAATCGTTGTATCGGTCATCACTGTTTTAGGCGAACTACCGAACATATCGGCCAGTGCCAGATCCATTGGGTTTTTGTTGTCTTTGGCTTTGAAGACAAAGCGGTGGTCACTTGTCACAGTTCCCACTTCATACATAGGCGAACGCTCGCGTTCGGCGATGCGTCGCAACGTGGCTGTGTTTTCTTTACCAATCACAAGTCCCATACGTTCCTGCGATTCGTTTCCGATAATTTCTTTGGCCGAAAGGGTAGGGTCTCCCACAGGCAGTTTTTCCAGATTGATTTTACCTCCGGTTTCTTCAACGAGTTCGCTTAAACAGTTGAGGTGACCGCCGGCGCCGTGGTCGTGAATGGAGACAATGGGGTTGATATCACTTTCCACCAACCCTCTGATGGCATTGGCGGCACGTTTTTGCATTTCGGGGTTGGAGCGTTGTATCGCATTGAGTTCGATACCGCTTGAAAATGCTCCTGTATCTGCTGATGAAACCGCAGCACCTCCCATCCCGATGCGGTAGTTATCACCCCCCAGAATAACGATGTCGTCTCCCACATTGGGTTTGTCTTTGATGCTTTGGTCTTTTTTTCCGTAACCGATACCTCCGGCAAGCATAATCACTTTGTCATAGCCTAACATTCGATCGGTTTCCTGATGTTCAAACGTCAAAACAGAACCCGCGATCAAGGGTTGCCCGAATTTGTTTCCGAAGTCTGAGGCACCGTTTGATGCTTTGATAAGAATGTCGAGTGGGGTTTGGTATAACCACTTTCGGGCGGCGATGTTTTGCTCATAGGAGCGGTTGCTTTCCAGGCGGGGATAAGAAGTCATATAAACCGCTGTTCCTGCCAGGGGCAGGGAGCCTTTTCCACCGGCGAGACGGTCGCGTATTTCGCCGCCGCTTCCGGTTGCTGCACCGTTAAAGGGCTCAACCGTTGTGGGGAAGTTGTGGGTTTCCGCTTTCAGCGAAATCACACTGTCATAGTTTTTCTTTTGGTAAAAGTCAGGTTTATCTGCACTTTTAGGGGCGAATTGCTCCACGGTGGGGCCTTCTATGAAAGCCACATTGTCTTTGTAAGCAGAAACGATGGTATTAGGGTTTTCAGCTGACGTTTTTTTGATGAGTTTAAACAGTGACGATGGTTTTTCCACTCCGTCAATTACAAAGGTGCCATTAAAAATTTTATGGCGGCAGTGCTCTGAATTGACTTGGGAGAAACCAAATACTTCAGAATCGGTAAGGGGTCTTTCCAAACGCTTTGATAGTTCTTCAAGATAGATGACTTCTTCATCATTCAGTGCAAGTCCCTCTTCTTTGTTGTAAGTGGCGATGTCTGTAATTTCTTTGATAGCTTCCGGCTGAATATCAATGGTAAATAGATCCTGATTCAGCTCGCTGTATTTTTGAAGTAGCATCGGGTCAAAATCGGCTTCTTTTTCATTGGTGATTTGAAACTCTTCTATACGGATGATGCCTTCGATGCCCATGTTTTGAGTTATTTCGACAGCATTGGTACTCCAGGGCGTGACCATGGCAGCGCGGGGGCCTACAAAAAAATCCGTCGCGGGAGGTGTCAGGACG
>JBBDRU010000179.1:0-1052 GCA_040905305.1 Salibacteraceae bacterium | reverse complement strand
GTTTCTATGTCGACAACGTTATTGCTGGCGATAGATCGGTATAGGAGGTGAGGGTGGGGTTTAGGAGTTTAGAGTTTAGGGTTTAGTGATATGAAAGTTTATTCGTTTGAAAAATTGGATGTGTGGAATAAAGCAGCGGACTTTGTTTGTGAGCTTTATAAGGTGACCAGGAAATTTCCTAGTGAGGAGAAATATGGATTGACTAGCCAGTTGCGAAGAGCAGCAGTATCGATAGCCTCAAATATAGCAGAAGGCAGTTCGAGAAAAAGTAAAAAAGATCAAAGTCGATTTTATGTTATAGCTTACAGTTCAACTATTGAAGTGATTAATCAACTGATTATAGCAAAGCGATTAGAATATTTACAACAAGAAGAATATGAGAATCTTCGCAAACAAATGGAAGAAATAACAGGGTTGATAGGTGGTTTACATAAATCCCTAAACACTAAACCCTAAACACTAAACCAACATGTCAGACAAAGAAAATAAATCAGAATCCCAACCCGAAATCCACTACATCCCCGTCCCCCAAGGCCAATACCCCTACCAAGACGATAATGACGAAATTGATCTAATCGCGATTGGAAATAAGGTCTGGCGGGGGCGGAAGTTGATTTTGATTACGGGTTTGATATTTCTTGTATATGGGTTAATAGTAGCATTTGGGTCACTGAATGAGTATACATCGGAGGTAAAGCTGATGCCGGAGTCACAGCAAGAGAGCAGCTTTGGTGGGTTAAGTGGATTGGCCAGGCAATTTGGGGTGTCAGCAGGCCAACAATCGGCTCAGGGAACGATTCCTCCGAGTTTGTACCCGGAAATTGCACAGAGTACTCCTTTTTTGAAGCGCCTGCTTGATTTTGAAATTACATATCCTGAAATGAGTGAAAGGATCACGATAAGAACCTACTATTTTGATTATCGCGAAACGGCCTGGGTTGATACATTTAAGCGCTATACAATACGACTGCCGATCACGATCATCAGAGCTTTTGGCAGTTTATTTTCATCATCCGATGAACAGGAAATGCTTTCTCAGGCAGATGTTGAGT
>JBBDRU010000178.1:0-6185 GCA_040905305.1 Salibacteraceae bacterium | reverse complement strand
ATGGAGCCATTAGCCCATCTTTAGATATTGGGTTTGATTTTGAATTTTTTGGTGAAACGTATGATGAGTTCAAAATTGCTGCAAATGGATTTATATCTTTTGATGAGTTTCCAGATGATGGCTGTTGCGATGGAGATCCTATTCCAAATAATAGCGCTTTTGAACCAAACAATGCAATTTATGCGATTTGGGATTATTTTACGGCTTCATTTTCAGAATACTCTTACTTTGTAGCTGGTGAGGCGCCTAACCGAAGGTTAGTGGTAAACTTCCTCGATATGCCAATATGCTGTGGATCTACCCCAGCGGGAAGTGCACAGATTATTTTGCATGAAACTTCAAACTGCATCGAGATACAAACGGATTACTGGAATGCTCAGACATTCGGCTCTCAGACACAGGGTATTGAGAACGCTGACGGTACAGAAGCCTTTACTTATCCAGGTCGTAACGGCACGTTATGGAGTTCTTCTGATGAGACTTACATTCAATTCTGTCCTTCAGATTCTGCTGGTTTAATCTATGAGTGGTCAAATGGATATATTGGAAATCATGCCGTGGGTCTTGAGCCAGGAACCTATACTGTTTCAGCTACTGATGCCAATGGTTGTTTCGAAACAACGTCTGTAACCATAACAGCTCCTGCCAGTGATCTGGTTTCTGATTTGGACGTTACCAATGTTTCGTGCTTTGGATTTGATGATGCGACAGTTGATCCTGATATTACAGGCGGAGTTGCATCTGTCGTTTTTTCTTGGAACAACGGAGCTGCCAGCTCAAGTTTAACCAATGTTGAACCGGGCACATACTCAGTGACTGCAACAGATAATTTGGGGTGTACCATCGAGGTTAACAACATAACAGTGACTGAGCCAGATATTTTACTAGGTTCAGTTTATGGTGTTCAGAACCTAATTTGCGAAAACGATGAAAACGGTGTGGCTTCTGTAAGTGTTGTTGGTGGAGTTGAGCCTTATAGCCCGCTTTGGTCTAATGGAACAGTTGGTTTTACAGCTACAAATTTGTCTGCAGGTCAACACAATGTTGCTATTACAGACTCAAATGGCTGTGAGGTTTTTGTACCGGTAAGCATTCTATTTGAATTCCCATCGCCTCAACCTGACCTTGGGAACAATATCTTAAGTTCAAATGGTGCGGTTGTTAATTTAAATACAACACCAAACACATATGCTGCTTATACATGGAGTACAGGAGAGACAACTACAACAATTGATGTAACAGAAACTGGTGTTTACTGGGTTGAGGTTACTTCAGGAAATGGTTGTGTTGGTTCTGATACGATTTATGTTGAAGTTTGGCCTACAGGCGTGGAAGAAATGAACACATTAACAGGAGTTGATTTCTATCCAAATCCGGCTCGAGACAACATCACTTTTGAGATTGATTCTGAAATCAAGGACTTGACCGTTTCGATCACAGATGCTAAAGGTTCTGTTGTTGCTAATCAAAACTTTCTAAATGGAGGAACTGTTAGCATGAATGTTTCGAACCTTTCTGCGGGTGTTTACAGCTTGAATTTCAAATCTGATAATATCAATGCCACAGAGCGGTTGGTTATTATGAAGTAATTCAGGAACTGAATAAAACCGATGAAAGCCTCCCATTTTTGGGGGGCTTTTTTTTGAGGCTTTGTGGATTATTATCGTTTTATTGACGCGAGTAAGGAGCTTCAAAGAGGCTCATGCCTAGCCATTGACAACACGTCTATAAAACGACCTGAACCAACACCTAAAACAATACAGAACATCATGTGACTTCCATTACAGGATTAAGCGTAACACCCGTGTTAACATGTCGTAAACGAAGCCCATAAACAAGGGGAGATTAATTCGTTATAAGGGAATCAACGAGTTCATAATAACGCGTCTTAAACACTTCATAATAATTGAACCCTGTTGCCGGTCCTGAAAAGCCTGTGTGGATTCTTACCGCATCGTGGTTTTGGTCAAGTATGATTAGCGTTGGATAGGAATAAATAGCATTTAAAGAAGGAAGTGCATTTGTCGCTTTCTCTTTGCTCGTATTTAAAGCGGCCAACAAAACAGGGAAGTTAAGGTCAAGGTTGCTCACATACCGATTGATGTTTGAAATGGCCTTGGCAGAATCGGATACCAATTCAAAATCCAAAGCAACAATGGCAATTTTTTCTTCGGGAAAAGATTCTGCTATTTCTTTGAGAAACCGTGTTTCATCCAGGCAATTGCTGCACCATGTGCCCATAATGCTCACTAAGGTTACTTTGCCTTGAAAATAAGGATCATCAAGGCTCCAAATCTTGCCATTTTTGTCAGGAAATGAAAACGAGAATCGCTCGCCTTCTTTGATCTGGGTCATCTGTTCAGGATCGGTCAGCTTAACGGGCTTATTCAAATTGGCTTTCCATTTTTGTGACCATGACTGGCCTGCGTAAAACCAACCTTTGATCATATCACTTTCAATTCCGCCTTTGAATAAATAGCCATGTGTTCCATCCATAGTACTTAGCAACAAGGAGTCATTTCTTATCACTCCTTCCAGGTAACGATAGTCCCCCGTTGATGTTAAAATGGATCCATGAACCAAGTGATGGATTTGATCCAAAACCATCAATGCAGAATCTGCGATTTTGTCATCTTCATTGTAAAAAAAGATGCCGTGCTCTCCGCTTAGGTTTTGATTAGGTAATGTGTGTGCTTTAAATCGATATGCGACATCTTTTATTGCTTCAAAGCCCATTATCCGCGTTTCGTCATGCTTTTCATTTATCCAATGGCCTTTGATTTTTGTGCTATCAACAACATCAAAAACAAAGTGTGATTTGAAATAGGCAGAATGATAAACACTGGAATCGTTTAAAGATGAGGGTTTTTCAAAAATAATTCGTTCTGCACCGTTTTTCAAGATCATTTCATCTTCATTCAAACTGAAAGAAACAGGAAGTTTTTCATTATTCATCATGAGCACTCCTCGCCACACTCCTCCTGCAGGCATAATGTTTCCATATACAAACTGCTTGTTTTCAAAAACACCGCGAATACTTTGTTCTATCTCAAGTTGATAATGAGCTTGATCAAACAGAAAAGTATGACGTGAAATGGAGAACAAATTATTCCGCTCCTTGAGTATTTTATAAAAGGCTAGCTTTCCGCCCTGGATGCGCATTTCAACGCTTTTTACCTCTTGTTTGTTGGTTTGTGCCTTGAAGGAAACAAAGCGTGTATTCCCGGAAACAGAATCTGAAATATGATAAGCATCTTTAAAACGCAGACGATTTACGTTGTCTTTTAGAAATGCTTGAAACTCGCGTTTCCAGTCTATTTTTTTTTGAGCTGCATAGAGAATGCTGTCCGTTTTAAAATCTACAGACCATTTGATGCTTTGAGCGTTTATGCGATTAAGGCTATCTGCGATTGAGTGCATGTCAGGAAGTCCTTCCAGAATTTCAGGATCGTCTGACTTAGGCAACTCAGAGCAAGCACCAACAATGATCAACAGCGATAATAAAAGACTGCGTCTCAAAGTGCAGTTTGAAATTGTTTGAGGAAACGAACATCGTTTTCGAAAATCATACGGATATCAGGGATCGAAAAGCGCTGCATCGCACTGCGTTCAAGACCCATTCCAAAAGCAAAACCGGAATATTTCTCACCATCGATCCCACAACTCTCTAAAACCGCAGGATCAACCATTCCACAACCCATCACTTCTAACCAACCGGTTCCTTTGGTTATGCGGTAATCTACCTCGTTGTTTAATCCCCAATAAACATCTACTTCCGCACTCGGCTCAGTAAACGGAAAATAAGAAGGCCTCAGGCGAATTTTACTCTTTCCAAAAAATTCTTTTGCAAAATACTCCAGGGTTTGTTTCATGTCAGCAAAAGTTACTCCTTCATCTATATACAACCCTTCAACTTGATGAAAAATGCAGTGAGATCGTGCTGAAACAGCTTCGTTTCTAAAGACCCTACCTGGAGCAATAATTCGAATAGGTGGTTTTTCATTGGTCATTACCCGCACTTGTACCGATGAAGTATGTGTTCTCAACACATGGTCTTCTTCACCGTTTGGGTTTTTGACAAAAAAAGTGTCCTGCATATCCCGTGCAGGATGTTCCGGAGGAAAATTTAGAGCGCTGAAATTATGCCAGTCATCTTCGATTTCCGGCCCTTCAGCCACGGAGAAACCGATGCCGTGAAAGATATCAATGATTTCTCGCTTGATGATAGAAATCGGGTGCTCTGAGCCAAGTGGGCGGTAGTTTCCCGGTTTTGTGAGATCATCAGAAAACAGGGGGTTTCCATTTTGTTCAAATTGGCTTTTCCAGGTATCGAGCTTTTCTTCAGCAGAAGTTTTGAGTTGATTCAGTACTTTCCCAAAGCTTCGTTTTTCTTCAGCAGAAACGGTTTTAAATTCTTGAAAAAGGCCTTTAAAAACACCTTTTGATCCGAGGTATTTAATTCTGAATCGCTCAGCATCTTCTAATCCGGATGCTTGGGCATTTTCAATTTCTTTAGTTAAGGCCTCAACTTTTTCAGCAAAATTCATGGCGCAAAAATAGCTTATTCCATCAGCTTTATGGTCATCCTAACGGGGTTTAAAGGCGCAGATTCCTGCTTTTTAACCGAAGCAATCCGGTCTATTACCTCGAGCCCGTCTATTACTTCACCAAACACAGTGTATTGCATGTCCAAGTGAGGTGTCCCGCCAATGGTCTTGTATATTTCGCGCTGCTCATCACTGTAGGCAAACTTTTTTTCAATCATGCGCTCCTCAATAATGGGATCTATTTCTTCCATGATCAATTTGATCTCCTCTTTATTCCCTTCTTGCTGGGCAGTTTGGATTCGAGACAAATATGCCTTGTTTTCCTCAGCACTGAAGAAGGCTTGCATCACTTGGTTTTTAATGGAGACATTGATTTGTTTTTCAAATTGATTCAACTGTTCATCGTTGAAGGTCCTTCCTTGCACAATATAAAATTGGCTGCCGGAACTTTCCTTTTCAGGGTTGATGTTGTCACCTTTCCGTGCGGCACACAGTGCGCCTTTTTTATGAAAAAATTGAGGACTGATTTCTGCCGGTAATGTATAACCCGGGCCACCGTTGCCGGGCGCACCTTTTTCTCCTTCTTTTGAGTTCGGATCACCACCCTGAATCATGAAGTTTTCTATGACTCGGTGGAAACTTGTGCCGTCATAAAAGCCTCCGCTCGTCAATTTTATGAAATTATCTCGATGCACAGGAGTTTCATTATACAACGACAATGTGATGGTTCCTGAATCGGTCTCAATCACCGCATTTGTTAGGGTTTCCTGAGCGATAATTGGGTTGATGAAAAGGATAAAAATGAGTGAAAAAAGGCCACGTTTCATATTCTTGTCGTCTTGGTTATTGTCAGTTGACAAAGTTTATCGAAAATTGCGAGTTATAAATATCTTATTTTTGATCGTTCGTAGAAAAATAGTTATGAAGAAAATCACACAAACATTAGCGCTCTTATTTACCTTCAGTGCGGTTGTTTTTTTTACCTCTTGCGATACTGATCCGGATCCGGGAGTAGCAGAAATAAGAGTTGTCAATTCAGAGGGAATTACGCAGCAAGGTATTTTGGTGCGCATGTTTTGCACCGAACCGGGCTGTGTTGTTGAGCGATTGGGCAGAACCAATAGCCTTGGGGTTTACACGGAATCCTTCGAGTTGCCGGTTGTGTTGAGAGTGCGAGCAGTGCGATACGATACAACGGTTACAGTAACGGGCTTACCTCCAAATGAAATTGAGAAAATTAAAGTTGATTCATTGTGTGGTGAAGGCTTCGTTCAGGTGGAAAATGATGAGATCGTAAAAGAAACGATCACCATTCTTGAATGTAACTAATCAAAGCTTCTTTTATCATTTGTTCTTGCTCCTTGGCGTTCAATTTAGGTAAACGCTCTGTGCGCTCATAGTGCGGCCAACCGTCTTTATCATTGCCAACATATTCATAATAGCCGAATGGTTCTAGCAGCCGGCAAACGGCCAGGTGCATTACATCTATTTTTTGGTCTTTATTAAACCTGCGTGGACCTTGTCCTAATTCATTCACTCCGATTAAAAACAAGGCTGCCTGAAGATCTATAGGTTGTCCAAAACGTTCTGCTAACTTGTTCATGGCCTTTTTCCATGCTTGTTCAAAATCCTGTTCAT
>JBBDRU010000177.1:0-6197 GCA_040905305.1 Salibacteraceae bacterium | reverse complement strand
TTATTGGCAATTTCCTTAATTTCTAAACCCATGTAAGGATTTAGGGAATGCACCATCTCATTCCTTAATTCTTTCAATTTCTTAAAGTCTCTCCAAGCCGCAGATTGTTTAAAGTCGTTGAATGAAAAGTTACAGAATTGATTAATAAATAATTCTATTCTTTCTTCCGAGTTTCTAGAAGACTTTAACTGATTGAATTCATTTGTCTTCAATCCATTGAAGTCGAATAGTATAATATGCCTATTTATATAACTATCAATGAGGGCTATAGAAGAAAAAAGGTAGCCACGATAATTTCTGAAACACATCTCAAAGTCATGGTCAGAACTTTCAATGCAAGTCTCTTCCTTGTAAAATTCAATATCCTCACTTATATCAATCTCACTTGGAATGTTACGGCATGGTCCTGATAATGCCTTTTTATAACCTGCCCATTCGGTAGTCAATTTCATTTGCCAATTTGGTGTTGACATTCCAAAAGTTCCACCAAAAACGTTGTCTTGTCTATCTAAATCGGTTTGAAGAAAGCCGCAGACTCCAAATTTTCTTATTTCTTGAATCAGCTCCCGGTCCTTATTTTTTGAATAGTCTATATACACAACAATAATTGTTACAAGGATTAAAGGTGTGGTCGAAAAAGTCAGAAACCTTGTTTTGTTTTTACTTGAGTAAAACGTTTTGACTATTGGACTAATCAACAAGGATAGACCTACCCATAATAGGAGATAGTATAGATAAATAATTATTGATGCACCTCCCGTAAAACCAATTCCAAATGGTATTAAATGGAAAATAAAAGCGAATTCAAATGCAACAGACATTGCATTACCAAACGAAATCCATCCTGTCACTAAAATGAATAGTGCTGAAATTATGCTACTCGTAATTATTACTGAATATTTCTTCATTTCGCTCTAATGTATGCCAACTCCCAATAACAGCAACTCTGCCCTATTTAACTGGAACAACCCTGTTATTCGGTATGTATTAATTCATTTATCCGACCAAAATAATCAAAGCGCTAAGATGGATGTTGGTCAACACACGAAGTATTCCTCCAAATATGGTTTTGCGGGGTAGCCTGCACAACAAAACTTTCTGAATTGCCCTGTTTTCTTCCTGAATGGGTGTTTTGTCAGGGAATAAGGCACTCAAAATAAAACATCGGTAGGGTATGCACTTTTCAAACTTTTCAAAAAACAGTTTTAGCTATCGGCTATTACTGCCGGCAAACGAACATCACAATGCCATCATCTCCTTTAGCTTGACGCTTTGTCTCCGCGAAACCTCCACTTTTGTTCCGTCTTTTAAGATTACTAGAAGACCACCGTTAAACCAGGTTTCAACCTTATCAATCCAGCGTAAATTGATGATGTGCTTTCTGCTCGCCCTGAAAAAGTACTTTTCACTTAGTCTATCCGTAAGTGCATTCAATGACTTTAAAATCAATGGTCGATTGGTTTCAAAATAAACACGGACATAATTACCTTCACTTTCAAACAATCGGATTTTTTCCAGCTCAACAAACCAGCATTTTTCGCCATCCTTGAGAAAAACCTGATCGTTGATTTCTAGTTTTCCCGATGGCTCCTCAACAGTTTCTGATTCTATCCTTCGCGCTTCAATGCGTTTTGAAACTTTATTGATGGCCTCTTGTAAACGCTCAGCATCAACTGGCTTCATTAGATAATCTAATGCATTCACTTCAAACGCCTTTAGCGCATAATCATCATAAGCCGTTACAAAAATGACTTGTGGTAGTTTACCCTCAATCTCATCAAGCAACTCAAATCCATCCATGCCCGGCATTTGAATATCGAGAAAAATTAAATCAGGGTTTTCCCGATCTATTAAATCCAGTGCATCTTCCGGTTTACCGCTCTCGGCCACCACCTCAATGGTTTCATATTTTTCCAGTAAACTTTTTAATTCCTGACGTGCCAAACGCTCGTCATCAATAATCATCGTTGTTATCATATCATTCCTTTTTTAGTGGCAGGTGAACAGTGGTTTTCACTTTATCATTTCCATGATTACCAATCGTCATCCATCCTTTGTTTTCGAAAGACAAGCGCAATCGGTTTTTTGTGTTTTCAAGTCCCATAGAAGATTCATCCGAGTCATGCGCATCGTATTGACCTGAGTTAAACACATGAATATCTACCGCATCCGCTGCATCCACTACCTCAATATCTATGGTTCCGCCATCAGGCAACTTAGCAATGCCATGTTTGATGCAGTTTTCAATGATGGTTTGAAGAAGTAGCGGAGGAATCTTTGGTTTCTTTAAATCTGTATTGATGATCCAATTCACACTTAACCGCTCTTCATAGCGGGCTTTTTCAATCTCAAGGTAATCTTTTGTGATTTGAATTTCCTTTTCCAAACTGATCAACTCGTCTTCTCCAGCCTGCAATGACGAACGCAGTACATTACTCAATTGCGTAACCGCATTTTTTGCCTTAGCCGGGTTTTCATCGATCAACGCCCGAATGGTATTCATGGCATTAAAAATAAAATGCGGATTCATCTGGTCGCGCAGCCTTCTCAATTCATACTCATTTCTGGCTGCTTCCAACTGAAAATTTTTGATCTCTTCTTTCCTAAAGCGCTGAAAAAAGATGTAAGTGAAATAGAAAAGATTCCATATAAAAAAGAGCATTCCCCATGTCACCAGATTCGTATCGCCAAACGAATAGCTCAGCCCCCAGTCAAACGTCAGGTTACCCAGGGTGATATAAGCTAAATGAAAGATTAATGAAAGTACAATGGATGCAATAGCAACACGCGGAATGAGCGAAAAAATATCTTTTTCAAGCCACTTGAGCCTGATGATGATGTAGCGATAAACATGACTGATCACGATGCCCAATGCAAACACAAGGTAAATGCCACCGACCACGTCCATGGTGATAGCCTTTCCAGACATGATCAGCACCACCGTTGAAATCAGGATGTAGATGGACCAACCTGCGAGTTGCGCCTTGAAATAATGTTTTGAGGTTTGCATTCGAGCCAAAAATAGATGCGTTTTTTAGATTGGCAGCCATTCATTACATGATTGGGCAATGGATTGGAACAGTGGTATAACTGGATGGGTAAAGTGCCGCTTGGTGTACCTTTGTTGGATGAATTATTTGGCACACTTCTACCTTGCCGACCCTGAAGAAGACCTCATGTTTGGCAACTATATTGGCGATGGCGTCAAAGGTTCTGACTTGAAGCGCTACCCTAAAGAGGTGATCAGAGGTATTCGTCTGCACCGATTTATTGATTCCTACACAGACGCGCATGAATTAGTGCTCGAAGCGAAGAAAATATTTTATCCCACACAGGCGAAGTTTAGCGGAGTTGTGGTAGATGTGTTATTTGATCATATGTTAGCCTTGCACTGGAAGGCGCATCATCCCCAAAGTTTGAACACATTTGCCCAGCGTTGTTATGGAATCGTTGGCCGAAAACAAGAATTGATGCCAGCACGATCACAACGATTTTTTTATTTTATGCTTCAACATAATATCCTGGAAGGGTATGCCGAACTAATGACCATTAAACACGTTTTTAAAGGAATGGATTCGCGCACAAAATACACGTCAAATATGCTTGATGCGGTAAATATAGACGACCAAAAACGCGCTGCATTAAAACATTATTTTGATGGTTTCTTCCCCGAGCTGATCAACGCAACTCATCAATGGAAAAAAACACATTGAAAACGGAAATCATAACCACTGGTGACGGTTCACATACCTTGCGCGTGGCGTCTTTAAAAGAGCACTATCACTCGCACAAGGGTGCGATGAATGAAAGCAAGCATGTGTTTCTCAAAATGGGTTTAGATCACCTGGTTCCCAAAGATTTTATTCAACTATTAGAGGTTGGTTTTGGAACAGGATTGAACGCGCTACTTACCTATTTCCACGTTGAACAAACCCCGATACACTACACCACGTTAGAGGCACATCCACTTCAATGGAAGCTGGTAAACAAACTAAATTATCCAGCGCTGATCGGTCAACCACAAGCCGCAGGAATATTTGAAAAACTACATTCCGCGCCCTGGAATGAAACGATAAAAATAAGCGAGCATTTCAAGCTAAAAAAATTTGAGCAGCGTCTGCAGGACTTTAAAACTGAGGTGCTTTTTGATGTCATATTTTATGATGCCTTTGCTCCACATGCTCAACCCGAGCTTTGGCAACCTGAGATATGGAAGCAGTTATTTAGTCAACTTAATCATGGTGGAGTACTTGTTACCTATTGCGCTAAAGGACAAGTGAGAAGAGATATGCAAGCAGCCGGTTTTGAAGTAGAACGGCTAGAAGGTCCGCCTGGAAAACGTGAAATGCTGCGTGCTACAAAAATTACATAATGAAACGATTCAACATCCGGGTTTACGGCATTGCTATCAACCACAAAAACCAACTATTAGTCAGTGATGAGCTGATCAAAAACATTCGATTTACCAAATTTCCGGGTGGAGGTTTGGAGTGGGGAGAGGGAATGCGCGAAGGGTTAAAGCGCGAGTTTATGGAAGAAATGAACCAACCCATTGAAGTTCTTGACCATTTTTACACCACCGATTATTTTCAAGTATCGGCTTTTAACCCGGAGGATCAATTGATCAGTGTTTATTTTAAAGTAAACCTCCTACATCCTATTCAATTTGAAATCAAATCAAAGCCTTTTGATTTTCCTGATACTACCGGAAACCCTCTGGAGGTTCAACGCTGGGTCTCCATCGATGATTTGAAGCCTGAACAATTTAAATGGCCGGTGGATCAGCTGGTGGCGAAAAAACTGGCAGCAGAACTAGAATGGTAATCGTTAAATTCACTAAACCAGTTTAACCATCACGACACTAGCGAATTAAGTTCACTTTTCCTTTATCGCTGAGTTGCCTGCCCATTTCGGTTTCAAAGGTCATTTGCCAGAAATAGGCTCCGATTTGCACATCGTTTCCTTTCACTTGATCTTTCCCGTCCCAGCCGCGCTCGAGATCTTTGCTTTGAAACAACACGTGACCCCATCGATCATAAATCACCAAATGGGTATTATAAATGTTTCGACCCACAATTTTAAAGAAATCGTTATAGCCATCACCGTCTGGCGTAAATGCATTGGGTGCATAGATATGACGATAGCAGTCTGAATTGACTACAATGGTATCGCTATTAAAGCATCCCTCAGGACTGGTTACAGATAAAACAAATGTGTCCGTATCTAAACTAAGTACTTTAGGTCTCAATGCAGTTGGGTTATCCAGTTTTTCACCTGGCGACCAAAACCACTCATTCTCATCAGTGGTAGGCACATCGCTGCCAACATAAACAACGCTCATATCGCAGTTATCGGTGTCTTCTCCTGCATCAGCAATGGGCAATTGATGCACGAAGACCAGTGCTTCATCCTTGTTTCTGCACCCTAAGTCACTCATAATGTTCAACGTAAATGTGGTCACATTCGTTGGAAATGCTTTGGGATTGAGTGAGTCAGAAAAATCAACAAGGTCGGCCGGTTCCCAACTCAGTGTGCCCGTGTCGGCTTTGGCATCAAACTGAACGGTATCTCCAATGCACATTTCAAGATTACCGCGAATATTTACGAATGGTTTCTCTTCTACGGGTAAGGTAAATGAGATGCTGTTTTTGCACCCATTTTCATCTTCGCCAACCACATTAAACATAGTCGTTTCATCAATAAATACCGATGTTGTGGCACGATCAGAACGCGAAAGTTTTTCGGAAGGTGACCATGAGTAACTACTCAACCCCGCTGTAACGTACAAATTTTGAGTATCTCCATCACAGAGATATGAAGGTAATTCAATTACTTCAAGCGATGGCAGATCATTCACAGTTACACGCATCTTTCGCAATCGCGTACAGCCTTCCTGATTGGTAACTGTTAACGAGTAAGTCGTACTAGTATCTGGTTTTGCATTCGGGTTTGGCTTCAACACCCCATCAAGTCCTGTTGCAGGTGTCCATTCAAAACTTGCACCTGCCGGCCCTGAAGGATCACCACCTATCCAAACGGAATCCCCAAAACAAATGCTTTTGTCATTTCCTACGCTCGCAAAAGGAAGATCGTTCACCGTGATGAATACCGCTTCCTGAGATTTACACCCGTTGCTATCTGTGATTTCAACATAATAAAACCGGTTAGCCTTCGAGTAACACATCGGATCTGGAATC
>JBBDRU010000176.1:0-6220 GCA_040905305.1 Salibacteraceae bacterium | reverse complement strand
GACGTAATGGAAACATGCACCAACAGTATGGAGGTTATGCTGGAAATGGCAAAAACCGGCTTACCCGCTTCCATCAGTGATGCAGGAGTGGGCGCATTATGTGCACGAGCTGCCATACGTGGCGCCCACCTCAACGTTAAAATCAACGCAGCCGACCTTGATGACCGAGCGTTTATTGATGACATTTTCACCAAAGCTGAAACGCTAAGCCAAAAGGCAAAGCAAATGGAAGCAGATATCCTGGCCTTAGTCGAGGAAAAAATGTAAGCTATCAAAGAATATTTCTACGATTTCGATCAAATCAACATAACGCCACTTACTTTAGTGGCGTTATTGTAATATGTCAAAAAGCCAAAACATAAGAGAATACAAGGCTTGGGAAAAAATAATCTTCTTTTTTCCAGTGCAACTGCTCTTTGTACATCTAAAGAAAAATTTGGTTTTAGTCCTATTCTGGGTTTTGCTTTTCGCCATTATTCTTAAAGTTCTGTTGTTGAAATACGGCATACCCTATTTATTCCTTCAGCCCGAATACTTAGGAATGGTTGATTTTATATCACACTTCATCGTTGGCCTGGCCGCTGGCAGTTTTATTATGGCCTTTAATATTTCAAGTTATGTGGTAAATGGATTTCGATTTCCGTTTTTAGCAACATTGAGTCGTCCATTCATTAAATATTGTCAAAACAACATCATCATACCGCTGCTATTTTCAATCATTTATATCTACTCTTTTGTGACGTTTCAAATGGAGTATGAATACCTGTCCTTAGCCGAAGCATTGATAAACGTTATCGGTTTTTTAAGTGGAAACGGGCTTTTCATCATCATTACAGCAGTTTATTTCATGCTCACCAACAAGAACAGCGAGGCATACCACCAAAAAACACAAAAGCTCGATAAGGCAGCACCAAACCCAGTTTCAGACCTGTTTAGCAATCGAAAAAAATGGCAAAATTTTGAACAGAAATCGTCTAAAGAATGGAAGGTTGTTACATACATCAGTAAATGGGGAGCAATAAAAATAGCACGAGACAGCAGTCACTACCTTCCTTCAACCCTTGAAAAAGTTTTTGCTCAAAACAGAATTAATGCTTCCCTTTTTCAGGCTGGCATTATCGTTTTGATATTTGTTTTGGGCTGGTTTAACGACACAGAGTGGCTTATGATTCCTGCTGCTGCCAGCCTGTTGCTGTTCTTTACCATCTTCATTATGATCGCTTCAGCCTTTTATTCGTGGTTTAAGGGATGGACATCGTTGATGATGCTTTTAGGAGTAATCATTTTGAATTTTCTTTCTCAACGCGAGCCGTTTCAATATGCCAGTCAGGCTTATGGATTAAACTATGACACTACAAAAGTGGCCTATACTCAGGCCAACATACGGGCTTATCAGGAAAACGATCTTTTTTATAAGGAAGACATCAAAAACGGAATGCTTCACCTCGAAAACTGGAAAAAGAAAATTAAAGAAGACCGTCCTGTAGCCGTATTTATAAATGTTCCCGGTGGTGGATTGAGGTCTGCCATGTGGACTTTAATCGCGATCAATCAGGCCAACGAATCCAGCGACAAAGAGTTGTGGAAAAAAACCTTGCTGCTGTCTGGATCTTCAGGCGGAATGATCGGTATTGCAATGTTGCGGGAATATTACCTGCGGGCGCAAGAAAACCCACCGATGACTTTTGATGATCTGGTGCATTCCGTTGCTAAAGACAAGCTCAACCCCGTTGCTGCCACGGCCGTGATGAACGATCTGTTTTTTAGATTTAAGCGTTTCGAACATGATGGCCGTATCTATAATCGAGATAGAGCTTATGCATTTGAGCGTCAACTCAACTCAGACGCTAATGGCTGGCTAAATCGGAGCTTAATTGAGTATCGTGATTTAGAATTTCAGGCACAGACTCCGATGTTGCTTCTGGCTCCGACCATTAGCGATGACGGCAGAAAACTGATCATTTCATCACAGGGAGTATCTTACCTGGCACACAACACATCACCGTTTCAAATCAATGAGAGTATTGAATTTAGCAGGTTTTTTGAAACTCAGGATGCCAATAACCTCAACATGCTTTCTGCCCTGCGCATGAGCGCCACTTTTCCGTATGTATTTCCCGCAGCGAGCTTGCCTAGTGAGCCATCTATCGAGATTTTAGATGCTGGAATAAGAGATAATTATGGTATTAGCAATACGCTAAAATACATTTACACCTTTCGTGAATGGCTTCAAGAAAACACAAAAAAAGTAGTGATCATACAGGTAAGGGATCAAGAAAAATTTCAAGATTTAAAATCCAACAAAACCCGCAGTTTATGGCAATCACTTACGCATCCATTTCAAACGTTTTACAATACCGTATTGGATGTGCAAGACTATCAAATGGAAGATCAGTTGCGTATGGCTTATGAATGGTATGATGGAGAAGTTGAAGTGATTGAATTGATTTTAGAACGCAATGATGACAACCCCATAAGCCTTAGTTGGCACCTTACTCAAAAAGAAAAAGAACGGATTCTAAATTCATTAAACAGCCAACACAATCAGGAGAGTTTTGAGCATATCAACCAATTGCTCAAAAAAGCAGAGTCAAGAAAGCACCACTAATTCATGCTCAGATTGCGCACCTGATATTGTGCTCAAAATCAAGCTCTGAATATCCTGATCATCATAGCCTGATTCAAGGTGTGCCTTTACCTCATCAATGTTCTTTAATGTTATACCGGCTGGAATAACACCATGCCCTTTATACCTCCCTTTTTCAATGAGAATAATGCTTTGATCATTCTCCGAAAACCCTTTACCCTTTATCAAAAGCGTTTTGCCTGATTGTGTCAGTTCTCTTAAAGCCTCGTTAAAACGTATGTTATATTCTTCCGGTGTTTCTTCTCCAATGCAAGCTTTTCGGCACGCACCATGGTATTCATCAAAACAATTTCCTGAACGTTCCTGTAAACCACAAAAACGTGCACATAGTTCAAAATCACGGCAAAGACGCTCTAAAGTAGCATGCGCCTCGTGCCTGTTTCTAAAGCTGATAACAGGTTTGTCCCACTTCCCTACTTTGCCAAGGTTAAACCGATTAAAGCTGTTTTGATCCTGATAAGAAAAAACACCCCAATTCAATGAAACTCTTTTCATCAATCTGTTATAAGACGGCCAATGCTTTTTGATCAATGTGGCTTCAGTGAGCAACGCGTGAAGTTCATTTGGTGATTCTATCCAATCTATATCCTCGATTTTTTCTGCAAACCTGCTTTTGAAACCGGTGTGCGTGTTTCCTCTAAAATGCTCCGAAACACGCTTTTTAAGATCATTTGCCTTGCCTACATAGATCACCCTGCCTTTGGCTTCCATAAAAATATAAACCCCCAGTGTTGACGGTAGTTTATCAAACTTTTTACGATCGAGATTAGGAGGCAGCGTTGATTCTCTGGATCGTGCATTCAAAGCGTACTGAATATGACCTTCTTTATCGCGTTGCAACAATCTCAAAAACAACCTTGATGTAAATTCACAATCACCCATAGCACGGTGTCTGCCATCAATCCGTTCACCCATTTGCTCGGCAATTTTACCCAGACTATAAGAGTAAAACTGTGGAAATAATTTACGAGAAAGACGGACGGTACACAAGCGCTTCGGTCGCCATTGAGAGCCCAATAATGCAAATTGATGCCGGATAAAAGAATAATCAAAATTCACGTTATGTGCCACAAAGATTCGATCATGCGTACGCTCCCAAATTTCTTTTGCAACTTCATGGAATAATGGAGCCTCCTGCACCATTTCGTTACTAATACCGGTGAGTTCGGTGATTTTTCCTGGAATAAGAACATTCGGGTTGATCAACGTTTCAAACCGATCCGTAATGCGGTCTCCATCATGGTGAATGATCGCAACTTCTGTGATGGCATGTTTCTTTGCAACACCTCCTGTGGTTTCAATATCAACGATCGCAAATTTCACCGCGTGAATTTAAGCAACCATTTATTACTTTATATCTTTCTGACATCGCACTAAGATATCAATTTGGTGGGTTTGATTATACTATACAATGCGCACGCTTTGCAAAAGCGCGCGAGTCGGACACTATTTCTTGTGATAAGTGTAAAGATGTGGACTGCCAAAACGGTGGGACATGCCTGGAAGGCAATTGTGAATGCCCTGTGGGCTTTTCAGGTGAGGAATGTGAACTGGAAGATAAATGCATTTCACAAAATGTTACCTGTGAAAACGGAGGAACATGCACGGATGGAACTTGTGATTGTGCTGATAATTATTACGGGGAAACATGTGCAAATCGATGTGTAAATGGAGACTATGTCAATTTTAACGGATCATGCGAGTGCGACACCGGTTGGGCAGGAACTTCCTGTGACCAATGCGCTCAGAACTTCACTGGGTCAAATTGCGATGCCTGCATTGACGGATATGAAGGAGATGATTGTTTGACTCAAACCCGTACCAAATTCATCGCAAACTATTCTGTATCTGAAGTCTGCGATAATGGAACGGATTCCTATTCAGCCTTTATCACCGCTTCTGCTGAAGATGAGCAGACAATTTTGATTTCAAATTTCTACAACGTTTTTTCGAGTAGTGTTCAAGCCACTGTAAACGGCTCTGAAATTACAATTGCGGAACAGGAGCCAGACAATGACGGTTTCACTGTTTTCGGAAGCGGGTCTATCAATGCTGAAGAATCTGTGTTAACGATTATATTCACTGTGAGTGATGGTGTCTTCAGTGATAACTGTACCGCAACTTACACCAAGTAATAGTAAGCCAAACAGAAAAAAATTCGCGGAGACGCACAAGCGTACCTAACCATCAATTCTATTCAATACTCTATCGCGCTAGTGTGGAGATTGTTAAATTAGTTTTGCGATCACCACACTGGAAAGCCTGGGGTTAAACGCAAGATCAACCACTAGGACGGCACTTGTTTTAGGGTTTTTCCCGTTCGTTGATTTTCCACTCACTACGTGGATATTCTGACTATTCCTGATAATGGTATCGTGTTCCTTTTCGCTCCCCTGTTTTGATTAACAGCCCTTCTTTCACCAGGTAAACCAAGTCCTTTTTTAACGTATTTCTAGAGTGATTTTTGAACATTTCCTCTATTTCACTCATTCGGACTTTCTGCTGTTTCTTAACGAACTCGATGATGCCTTGCTGTCTTTTGTTCAGCTCTTTGGACAGCTTGCTGTAAACCTCATATTTGGCTTCAAGTCGTTTGATCAATGTAACCAAGCAGTCAAGGAAAAAGAGTACCCATTTGTCGATTCTCTCTGATTCCTGATAGCGGTTTTTCTGTCCTTCCATCAGTGCTCTGTAATATTCCTCTTTGCGCTCTTCTATGATGTGCTCGAAAGAAACATATTGAACAAAGCCATATCCCTGCTGCATCAAGATCAAAGTGGTGAGCAACCTTGAAAGCCGTCCGTTTCCATCTTGATATGGATGGATCGATAAAAATTCATACACAAAAGCAGCGGTGATCATAACAGGATGCATATCTGCTTTTTCAAAACGCTCATTGGACCAAGCCAAAAGCCCTTCCATTTCTTTGGCGGTCAAGGCCGGTTCTGTCGTTCTGAAAATGGTGCGTTGTATCCCGTCTGGATAGTTTGCCACAACTTGATTTGAAAGTGCTTTGTATTTGCCTTTATGACTTTGGTCTTTTCCGCTGTGTTTCAAAAGAATGCCGTGGAGTTGGTGAACATACCGCTCCGATAAGTCGATGTCCTTGTGATTGTCTAAGATGATTTGCAGGGTTTCATAATAGCCGACAACTTCTTGCTGCTCCCGACTGATCAGCTTGGTGGTTTTCACGGATTTCAAAAGCTTTTCAACTTCTTTATCTGTCAGTGTTGCACCTTCTATCCGTGTTGATGAACCTATACTTTCTATGGTCGCGATTTTGCGCAACTCATTTAAGTGTTTGCTGTGCTTTAGCTCTACCGCGCTCCAGTTGCCTTTAAAGCTGTCAACGATGCCCAGTTGCTTGATGATCTCTTGAAAAACGCTTCCTGTAAATTCTAGTTTCTTGTCCATTCCTGTTTCATTTTTTATGGATATATCCAAAACGTATCCAAATGTATCCATAAACTGATTTAGTGTGTATTTGTTGGACTAAAAAGGGTGATACTGCTCCATGACTTTTTGAAGATCATCGAGGTCATTGACTAGATAAGCTTCCGTTGAACTAATGTA
>JBBDRU010000175.1:0-35084 GCA_040905305.1 Salibacteraceae bacterium | reverse complement strand
AAATCACCGCAACAGTGCTATCGGGCGAGGTTTTCACTACTTGTGTGGATTCTGCACCCGAAACGCCTGACCCGCAGTGGGGCGTAAATGTTGAAAATCAGGGTTGGGTTTATTATCCCGAAAGCGGAGCGTGCTTCACCAACGCCCCTAATCAGCAATATTCACAAAACTTTAATTGTATGGAAAGCTTACCGGATTCCCTGGAAGTTTGCTATAGGGCTTTTGAGGATGATGGAACGGGCTGCACCGTGAATGCATCTTGTCTGGTGGAGGTTTGCGCTAATTTTCCGGTTCCTGCTGCGGGAAATAACGCGGTTGATTCTTTGGTTATTTCCAATTGTTGTGGAAATGCGAGCTGGGGAAGCGTTGTGTTTGACATTGCGGCATTGGGCAATACCTTAGAAGACTCTTCCGGAAGTCAGGCAACGGCCTGCGATAGTTTTTACTGGCCCGTCAACAATGAAATGCTGTACGTAACAGGCATGTATTACGATACCCTCACCAATGAAGCAGGTTGCGATTCTGTGATCTCGCTTGATTTGACGATGAATTATAGCAATGGAAATAACCAGACCATTATTGCCTGCGATAGTTTTTATTGGCAAGCACCTGATACCACTTTGTTTGCTTCGGGAGTTTATGTTGATACACTCACCAATATGTTGGGCTGTGACTCTGTGGCTACGCTCTTTTTAACCATCAACAACACCACATTTTCCGCTGACACCCAAGTGGTGTGCAATTCTTATTTGTGGCCTATAGACAGCATAGTTTACAATAGTTCGGGGGTTTACTCAGCCGTTATTCCCAACGCTCAAAATTGCGATTCGGTGGTGTCGCTTTATTTGACCGTTCAAAACACTGACTTCATCAACATAGCGGCATCCTCGTGTGACGGATATTATTGGAGCACAACTGACTCTTTCTATACCGTTTCAGGAAATTATGTAGATACACTTTCCAACATGTTTGGCTGCGACTCAATTGTCAGTCTTGATTTAACCATTAACTACAGTGACTCAAGCCTGGAAAGCCACGTTGTTTGCGACAGTTTTTTTTGGGAACGAACGGGTCAGCTTTATTTGGAAACAGGCATTTATACGGACTCCCTGACCAATGCGTTTGGCTGCGACTCCATAGCCATACTAGACCTCAAAGTGAATGCACCTTTTGAGGTTATCGACTCTCAAACGGCTTGTATCGAATATTTCTGGGATGCTACGGGTGTCACCTATCGAAAAAGCGGAGTTTATGAAGCTTTACTCACTTCAACAGCAGGTTGTGATTCAGCCGTTACACTGATACTCGAAGTGGATTCGGTAGATGTTTCCGTGAGTTTTGATCCATTGTTGAACAGCTTTGAAGCAAATGCGAGCAATGCCGATTTTCAATGGTTGGAATGTGTGTTGAGTGAGCCGAGCATCGTTTTAAGCGGTAAAACCAACGAGGCTTTCTCCCCTGTGAATTCTGGGTTTTACGCGGTTGAGGTTACGCAAGATGGTTGTGTTGATACTTCAGCATGTTATTTTATGCTGATTGCCGGAATGGAAGAATTTTCTGAGTCGCCTTTCCGTATTTATCCAAATCCAACTTCTGGAAGATTGATCATAGAACGAAGTGAAATTTTGTCGGTTTCAGTGGTGATTGTCAGAACCGTATCGGGCGCTATAGCCGCACGATATGAATCTTTAAAAGGACAAAAACACCAATTTCAACTACCGAAAGAAGCGGGACTTTATATCGTTGAAGTGCGGTCAAACACGGGAATCAGTCATTTCTATCAGGTGATTCGGCAAAATTGATCAACGAATGACCCCATAAACTTCTTAACTCGCGTAGCTTGGCCAATCAGCGTGTGGACTTTAATAATTTGTTTTATTAGGCAAATACGGTCACATCACAACGCTGAAAGTTGCATCTTGCAGTATGCTTTTCAACCAATTGATTTCTTCCCTGTTTTAAACTTATGCTGCACTATACCTCTTATGTAAAATCACCCAATCACGAATGGGTAATTTTTGTGCATGGTGCCGGAGGCAGCAGCTCCATTTGGTTTAAACAATTGCGTGATTTCAAAGCCGATTTCAACATTCTATTAATAGACCTTAGGGGTCTTGGTAAATCTAAAAGTCCGATTTACGAAAAACTAAAGCGTTATTCTTTTGAAGTAATCGGAGATGAAGTGATGGATGTGCTTGACAACTTAAAAATTTCATCCGCTCATTTCATCGGTATTTCCCTCGGAACCATCATTATTCGAGACCTCACAGAACGCTACCCCAAACGCATAAAAAGTTTGATTCTGGGAGGAGCCATCATGCAATTGAACCTGCGTGGTCAGGTGCTGATGCGTTTGGGCGTGATGCTGAAATCGGTTATTCCTTATCTGATATTATACAAGCTGTTTGCATGGATCATCATGCCGAAGAAGAAGCACAAAGAATCGAGAAACCTGTTTGTCAGAGAAGCAAGAAAACTATATCAAAAAGAGTTTAAACGTTGGTTTACCCTGGCGGCACATGTGAATCCAACGCTGCGGTTTTTCAGGCAAAAGGATAGCGGTATTCCTACCTTGTATATAATGGGCAGTGAAGATCACATGTTTTTACCCGCTGTCAGGCGAATCGTCTCTGATCATAAATCAGCTTTACTTGAGGTCATTCCCGATTGCGGTCATGTGGTAAACGTTGAAAAGCCGGAGGTTTTCAACCGACAAACCGTGGCCTTTATTCACCACGTTTCAAGCACAGACGCTTGATGCTGAGGAATACTTCTTTTTAGGGCTTATTATTTTTTCCATCATAAATCGTTTAACTTCGCTTAGACTGATTTGATTACTAACAAGATATGCTAAGCCTAAGCCGAAAATGTATTTTGTTCCTGATTGCGTTTGGGTTGTCAGAAATTTTGAGCGCTCAAAACTGTGGCTTTGGGTTCTCCAAAACGATTACCATAGACCATGAAAAGGTTTCCGGTAGCGCGCCTCTTCAGCAATTTCCGGTGCTGATTAGCCTCAGTGATAACGACCTGCGTACGGTGGCTAATGGTGGAAACGTTGAGAGCGCTAGCGGATATGATGTGTTGTTTGTAGATGGTGGATCGGGACAACAATTAGCGCATCAAATTGAAACGTATAATCCAGCAACGGGCACTTATGTAGCATGGGTTCGGGTAAATGTTGTTTACCCAGATTTTGATACAGAGATCCGTATGATTTATGGCAACAATCAGGTTGCTACAGACCCAAGCACGAACGCGGTTTGGGATGAAAATTATCAAGCTGTTTGGCATTTGCACGATGATTTACTTGACGGATCAGCGCTTGGAAATGATGGAACCAATAGCGGTTCGGTTGATGCAGGCGGAATAATTGCAGATGGACAAAGCTTCGATGGTAGTACAGACTACATTTTTAGAACTGACGCCAATTTGAATGGTAACATTCCGGCCTTAAGCTCAGGAAGTCCTAATGCCTTCACCTTGAGTGGCTGGATCAATGTTGACAACCTCAATAATCGTCAGCCGTTGCTTTCCAAGCAAGGTGAAGGAACAGGAAATGACCGCGGTTTTGTGTTTATGATGGAAGACAACAATGAAATTAAAATTGAGCTATTCAAGGATAACAATGGCGGTACTCGCACAGAGGTGTATTCTACCACAGAGCTTTCAACATCTACGTGGTACTATATGGTGGCAACCTACCAATTTGTAACCGATGGAACATCCATTTGCAAGGTTTATCTTAACGGAGTGGAAGAAGGCACAACAAACACCGCGCTCGGGCCCATTTTTACTAATGAAAGAGATTTGGAAATCGGTCGGTATTTCTTCAATGGGGGAGCGAACTATTGGATGGATGGCCTGATTGATGAAGTGCGTATTTCCGATGCTGTGCGATCAGAAGCATGGATTGCCACCGAATATGAAAACCAAAATGATCCCGGTTCCTTTTACAGCGTTGGGTCGGAATTAGCGGCCAATACAGCGCCCATTGTACCAGTTTGCAATTCAGGATATAAGAAAGTCATTACGATTGATGAAACTGAAGTCGAGGGTTCTTCAACGCACACGAATTTCCCGGTGCTCATCAGCTTGACAGATAATGATTTACGAACAGTTGCGAATGGTGGAAATGTTGAAAACGCAAACGGTTGGGACATAGTTTTTACGGACAACAATTTGGTGCCACTCGATCAGGATATTGAATCCTTTGACCCCACAACAGGAGAACTTGTGGTTTGGGTAAAAGTTCCCGCATTGCCGGCCACGGTTGATTATGAAATATTCATGCTTTATGGAAATCCAAATGCATTCGCTAACCCTTCAACACCTTGTGTCTGGGAAGATTTCCGCGGAGTATGGCACTTGCATGACGACCTGTTAGATTATACAAGCAATGACTACGATGGTGCTAATGAGGGTAGCACAGATAATACAAACAGTCAGATAGCAGACGGTCAAAGCTTTGATGGAACAGACTACATCGGTGTAGCTAATTTTCCAAACCTCAATACCAATTTCACGATATCCGGCTGGATCAGAACCACAGACAATACGGAGCAAGGGCAGCGTGTCTTTTGCGATGATCAAAACAATTCAGGTGGGTATGCTCTGAGCCTCGGAGATGGCGGCATAGATCAACTTCGTTTTTTTGCCCGAAGCATGAATACTGTCATTTTAGATGGACCGGTCAATGCTATTAGCAACAACACGTGGTATTATGTATCTGGTGTTGCGGATATTACCAATCAAGACCGATTCATATATATAAACGGGGTGCAGAATGCTGTTGACCTTACCGATACCGGTACATGGGGTGCAGACCCGGGAACTGCAGCCATCGGTGGTGAGGCGGTTGGTGGAGAAACAGGGAACCGCTTCGAAGGCGATTTGGACGAGATCAGAGTTGCACGGCTTGCACGATCTGCAGATTGGCTTGAAACTGAGTACAACAATCAGGTGAATCCAGCTAATTTTTATGATGTTGGGTTAGAAGAAACACTGAATGCCACAAGTGCCCAAAATGGTAATTGGGATGCCACTGCTTCCTGGGCCGGTGGTGAAGTGCCTACCGATGGTGCCAATGTGGTGATTCGCCATGTGGTTAGTCAAAATGATTTTGATGTGATTCTTTGCAACTTGACGGTTGAAAGTGCGGCAAACGTTGATGGCCGACTTGAGGTAGATGGTGGTTTTACAGTCAGCACTTATGAAAACCTGTATGTAAACGGCAATGGCACAGGCGATGTGGATGCCAACATTAGAACCATGACCGGCAATGAAAAAGTGATGGTCAAAGGCGACTTAATTATTAATCAAAGCGATGGCGATGATGTAAGTGTTGAAGTACGAAACGCGGGAGATTCACTGATAGTTTTAGGAAACATCCTTATAAGTCATGATGGCGGAGACGACATGGAGTTTTTATTAAACAATGCAACGGCCGGAATATCCGTAGCTGGAAACTTTGTGGCAAACATGATCTCTGGCGCAGGGGATAATTTTGAAATTGATATAAATAACGGGGATATGACGGTCTCTGGAACGATGAGCCTTAATCGCTCAGGAGATTATGGCGATCTTGAAATTGACATGGATGGCGGCACGTTTGCTGTGGACAGCCTATTCCTTTCGTCCGAAAATGGCTCCGGAGCCGATCAACTTATCATCGATGTGGATGGTGACGCAGCTCTTAACGTCTTAAACCGGGCTTATGTGCAAATGAACGGGGGAGACGATTTCAACCTATACATAAACAACAACAACGGAACGAGCGGGTCTGTTGATATTGGTGGTGATTTCTACATTGATAAAACTGGTGGCGATGACGTCAATATTATCATCGATGACGCCAATTCTGAACTTGCTATCGGAGGTGTGTTTACCATCAACTCCAATGGTGGAGAGCAGGTTACCCTAACCATGAATAATGGATCACTCAGTGTTTCGGATAGCATGATCATCAACCATTTTGATGGTGGCCAACAGGTTTTACTCAACATCAACAACAACGCGATTATCAACACGGGCGACTTCCTTGCTACATTGGATAACAACACCAATCAAGAGCTTTTGATCGACCTGGATGACGCGGTCACTATGACCGTGAATGGAGACATGATCCTAAGGATGAATGATGGAAATGATCTGGAACTTCATTTGGGAGAAAACTCAGTCGGAAGCACCGCTTCATTAAACATTATCGGTGACTTGCACCTCGATCATAATCCGTCAGAAGGTGGAGATGATATTCAATTCATCATTAGTGATGATTGTGAAGTGAATGTTGGCGGGGTGTTCACAATGGACACTGATGGAGCCTCTGGCGCTGGAAACTTTTATACCAACATCAATAACAATGGTCTGCTTTCAGTAGGTTCCAATATCGTATTTACCGGAGCCGATGGACAGGGCGAAGTCGAACTGGAAATGAATGGAAACGCCCAACTCGAAATCGGTGGAAATTTTATCAGGGATGCAGCGCCTAATAATTATGGCTTGCTGCAAAGCAACAGTGCAAATGTTCAGATAACTTACAACGGCACCGCAGCGCAAATTTTCGCTGATGATGATGGTGCTGGATCTGATCAAATAGAATATGAGCAGGTAGTGATCAATAATACTGCAGCCATTGAGCCACAGCTCACCATGGAGGGGACGGTTAATTTAACCAATAGCATCACTTTTACCGATGGAGTTTTGCAAACCACAGCGGCTAACATGTTAATATTAGAAGATGGAGCTACTGCAACAGAGGGCAATTCCGGAAGTTATGTTTCAGGCCCTATTCAAAAAATCGGCAATGACCCGTTCGTGTTTCCCCTTGGAGGAAGCGGAACATGGGCGCGACTCGAGATCTCTGATGTGACCGGCACTGCCGTTACAGACGCGTTTACGGCAGAGTATTTCAGAAGCACCTTCAGTGAAAGCTTTTTCAACCCCTCTCAATATGCCGGCAACAGAGATGGAATTTATAACACCAGTTTAATCGAGTATTGGGATTTGAGCAGAGACAATGGATCAGCTCAACCCAAAGTTTCGCTTTATTGGGAAAACAACGATTCAAGTAAAATTACAGACACCGCTGATTTAGTCGTGGCGCACTACCTCGGCACCAGCACTTGGTCAAATGAAGGCGGAGCAGCAACAGGATTGCTGACAAATGGAAAGATCACCACTGATGCAACTATCAATGCATTTAGCGAATTCACCTTCGGCTCATTGGATGGGAATGCAAACCCACTGCCCGTTGAGCTTACCACATTTACTGCTCATCCAACAGAGAGCTGGGTCGATTTAAACTGGGTCACGGCATCTGAGGTAAACAATGACTTCTTTACGGTGACGCGCTCAGCGAATGGGCAGGAGTTTTATCCGATCGGAACGGTAAGTGGTGCCGGAAACAGCAACACTGAAAACGAGTATTGGTTTAAAGACGAATCACCGCTGAGAGGAACCTCTTATTATCAATTGAAGCAAACCGATTTTGATGGTGTCAGTGGGTTTTCACAAATTGAGCCTGTTCAGTTCAACTCGGAGCATAGTTTTTACATTTATCCAAATCCTGCATCGGATGATGTTTATGCTTCAGAACCGATCACAGGTCATGTTACCGATGCGCTGGGCAAAAGAGTTTTAGAATTTCAAAACGCACCTTCCTTCTCGGTGAGTAGCTTGCCTTATGGGGTGTACTATGTTCATGCTGGTAAAGGAGTGGTGACCAAATTAGTGGTGCAATAAAAGAGGACTAAAACAGGTAGTAAATCCTGATAAACACCAACGGCATGCTGCTAAAGTAGATGTTTTCACTATGGGTGGTTATCAGAGCGGTTTCTTCGTCAACGGAGAAGCGCTTGCCATAAGTTGCAGACGCATCTACTCTAGCCTCAATACTGAATCCGAGATGATCCCAGGCTTGTAACTCATAACCAACAAATGGAGCGAGTGACGCCCTGTAAACTGGGATGTTAGCCCGTTGGGTGTTTTCAAAAATGGAGGTGTCCAATTCGGTTGAGGTCGGATCCTCCCAATAGGTTCTGGAGTTGATATGCTGAATTCCTATCGCGGCAAAAAGGTCGGTGCCAAAATACGCTGTTCCAAATTTCGCATCATACCTCCGCTCCAAACCAATCCCAAGACTGGAAAGCCCTCCAGACACATTTTGGGATAAATAGCGAACTTCATCACCGCTTACTTCCATTATCCTTCGGTTTGAAGCGAAAAAGAAGCCCTCATCTAATGCTCTTGGATAATGCTCGAGCGTGAATCGTATTGCACTTTTAGGTCGAATGCGCTTGGCTTGAAATCCGATGCGAAAGCTGCTACCATTAATGGAGCCTAGAACCGTGGCTACAAATGATGATAAGTCAGTGTTGATTTGCCAGTGTTTTTGAGTGCTGTCAGTGCTAGACAATTCAAGGGAGTCAATCTGTGCAAAACCGCATAGCGAAAAACTCAATGCCGCCAAAAGAATAACAGATTTAAAGAAGTGCTGCTTTTTCATCGATGTAGATTAATGGAACTAAAATAGTTTTTAGGTGAATTGAGTGTTGAAAATTAACGTTTGACATATTTAACACCTCTAAATCAAGCCGTATCAAAACTTATATCGTTGTTGTATCAATTTCTTGTTGACCGATAAAGCTGCACGGTTAACTTTGAGGTTATGAAAAAAAGTGCGCGGGCTGTTATTTCATCTTATTTGATCATGATATTATTGGCTCTGATGGCCTGCGAGCCAACAGAAGAGCGTGTTGTAAGCGAACAATGGAATGAAAAACAACCTAAACTCGTAAAGTATTATTTAGAGAAAGAAGAGCAGAAAGTAAAAGTCCGAGAAGAGCGTTTTTATAAAGATGGTATCAGGCAATACGAAGGCAGTTTTGATGAAACCGGAGACCGACATGGCGAATGGCGTTACTATTACACCAATGGAAACCTTTGGAGCTTGGGAGAATACGAGCATGGGTTAAAACACGGCAAAAAGGAAGTGTATTGGCCGGATGGCAACAAACGATACATCGGGAAATTTACAAACGATGAAAAATCTGGCAATTGGATTTTTTTTGACACCGATGGCACCGTGCTTCAAGAGCGCAACTTCTCCATAAAAAACGAATGATCGTTATCTGCTCTGATTTGACGTAAGGTATTTTAACTTCGTAACCAATGATCCCTCCGCATAAAGTTGATGAAATTCTCACTGCCGCGCGCATTGATGAGGTTGTTGGCGAGTTTGTCAACTTGAAAAAGTCAGGCTCTAGCCTTAAAGGCTTAAGTCCATGGACAGACGAAAAAACACCTTCTTTTATGGTTTCCCCAGCCAAGGGAATATTCAAAGATTTTAGTTCTGGAAAAGGAGGTAATGTGGTTACTTTCCTCATGGAACACGAGCATTTCACTTACCCTGAAGCCCTGCGGTGGCTGGCTGAGCGATATCAAATAGAGGTGGAGGAAGAAAAACCTACACCTGAGCAGGAAGAGGTTCGAAACGAACGAGAAAGCTTGTATGTAATCAATGATTTTGCCAGCAAATGGTTTGTAGAACAACTCTGGAAAACAGACGAAGGCCGCAACATCGGATTGACCTATTTTAAAGAACGTGACTTTAAGGAAAGCATCCTTGAAAAATTTCAGCTTGGCTATAATCCTGACAATTTTCAAGCTTTTACTGAGAAAGCTGAAGAGAAAGGTTACAAGGATGAATATTTGCTGGCGACCGCTTTGGTTAAAGAAAAGAACGGACGAAAATATGATGGGTATAAGGGTCGCGTGATTTTTCCGATTCATAACCTCAGTGGTAGGATTATTGGTTTTGGTGGGCGCACGTTAAAGGCCGACAAAAACATTCCTAAATACATCAATTCAGCCGAAAATGCTATTTATGATAAAAGCAGTTCGCTTTATGGGATTTATTTCGGAAAGCAAGCGATAGCGAAAGCAGATAACTGTTATTTGGTTGAGGGGTACACCGATGTTATCGCCTTTCACCAAAAAGGGATTGAAAACACAGTAGCCTCTTCCGGCACCGCGCTTACGAAAGAGCAGATCAAGTTGATCGCCCGATATACGCAAAACATCACCCTCGTTTTTGATGGCGATCCAGCCGGAGTAAAAGCCAGCCTTAGGGGCATCGACCTTATTTTAGAACAAGGCATGAATGTCAAGGTCATATTGCTCCCTGATGATCATGATCCAGATAGTTTCAGCAAATCGCATGATCGCATTGAAGTGAAGGAATACCTTCAGGAACATGCGCGTGATTTCATCGCATTTAAAGCTGATTTGCTGATGCAGGATGCTGAAGGCGACCCGTTGAAAGCCAATGAAGTCATTCATGCCATGGTTGACTCCATCGCGCTTATCCCCGATACCATCTTGCGTTCATTATACATTGCCGAGTGCGCTAAAACCATGCATGTCTCTGAGTCTGCATTGATTTCTGAGCTCAACAAAGCACTGCGAAAGCATCATAAACAGCAATACCGGTCGGCCAATAAAAACGTGGATGACATGCCTGATGCACCGGTGATCGTTGGCGATTTTAAAGAAGAAAAGAAGTTTAAGGAAGACACCATCGAGCATCAGGAGCGCGATATTCTTCGTCTCATGATCAACTTTTATGATAAGCAATTTACGCTGGAAGACCCCGTTGAAGACCAGCCAGATCCTGAGTCTTATAATGTGCTGGAATTTTTTCTTGATGAAATCGAACTGGATAAACTCTTTTTTGAAACCGAGCGCTACAGAGAACTTTTTAAAGCCATTTCAGAGCACTATAAAGAAAACGGAAAATTCTCTCAGCCTACTTTTATCAACCATGAAAATGATGAATTACGCGATTTATTTATCGACTTGATGACGTTTCCATACAACTTGGATAATTGGGAAAGAATGGATATCATCGTCAAATCTGAAGAACAAAAATTACGCAGGGCAGTTACCGAGTCGGTTTATGCTTACAAATCGAAGCGTGTTGAGCGCATGATAAAAGAAAACCAGACAGCACTGAGAGAACAAGATGCATTAGATGGCGACCCTATGCCATTTCTAGAAAAACAAATGAAGTTGGAGAAGATCAAGAAGGAGATAAATAAATCACTCGGTAGAACAGTATTGCACTAAAGATGATGGAACAGCTCATAGAGATCTTAAATACACAACTTTTTAAATACAAAAGTGTGTCGCTCACGCTCATGGATATTGGGGTGGTCATTCTGATATATATCGTTACCGGATTGTTGTTGAGGGTGTTGAAGTTCGCGATAGCGCGAAATGTTCGTAGCAAAACCTGGATGGAGAAAAGCACACTCTATGCCATCAACAAGCTCTCGGCCTATTTTGCCTACACGATTTCGACAGGTATTGCTTTGGAGGTAATCGGTCTTGATCTTACTATTCTGCTTGCAGGTTCGGCAGCTTTGCTAGTAGGTGTGGGGTTGGGTATCCAGCAAATTTTTAATGATTTCACTAGTGGGTTAATTATTTTGTTTGGAGGCACAGTGAAGGTGGGTGACATTGTAGAATTTGATAACACTGTTGGTAGAATCACAGCCATTGATTTTCGAACCAGTCATATCGAAACGCGCGATAGCATAACCATTATCGTTCCAAACAGTCAACTGGTTTCGGACATAGTGATCAACTGGTCTGCAATGCAACAGCTCACGCGATTTAGAGTAGATGTTGGAGTAGCCTATGGTTCGGATACTGAATTGGTCAGCACCATTTTAAAGGATGTAGCTGCCAACCATGAATTAGTAAATAACGACAAACCGGTTTCCGTTCAATTCAAAAGTTTTGGAGATTCAAGTCTCGATTTTTCCGTTCTTTTTTGGACCACAGAGACCTGGAAATTAGAAGTGATAAGAAGCGATATTCGATTTGAAATAGATCGTCAGTTTCGAAAGCACGGGGTTAGGATTCCGTTTCCGCAACGCGATGTTCACTTTTATCCCAATAAAGAGTGATAGACTGTTATTTTATTAGCGGTTTAGGGGCAGACAAGGCCGTGTTTAGTCGATTGAAACTTCGAAAAGACATCGTTGTCCATCACCTTCCGTGGCTAAAACCCCATTACGATGAAAAGATAGAACATTATGCATGCCGCATGGCAGAGGAGATTGAGAACCCTCAAGAAGCAGTCCTCATCGGCCTTTCTTTTGGTGGCATGATGGCCATAGAAATCGCGAAGCTTTTTAATGTGAAACAAACGATCTTGATCAGCTCTATTAAAAAAGATGATGAAATGCCGCCTTGGCTCCGATTCATCGGAAATACCGGAATGCACAAGCTGGTAGCAATTGATAAATTATTGCAACAACGAGAGCTTTCCATGCGCTTTTTTGGCTGCAACTCTAAGGATGATAGGGTAATGCTCCAACGTTTGCTGGATGAGGCAGATTTGGAAACAGTAGCGTGGTCGATCGATCGAGCTTTGAATTGGAAAAATCAAATTATACCGGATCGATTGGTTCATATTCATGGAACAGCAGACACGGTTTTTCCAAAACTGTTTTCCTCACCAGACTATTGGATTGAGCAAGGTTCGCACTTTATGGTGTTTAGCCAGGCAGAAAAAACCAGTGTTTTACTAAATGCAATAATAAGCGAGGGTTGACATAGAAACAGAATAATCACACCCAACCAAATATCGGCTGCTTACATTTGCCCAAACGCTAGATCTCATGAAAGAATTTTTGAAAGAACTTGGCTTAAAAGCCGAAAACGAAGGAACATTTTCAGGAATGAATTGGCTTTCCTCAAACGGTGATCTTTTCGCGTCTCATTCACCTACGGATGGCGCTCTGATTGCGAAGGTGAAAGGCAGTTCGTTAGAAAATTACAATACACTGGTTGAAAAGGCGCAGGCGGCTTTTATTGAATGGCGAATGTGGCCGGCACCAAAGCGAGGTGAAGTGGTGCGCCAAATCGGAGAAGCCTTGCGGGCAAAAAAAGATCCACTCGGAAAACTGGTCAGTTATGAAATGGGCAAAAGTTATCAAGAAGGACTTGGTGAAGTGCAAGAGATGATCGATATCTGTGATTTTGCGGTTGGATTGTCGAGGCAGCTTCATGGTTTTACTATGCATAGCGAGCGTGACATGCACAGGATGTACGATCAATACCATCCGCTTGGGGTGGTAGGAATAATATCCGCATTCAATTTTCCGGTTGCCGTTTGGGCCTGGAACACGATGCTTGCCTGGGTTTGTGGGGATGTTTGCATTTGGAAACCATCGGAAAAAGTTCCGTTATGTGCAGTGGCATGCATGAATATAGTGAGCGAAGTTTTTGAAAAAAACAATGTACCTGAAGGGGTGAATTGTTTGGTTGTTGGTGATTATAGAATTGGAGAAGTGATGAGTAACGATGCCCGGGTTCCGTTGATCTCAGCAACTGGATCCATAAGAATGGGAAAAAAGGTCGGAGAGGCCGTTGGTCGAAGGTTGGGCAAAACCATACTTGAGTTGGGAGGCAATAATGCTATTATTCTCACGCCCAATGCCGATTTAAAACTGGCCGTTCCGGGCATTGTGTTTGGTGCGGTGGGCACATGTGGCCAACGATGCACTTCTACCAGAAGGTTGATCATTCATGAAAGCATATATGATGAAGTGAAAAACACATTGGTAAAAGCCTATAAACAAATTAGAATTGGTGATCCGCTGGATGCAAACCATCACGTTGGTCCGCTGATTGATAAAGATGCTGTGGCTCAGTATTCAAATGCGCTTGAAGCCATCACCAGGGAAGGCGGAACTTTTGCTGTGGAGGGTGGCACGCTTGAAGGAGACGGATTTGAAAGTGGCTGCTATGTTAAGCCGGCCATTGCTGAAGTGAAAAACGAATGGCAAATCGTTCAAGACGAAACCTTTGCACCTATTTTGTACTTGATCAAATACCGTGATTTTGAGGAGGCTATCGCACTTCAAAACGGAGTGAAGCAAGGATTGAGCTCAGCTATTATGACCACCAACATGCGCGAAAGCGAAATCTTCCTGAGCCATAAAGGTTCAGATTGTGGGATAGCCAACGTAAATATTGGCACCAGTGGAGCAGAGATTGGGGGAGCATTTGGTGGTGAAAAAGAAACTGGTGGTGGTCGTGAAAGCGGCTCGGATGCCTGGAAAGCTTACATGCGCAGACAAACTAACACCATCAATTGGAGCACCGAGCTTCCGCTTGCGCAAGGCATTAAATTTGATTTCTAAAAAGATTGGGTTAGATGAATAGGGCGCCTGTATGCGCATGTTTACTCGTTTAAAGGAAGAGTAATGCTGTTTAAAATCGGCATCACTTTATCGGCTTTTTTGGTAATAAAGGCAATCAGGTCATAGGACTCTACATTTGAACTTAACGAACTCGCATCAATGTTTCCGCTCCAGGTGCCTGATTTTTCATCGAGCAAAACGGCCTCACCTTCATCGGGCGTTATCACATGCCTGATCACATTTGTGTGTTCAAAACCTTGAATCCAGTCACCTTGTTGGTAGAAAGGATGATCCGGATCATCATTTCCGTAGTTGCGTTGGTTATACCCGCTACCTTCTCCAGTAACCAATCGTTCCACCAACAGAACAGTGACCAGGTATTCACCATCCAAATCTTCGTTGTGGCTGAAAAGCTCAATTTCAAATAATAGTTCATCCTCTTGTTTGGTAAAACTTGCTTCTAAACCGATTTCGCTGCCATCTAACAACTCTTGATCAACTACTTCCTCAAGCATGTTTACCGGGTAATACGTCACTGATTCGCCATCGTGCCTCCGATTTACATGAGACAGAGGTGTGTAAATGGTTTTGTTTATGCGCTCGATCAAATAGCTTGTGTATTCATGATACAACGGACCATGGAGGTAATGGCTGATATGATTGACTTGTTGATTCTCCATCTCAATCTGCTCTACTTTATGATGTGCCAGCGGACACGCACCACAGCTAACGCTCACCGTGGGTTCAAGCAACACTTGATGCTTTATTTCACGTAGCTCAGGTAATTCGGGCGCAGAAAACTCAGGCGACTCTTTTTTGCTGCACGAAAGGCTAAGCGCTAAAAATAGAAAGGGTAAAATGAATTGCAGTTTCATCGCTTGTAAGACTTTATTGTTGTGGGAAAGGTTGGACGCGCAAAGCGGTTTATTCTTACAGCGATTTCTGCAGATACAGTTTGTAGTGCGTTTTTTGCCCGGGATTTGGGTTTTCGGTGAAGCGAAACTCACCCTGATTGCTGTTGATCAAAACATAGCGTAATCTAAAAGAAGCCTGAGCCGTATCGAGTGACTCGTCAAACGTGTTAAAGATGTATATGGTCTTATCAGAGGAAATGAAGTTTGTTGACAGGATGTCTTCCGTCTCCACACCAGAAAAATTAGTGTAACTCAATCGTAGGCGCTTATCATCATCGGTTTCACCACAACTTATTTTTAACTCATAAAACAGTGTTGGCTGCTTGTTGATGATGAGCGAGTCAATGGTGTCCACTTCTGATGTGATGTGCACAGAGTCTGATATCCAATCGCCCTGCAACCCTTCTCCAACTTGACAAAAAACAACAGGCTGAACTTCTGTTTCTTCTATGTCAACCACTTTTTCACAAGCAAAAAGGAGCAGTGTTAAGCTGCTAAGTATAATTAGCTTTTTGATCATTTCATTATGGAGTCAAATGCGCTGCAACCCGTTCGATCAAACAGGGAGTATAACAGGTTGCCAAACGTGAAAATAAGGCTAACATTGTGCTGAGAATCGGTACGGCATACATTTTCGTAACTAAAAAGGAAAGAGGGAGAAAGGGTATTCAATTTCTTGTGTATTAGGGCTTCGAAATTAGTCAATGACAAGCAACTAAGTTGTAGCATTGCGGGGTGGAGTGGATAGATTTCGGATACCTGGGTTTGTTTTTGGCTACTTTTCTTGCGGCTACAGTGATTCCGTTTAGCTCAGAAGCGGTGTTGGCAGCTATGCTTTTGTCGGGCTTTAATCCGTTAGCTTGTTTGACTGTGGCCAGCCTGGGGAATACGCTTGGTGGACTTAGCAGTTATGGTTTTGGGTATTTAGGCGATTGGAGCAAAATAACCAAATGGTTAGGTGCGAAACCTGAAAAGGTGAAACGCTGGAAAACACAAGTTGATCGCTATGGGAGTTATACCGCTATCCTTTGTTGGCTGCCTTTTGTTGGAGATGTTATAGCTATAGCATTGGGGTTGTTCAAAACACCATTTTGGCACGTTACTTTTTTTATGAGCCTGGGAAAAACGGCCCGTTATGCCGTGATTATGTGGTTTTTTATGAATTGGTGATCGAATGGGTCAACACTCCCAAATTAGAATTGATACTTCTCGATTTTTTTGTGTGTTTCTAGATATGCGGGCAACGCAGCCGAACCATACCAGTGAAATAATTCAGCAGCAAGCACTTTTTCGCTGATTGCAGGATCGGTTTGAAGCAATTCTTTAGCCTCTTCAAATGACGGTAAATCCAGAATGAAAATCCCGCGATAACTTTTCTCATTTTTAGATAATGGCCCGGCTACAATCAACTTTTTCTCTTTTGCAAGTCGTTTAATATTATTGAGATGACCTGCAAATAAACTATCGCGCTTTGCTTCATCCGGAATGTTGTTTTCTCCTGTCTTTAAAATGACCAAGACGTAGGATTTCATTCCATAATCATCTGCTTCTAAATGTTTTGCGAGTGTAGAGTCATAATTGACATTCACGTCTTGAGCAATTGCAGAAAATAGCGAAGTGATCAAAACCGCAATTGTAAAAAGCAGTTTCTTATGTGGTTGAATTTGGATGGCTGAAATAAACATGGTTTTCACTCTTTGATTGGTTGCGACAGGTTTTTGACAAATCAAAAACAATATACGCAGTCAATAGTCAACTTTTTTCAATTTACTTTTTGATCGTTATCTTTTTATGCTATCCCACTCACTTTTGAGCATTGCATACTGAAATTCGCTGCCCCATTTTCCTTTGAAGAAAATGTTTTCAATAAAGTGTCCTTCTCTTCTAAAACCTATACTTTCAAGCAAGCGAATGGATGCGGTGTTTTCAGCGTCCACTATTTCAACCACTCTGTGAATTTGTTTTTCATCAAACAAAAACGACAAGAAACCAAGCAGTGCTTCCTTTGCAAAGCCTTGTTTTTGTTCGAGGTGTGAAATGGTAATTCCCAGTTCTGCAATGCGCGCATCAGATTCGGTAAGTTTGATCGCACAATCTCCTATGAGTTTCTCGCTTTCCTTGAGCGCTATTCCAAACTGCACCCATTCACCGGCTTTGCCGAATTGCCTCGTGCTGTTTTCTGTGATAAAAGCTTCTGCCTGATCAATAGACATAGGGTCAAATCCTTGATATTTTGTCACCTCAGGATTTGATCGATAGATATGAAAATCAGAAAGATCAAATAAATGAAGAGGCCTGATTTCTAAGCGTTTTGTTTTAATATTAAATGGAATCATTTTATAAGAAGAATTAAACCATAAGCCAACCGCGAAATCCCCTTGATCCATAATATGACTCTGCCCCATTGTGGTAAATGAAAGTTCTTCCAAAGCGCCAATCACCGAAAATGGCGCCTCCGTGTTTTCTGATGTTTGAAGGAGTAAAAAGCCAACTAGAGGTTTTGGTGTCAACCTTTCCGAGTTGCTGCAATTCAAAGTACTGATCCTCACTTAAAAGCTGAATGCCTATTTTAGCCGCCATGCCAAGAGCACTGTTTTTTGGTTTGTATTTTTTTCTTGATTCATAGGCTTCCTGATCGTAGCAAAGACTTCTTCGTCCATTCGGGCTTTCAGCAGAACAATCGTAAAAAATGCAAGCATCTTCTTGTTGGAGGTAACCAACAACATCGGGTTCGCCTCCAGTTTCTTTCATTTCATTCAGCGACCACAATTTTTCTGAATTGCTTTGAAGTTTGCTTGCAACTCCTACCCATTCCAGGTCTTTGTGACGAGCCATGTTTTCCTCAAACCTGGTTTTCAAGATGCTGAGAAGCGCATCTTTTCGATCGGGCGATAATTTCTTTTTTTCGTTCGACATGACTTTAAAATTCAGTTTTTGACGTTGAAACGTAAAACGAAAATGGAAAAATATTGAACAGGGCACCTTTCGTTCGGCATTTTATAAAACGAGCCATTTGTAAGTTATGAATGTAATTATTGTGTGTCCGTTTTGATATTCAATGAGTGGGCTGAAATCCTGTTGCGGGTTTCAAAAAATGGCGGTCATCCTTGTAAAATGTTCGATCTCCAATTGCCAAAACAGATCATGAAGTCAGTTAATACTATTCTGGGGTTATATTATAGATGATTTCTTCAATTTCCAGTTGAAGCCACGTCCAGCTTCCTTCTTCTAGTTGCCACGTTGCCTCCATCCTTGAAGGAACCTTTATCCCTTCAAAAACACGATAGCCATCCACTGTCAGTACCCATTCTTTTCGTTCAGCATTGGGTTCATTCCCTTGAAACCGCATGGCGATGAATTTAGTAAAGTCACCTTGTTCATTAAAGTAGAATGTTCCACCACCTTTTGTGTTTTTGTAGGACATTGTTGCTTTAGCACTTAGATCATCAATTTGTTCCCACCTTATGTATGGACTAACCGCTAGAGAAGGAAACCAAACCATTTCTCCTAAATATCTTTGAATGCTGCCCTCATCAATTTTTTCACCGGACTCATTTACGACATTGATGAGCGAATTTATTTTAATCAACATTTCTCCTTTACCATTTTGGAATTTATCTCTACCCTTAAACCACATCAATTCATTCATCGACAAGTGAAGCGTCCAATGAAACGAGGGCTCATCGATCATCGTGTATTGAGTGGCTTTTGCATTGTACCATTCTTTCTGTTCCCGATTCAATTTCATTCGCGCGCTTTGGGTGATTTTTCCATTCAGGGTCTTCACTTTACCCACTGCGCCACTGCTGAGGAGCCATTTTTTTACTGGCAGAGGCAAGCCCTCTATGTCATCTATCGATAGGATTTCAGCGCTTTCAATGGATGATTTTTGAAGGAGTTCCTGCTTTTCTTTTTCAACCGTGGAGTTAAACAGTGCGTTTCCAATTGAGCATATTACTGCCAGGAGGATGATCACATTAGGAATCGTGCCGAATTTTGCATCTGACCAAAAGAAAACGATCAAGGTTTGCGAAAAGATCAATGCAGTAATTCCAACAAGCCAGGCATTATCCTTGTTGAAATAATAGAGCACTCCGTAAGTCAGAAATAAAACAGTTGTTATCAACCAAAGCAATCCAATTGGCTTTGAAATTGGGGTGGCCAACTCTTTTACTTCACTGATCTCGAACGCCTTGATAAAGCCAAGGGAATGAACCAACCCGTGAAGCATCACAAGGATCAAAAAAAGCGCTTTCATGGGCTTGTATTGTTAGTTAGGGATTGACTAATAACGGCAAATAATACAGGACTTGAAAAACGCTAGCATCCTGCTATTTTTGAAACGAAAGTGGTAAAAAACATGATTGCTTGTTTGCAAATCATATGGTCTTTGGCTGCGAGTGGGGCAAAGTCTATTTACTCCATTTTCATCACTTCTTCTAACGTGTCAACGGCTTTTTCAAGGTTGCTCACATTGGTAAAAACCAAACTAAGACGTTCGTTGCGCTCTCTCAATTGCACCCGGTTAGGATTGTTTTGCACGAATAGGATAACCTTTTCAAACGTGGGCGATTGAAAATACCGTGAATCCTTATCGGGTAAAAAATAGCCTATGAGCTTCTTGTTTTTAAACACAACTTTCTCAAATCCGATGGCTTTTCCTGCCCATATTAAGCGTTTTGATTTTAGCAAACGCTCTACGGCTGGGGTAATCGGACCAAAGCGGTCTTCAAGCCCTTTTTTGAACTGCTCCAATGCCGCTTCGTCATTGACTTCTGCCAGTGCGCGATAAATACTCATTCGCTCGGTGATGTTGTTGATATAATCATCAGGAATCATCACTTCCAAATCGGTTTCGAGTTGACAGTCATTAACGTATTCTTTTTCTTTATCCTCTTCAAACAAACCTTTAAACTCGGTTTCCTTGAGTTCTTCCATAGCTTCTTCTAAAATTTTCTGATAGGTTTCATATCCGATGTCGGTGATGAAACCACTTTGCTCCCCACCTAGCAAGTTTCCTGCACCTCGAATATCTAAATCGCGCATGGCAATGTTAAATCCACTTCCTAAATCGCTGAATTGTTCGATGGCGGTGAGTCGTTTTCGGGCTTCATTGGTGAGTGTGCTCATGGGCGGACATAGTAAATAACAAAAGGCTTTTCTATTTGAACGACCCACTCTTCCGCGCATTTGGTGCAAATCGCTCAAACCGAAGTTTTGCGCTTGATTGATGATGATGGTGTTGGCGTTTGGAATGTCCAACCCACTTTCGATGATAGAGGTGGAAACCAGCACGTCAAAACCTCCTTCGATAAAGCGAAGCATCACATCTTCCAGCTGGTGACCTTCCATTTGGCCGTGGGCAAAATCAATGCTCGCTTCGGGAACAATTTTTTTGATCATTTCACACACCTCTACAATGTTTTGCACCCGATTGTGAATGAAAAACACTTGTCCGTTTCTTGTGAGCTCTGCATAAATGGCGTCTTTGATGATGGCTTCGTTGAAGGTGTGCAGCTCTGTTTGCACAGGATAGCGGTTCGGAGGTGGCGTGTTGATCACACTCAAATCACGTGCACCCATCAATGAAAATTGAAGCGTTCGAGGAATCGGTGTGGCAGTAAGTGTAAGTGAATCAACGTTTACTCGCATGGTCTTTAGCTTGTCTTTTACACCTACACCAAATTTTTGTTCCTCGTCAATGATCATCAGTCCGAGGTCTTTAAATTTCACGTCTTTGCTCACAATGCGGTGTGTGCCGATGAGGATGTCTATTTCACCGGAAGCCAGTTTTCTCAACGTTTCTTTTTGTTGCCTGGATGATCGAAAACGATTGATGTAATCCACAGTTACCGGAAAATCTTTTAAACGGTCTTTGAAGGTTTTGTAGTGCTGCATGGTGAGAATGGTGGTAGGCGCCAGAATGGCCACCTGCTTCCCATCGGTTGCGGCTTTGAATGCAGCACGAACGGCTACCTCGGTTTTCCCAAAGCCCACGTCACCACATACGAGCCTGTCCATCGGATATGATTTTTCAAGATCTGCCTTGATCGCGGCAGTAGTTTTTTCCTGGTCGGGAGTGTCTTCATAGATGAATGAACTCTCCAGTTCGGTTTGCAGATAGGTGTCAGGACTGTAAGCAAAACCTTCCTTCATCTTGCGCTCAGCGTATAGTTTGATAAGGTCATAGGCGATTTCCTTGACCTTCTTTTTGGTTTTGTTTTTTAAACTCTGCCAGGCGTTTGACCCGAGCTTGTTGATCTTTGGTGGTGTGCCGTCTTTGCCGACATATTTAGAAATGCGGTGCAAGGAATGTATGCTCACATATAAAACATCGCCACCTGAATAAATCAGGCGAATGGCTTCTTGTTGCTGTCCGTTCACATCAATTTTTTGGATTCCTGAATACTGACCCACTCCGTGATCGATGTGCACTACATAATCACCCGGCTGGAGATTGGTAAGCTCTTTCAGTGTGATTTGCCTTTCAGAGTCTGAGAACCCTTCCTTGAGTCTATAGCGATGATATCGCTCAAAGAGTTGATGGTCGGTGTAACAAACCACTTTTAAATCATGATCGATAAAACCCTCGTGAATGGCAGTGTTTATGCCTTCAAAATCAAACGGAGTGACTTCGGTTTCGCGGTTCTTGAGGATGTCCTCAAAAATCTGATGCAGCCGTGTGATTTGTTTTGGGTTTGACGCAAAGATGTAGTTGTAAAAACCGTTACGTGTGTGATTTGTAAGGTCGTTGATTAAAAGGTCAAAATTCTTGTTGAAAGAAACTTGGGGGGTTTGGTTAAACTGAATTTCAATGTCGGGCTTGATAAGGCCTGGTCGATCAAATTCTATTTGAGTGAAAGCACTTAAGTGCTCCAAAAAAACGGATTCGCTCAGGTAGAGCGTTTCTGGCTCCATCCATTCTACCGCTGAATTTAATGTGGAATAATTTTCTGTTGCACGGTTATAGGCCTTTTCAACATGTTCTTGAATCAGCTCAAAATTTTTCAACCAAATGGCAGTATTTGATGGTAAATATTCCAGAATCGATTGCCTCATTTCCTTCTGTGCTTGCTTCTGTACATCTGGAATTATGCTGATGCGGCCATGGTCTTTCACGCTGAGTTGTGATACCGGATCAAAGGTTCGCAGGCTATCGACTTCATCGCCAAAAAGCTCGATGCGATAAGGGCGCTCGTTAGAAAAACTCCAAATGTCTATTATACCACCACGGATCGCGTAATGTCCTGGTTCATGAACAAAATCAACGCGTTCAAACGCTAACTCCTGCAACATCTCATTTACAAAATCTTGAGAAAGCTGGTCACCAGTTTTGATGGCCAGGGTGTTTTTTACCAGATTTTGCCGCGTAACCACTTTTTCAGAAAGTGCGTCTGCATAGCTCACAATCACAAAATGGCGCTTTCGCGTGTTGATTGCGTTGAGCACTTCAGCACGCATTAATCCGTTTTCGCCTTCACGTTTTTTGCCAGAGTAGTGTTCATCGGTATCTAACTCTGCTTGCTCATAAGGCTTCTTGTCGCTATGTGGAAAGAAGAAAACCCGATTGGGTGAAATGAGGTTTTGAAGATCGTTATAAAAGTAGGCGGCTTCTTCCTTATCGTTAAAAATCATCATGTGATGAACCTCGCTTTTTTTGAATGCAGCAGCCGTGATAAAGCTTAATGCAGAGCCTGCAATCCCTTTTAATCGGTAACGAACAGGCACAGCAAGATCAGGTCCAAATTCAAATGTTTCCATTTGTGGACATTTTTCAAACTGTTTTTTAAGATCGTCAATTCCCACTTTTTTTAAACGATGCGCGAAGGTAATGGCTGAGGTCTTGATAGAATCAGGTTACATGATCTTAGGCGAGATTAATATCGAGACAAAGAAAATTTGATATTTTAGCAACCAAACTATCACACAATGAAAACCTTACCTTCTATTCTTTTTTTCGCATTAATTCAGTGGAATTTAAACGCGCAAAACACGCTGTTTGTTGATGCCGCTAATTCGGGCACGCAAAACGGTATGTCATGGTCAACAGCTTTTGCAGATTTGCAGGATGCGCTGGATGCAGCTGCATCCGGTGACAGCATTTTTGTTGCTTTTGGAACCTATTTACCGAGCACGGCACTTGCGGGAAGCATGAATGATAGGGATAAGACTTTTGAGCTAAAAGAAGGTGTATTACTTTATGGGGGATTTAACGGCACGGAAAACAGTTTAGCAGAGAGAGCTTCTGACTCCGCATCGCTTCATGTTACCAACGCCACTGTGCTAAGCGGTGATTTGGGTGCGAGTGGTGACAGCACCGATAATGCATATCATGTTGTTGTTGCTGTAGCTCTCTCCAATGCAACGCTGATGGATGGATTTACCATCACACATGGAAATGCAAACAGTACAGATTCGCTGATGGTAGGAAGCAACGTGTTACACAAAAACTATGGTGCGGGAATGACAAATATCTCCAGCGAATTGATTTTGGACCAGGTGGTTTTCAAACGAAATCATGCTTCACGCGGAGGAGCCGGACTAAACAACCTTAATGCTGACCCAACCATCACCCATTGTGTTTTTACTCAGAATAGGGTGACGGGTAATTTCCCCCAAGACCCGAACGGTGGAGGTGCCGGTATGCGAAACAGTAACAGCAGTCCAATTCTTAATCATTGCTCGTTTATCGCTAATAAAACGTATCACAACCAGGGTGGCGGAGGTATTCGGAATGAAAACGGAAGCAATGCGCTGATCAGCAACACTTTATTTACAGAAAATTTTGCCGATGATGGCGATGGCGGAGCAGGTATGTATTGTGCATCCGGTAGCAATGCGATCCTATCCTATTGTACGTTTAGGAATAACCATACCACCGAACAAGGTGGTGCGGCTTATCACGATAGCAGTATTCCAGAATATGTTCAATGCATCATTAAAAACAATGCTGCTGATGGTGGTGCAGGAGCAATGGAAAGCGATGGTGGAAGCCATATTATTTTGAACGAATGTGTTTTCAGAAGCAACAGCACACTAGGTAATGGCGGGGCGCTTCAAAACTGGAAAAGCAGCCCGATAATTACCGAATGCACTTTTGAAAGCAATACGGCAAGCAACGATGGTGGTGGTATCTTCAACTACACAGAATGCTCACCTTTAGTAACTAATTGCATTTTTAAAGGCAATATAGCCGGCCAAAACGGAGGAGGCATCTATAACCGGAGAGATTGCAACCCGGTGATGACCAATGTGTTGTTTTATGACAATGAAGCCGGAGACCTCGGTGGTGGAGCTTACACGGCCATGAGCCATAGCTCTCCTTGCAATCCCATTGCTACCAACATAACCATGACTTCCAACACCGCAGGAAACTCAGGTGGAGGCATTTATGATGATGGTGCTGGAGATTCAAAAATGCGAAACTCAATTTTGTTTGATAATAGCGCTCCTTCCAATCCAGATGTGGATGCCCCAGCTGCTTTGGCAGTGACTGGTTTAACTTTTTCTGTTATAGGTCTTGAATATTTTGAAAGTGGAAGTGCGGTTCCGGTGCCATGGAGTGGTAACCTATTTGTTGACGCGATGAGTGAAGATTACCGATTGGTTTCGGGCAGTATAGGTATCAATACAGGTGACAGCATTTATTATGCCGCCAACCAAACGCCTGACCTTTCTTACATCACGACAGACCTTCAGGGAGGCGATCGCATTCAGGGTGCAAATGTTGATCTGGGAGCCTATGAAAGTTGTTTTGATACGCTTGATCTCAGCGTAGAAATTACGGTGGCTCCAAATGATTCCGTGCAAGATTCTACGGATGTTACATTCACCGCTGTTGCTGACAGCGGAGGGACGGTTATATCCTATCAATGGTATTATGAAGGACAGGTTTTAGCCGGAGAAAACGGAATGAGCCTCACTAAAACTGCAGGAGTTGATTTTGCATCGTTAGAATCGTTTCAGGTATTGATCACCACTGATGAGCCTTGCGTGATGAGTGATAGTGTATGGAGCGAGTTGGTCATGGTTTATATATATCCTCCAGACACGACAGATACAATGCCGGATGACTCAGCCGGAGGTATTAGCGCAATAAGTCGATCCGCGTTTAAGCTGTATCCGAACCCGGTAAATAAGGGCGCTGATTTGCAAATTTTGCTGATGAACGATGCTCAATCAGGATGGATAAACATCACTGACATCGCAGGAAGAAGTATCTCAACCCAGCGAATAACTCGAAACCAGCACAACCTTTCATTGCCAACGGGGCTTAAGAATGGAGCATATATCTGCAGTTTCAGATCTGATAAAGGAAAAATCAGCCATCAGAAATTTGTCTTGCTGGAATAAATGATTTGGAATCAAAAATTAGGCAGGAGCTTTTCGTTTATATAATTATAGGCTATTTGACAACATATGACGATCTTATGTGTTTCAAAAACGTCTCTACAAATACGTGCCTGTTTATATAAATAATATTGCCACCGCCAATCCCGATCATAAGTATGATTTAGAGGAAATCGCCACTTTTCTAAAGCAATCAGCTATAAATGAGACGGCAAAACGAAAGGTTAACATCATCGCTAAAAAAAGCGGAATCAACCATCGGTATTCGGTCATAGATGATTTTAGGCTGCCCCAAAACCCGGTTTTATTCAATGGGGTTTCGCCATTGGTGGAAAAACGCATGCGGGTTTATCAATTGCACGCAATGCCACTGGCGCTCAAAGCACTGAAAAAGCTAAAGTTTCAAGCAGATGAGATTACACATATCATTACGGTTTCGTGCACTGGTATGAGCTCTCCTGGGCTCGAGCTACAACTAACAAAGGCCTTAGACCTGAATCCGGATTGCACAAAATTGGCGGTTAATTTTATCGGTTGTCACGGTGTTTTCCATGCACTTAAGCATGCCAAGAGCTTCGTGGATCAAGATCGGTCTGCTAAGGTTTTAATCGTGAGCGTTGAGTTGTGCAGTATTCACTATCAACCTTCAGATGATGATGACTCTATTTTAGCCAATGTCCTTTTTGGTGACGGGTCTGCTGCATGTATTGTAAGTGGCGAACCAACTATGGGCAGCGTATTGCGAATCGATGGATTTAAACAACATTACCTTCCAGATCAATCTGAGATGATGGCATGGAACATTCATTCGTCTGGTTTTTTATTGAAGCTTAGTGCCTACGTGCCAAAAGCGATCTTTCAGGGCATTGGTTTTTTATTCAACCTCAACGAAGAAAACGCAAAAACATGGGCTATTCATCCCGGGGGTAAAAACATCATTGATGCCGTGGAAAAAGGGCTCAAATTAAATGACGAGCAAACCTTAGCATCTAGAGAAACGCTTGCTGAAGTTGGAAATTTGTCTTCAGCCTCTATTCTGTTTGTGCTTCATAAGCTCATGCAACAAAACCGCAAGGAAGAGACGTTGTGCGCCCTTGGTTTTGGCCCTGGGCTTACCATTGAAAAAATGAATGGAGAACTACTGTATTCACCATGAGTTTGAAACAACGGCATCCAGGTCCTGAAATGATGGACAATCCTCAGGTAGATTCAGCTGAATTAAGGCTAAATCTCAACGAGTTGGCCACCATAAATAATCTCCTAGGGGGGCATAATACCACATTTTCAGCATTGGATAAACTAAGGTTAAGTCACGATCAAACCTACCATGTCCTCGATATTGGATGTGGAGGTGGCGACACCATTTTGGCGGTGCATAAATGGGCTAATTCAAAAGGCTATCAATTTAGATTTACAGGTCTAGACCTTTCTGAGGTGGCAATATCTGTGGCAACGTTTAAATGTGAAAACCTGGAGAATGTGAAATTTGAATGCAGATCATTTCAGTCTTTGCAACACCGTCATGAAGATTATGACATTGTAATGTGCAGCCTGTTTTGCCATCATTTTTATGATGAAGAATTAGAGGAGTTGATCACCATAATGCATCAAAAAAGCAAACATGGTTTTGTAATCAATGATTTGGAACGCAACTATTTTGCATGGTTAGGCATAAAAATCCTTACTATTTTATTTTCAAGATCAAGGTTGGTAAAAAATGATGCTCCACTTTCGGTTAGACGAGCGTTTTTGAAGACGGAGTGGAAACACATATTTAAAAAGCTGAGAATTGAAAATGCAGTGGTGGAATGGAAATGGGCTTTTCGGCATGCCATAAGCGTTAAAAAAAATGCATGATATTGCCATCATAGGCGGTGGTTTGTCAGGCCTGGCTTTGGCCATTGAAATGCAAAAGTCAGGGAAACAAGTTGTTTTATTTGAAAAGCAGCGCTATCCGTTTCATCGTGTGTGTGGAGAGTATATTTCAAATGAATCGTTGTCTTACCTCCGGTTTTTGGGAGTTGATCCATTTGAGTTAGGTGCGGCTTCAATCGATCGTTTTAAGCTTACAACTGCACGTGGAACTGAGGTGCGAAGACCACTTAATCCGGGTGGGTTTGGTATTAGCAGACATGTTTTAGATGCTGCACTGGCCGAACAAGCTAAACGCAACGGGGTTGAGGTTCATGAAGGCACCAAGGTGTTTGGAGTTGGAGAACGAAAAATAGACACCAGCAACGGAAGTTTTGAAGCGAGAATAGTCGTTGGAGCACATGGAAAGCGATCAACTATTGACAAGCATTTAAATCGGGCGTTTATTCAAAAGCCCTTGAAAAATCACGATAATTTTATTGGAGTTAAATATCATGTTGCTGCTGATTTACCCCAGAACCTTATCGAATTGCACACGTTTAAAAATGGTTACTGCGGCATTTCGGCCATAGAAGAGCAGCGCTACTGTATGTGTTACCTGACCAAGGCAGATAACTTAACAAAGGGAGAAGACTTATTGGAAATGGAGCAACGTGTTCTTTATAAAAACCCTGTGTTGAGAGATTACTTCACCCGATTTGAGAAGCTTAACTCTGAGCCGTTGGTGATTTCACAAATAAATTTTCAAAATAAGGAGAAGCATAAAAACGGTCATTTGTTTATCGGTGATGCGGCCGGGCTGGTGGCTCCGCTTAGTGGAAATGGCATGAGCATGGCGCTTAGAAGCGCACATATTCTGGCGGAATGTTTGAGAAGTTCATCCTTTGAACCGGGAGCAATGGCCACGGTTAAAACACACTATGAAAAAAGCTGGCGAAGCGCCTTTGGGAAGCGATTTCAACTGGCAAGAAGCATTCAATTCATCTTTTTTAAAGAATTGTTGATGGAAAGTCTTATGAAAAGCGCTCAGATCTTTCCACCTTTGGCAGACCGCATCATCGACCAAACGCATGGCGAAAAATTCTTCAAAGAATAACAGCAGCGCTCAATTGAGCGAAACAGCCGAAAAAACTTCGAGTTGGAGAAGCGCTTTTGTTCTCATGCGCATTCCATTCTCGGTTTTCTTGATGCCTGTTTTTTGGTTTGCCTTGAGCAATGCCGGTGATTTTGAAGCATGGGATGCTTTTTGGGTTTTTATTATCATTCATGTTTTTCTTTATCCTGCCAGTAATGGCTATAACAGCTATTTCGATAAGGACGAAGAAAGTGTTGGGGGCTTAAAAAGTCCGCCTCCGGTAAACGATGAACTTTTTAAGTTGGTAATGATTTTTGATGGCCTGGCTGTGTTTGGAGCATGGTTGATATCACCACTTTTCTCGATGATGGCGCTGGTTTATACCATGGTTTCAAAAGCATACAGCATTGATAAAATCAGGTTGAAGCAATATCCAGTTATCAGCACAACCGTGGTTACCGTTTTTCAAGGTGCGTTTACTTACGGAATGGTATTGATCGGCTTGGACGAACCGATTGGCGAAACCCAAATGATGTATGCAGCTATCAGCACCTTCTTGATCAGCGGCTCTTACCCTCTTACTCAAATTTATCAGCACAAAGAAGACGAAGAGCGTGGAGATAAAACCCTTTCAATGATGCTGGGCATTAAGGGGACGTTTATTTTTTCGGCCATTATGTTTTCGGTAGGTTTTGCGGGTTTAATGATTTGTTACTTTTTCGAAGATCGATTTACCGATATGATTTTAATGGGGTTGGCATCTCTTCCAATTGCCTATTATTTCACTCGTTGGATGTACCTTTCATGGCAAGATGAGGATCATGTAAATCATAGAAACACCATGAACATGAATGCTATTGCCTCACTATCCTTGAGTGCTACATTCATTGTACTAATGTTCATCCATCATTATGGCGGATAGCTCGAAACTTAAAACAACTTTTTGACGGTCGTTCAATGGTTCTAAATTTTCGTTTGGATACAAAGTCATAATTCTAATTCCATGATAAGGGCAGTCATGGTCCAGAGAAAACCTATTGCAATACCAAGTTGAGAGACTTTTTTAACATCCTTCTTGGGTTGCATAAATGCGATTACCCCGATTATGACAAAGCTTCCTAGGGTTCTGCTGATCATCGGGTAAAGGTCAGGAAGAATATTAATGGCATGCCAGAGCCCCAAAGCCATTAATATTCCTGGAACAACACTGATGAATCCTATCGCAAGGTTGATGGCTCTGTACATGGCATCAAAATTAGTTCGTCAAACGGCACGACCGATACATTTCATAATAGATGGTTCATGTTGATTTAACAACAACTGAAATAAGATCGGGTTTTTTAAAGAGGGTTACTTCCTTTAATCAAAGCACTGAAACATTCGTTCAGCTTTACTTTCTTTGTGTTCAAATAATAAATTTTGATCTACGAATTCAATGGGTTTAAACCGGTGGTGCATGAAAGCGCTTTCGTGCATCCTCAAGCCGTTATTACGGGAAATGTGATAATTGGAGCGAAGGTATATATTGGCCCCGGTGCTGCTATTCGAGGGGATTGGGGTAAAATCGTTATTGAGGATGGCTGTAATGTGCAGGAAAACTGCACGGTTCATATGTTTCCTGGTATTGAGGTGAGACTTAAAGAAGGAGCTCATGTAGGACATGGTGCTATTGTGCATGGCGCACAGCTGGGAAAAAACTGCTTGATAGGGATGAATGCAGTATTGATGGATGAGGCAGAGATTGGAGATGAGTGCATTGTGGGAGCTCTATCCTTTGTTGCAGCAAAAACAAAAATTCCAGCACGAAAAGTGGTGGTTGGAAATCCGGCTAAAGCAATAAAAGATGTATCAGATGAAATGATAGACTGGAAAAGTAAAGGAACGGGATTGTATCAGCAGCTGCCAAAAGAATGTTTTGAAAGCTTAAAACCCTGTGAACCGCTGAGGAAAGAGGAGCCCAACCGACCAGATCAACCGAAGCTTTATGATATTTGGAGAAACCACACCTAGCAGTTTTGTTTGAAAGCAACTCTGAGCCTTGCGAGTAGTATTGTTTGTTTCGCTCAAAGCTGAGAAGCAGCAAAGCTGAAAGTGAAATGTCAGGAGATGAGCTTACAGAGCAAGTTCCTAGTAAATCTGTTTCAACCCAATTAGGCTGATTTGTCAAGAAAAGTTGTTAGGTTGATAGATTTAACGCAGATGGCGGGATGTTTTTTGGGACTACCAGTTTTTGATTCACCCACTTATCGGCTGTATATTCGCAGCAATTAATGAGTATGAGAAAATCCTTTTCCGCTTTGATATTGCTACTGGTGGTATTCACATTGTCCGTGTTCTCACAGGGGGAGAGGCGAGGGCGGCTTTATCTTACTGGAAAAGTCGTTAATGAAAACAAACGTGGATTGGAATCCACGATTATGATTTTTCGAGGAAAAAATAAAATAGACGAGTTTTCTACCAACAGAATTGGGAAGTTCGAACGAGCAATTGAGCTGCAAGATTCGCTGGCAATGGTGGTTTACGCAGAGAACTACGTGTCAAAAACCATTTATATCAATTCTTTTGTTCCTTTAGCTAAACTAAAATATGATTTTGCTTTTCCTTTCTTCATTGATGTTTATCCCATTGGTCGCACTCCTTCAAACATTGATTTAGGGCGTCCCGTTGGAAAAATCATTTTTTCAGGCACTCAATTTATTTATGACATTGAGTTTACAAAAGCTCAAAACGAACGCCTTAAAGAATTTGTTAGGGAAAGAAAAGATTTAAAAATTAGAGAGTTAGAAGAATAGTTATGCGTAAAATTCAAAATTATGTTTCGGGAAAATGGATTGAAGGTGAAGGCGAGGAACTGACTGCCTATAACGCTATCAACGGAGAAGCTGTTGGAATTGTTTCAAGTGCAGGATTAGATTATAAATCAATCCTTGATTACGCCAGAAATACCGGAAGTCCTGCGCTGCGAAAAATGACTTTTCAAGAACGAGGAAGAATGTTAAAGGCGCTTGCTCTGCACCTTATTGAAATAAAAGAGAAATTTTATAAGCTCAGTGCTGCAACAGGAGCGACCAGAGTTGACAGTTGGATTGACATTGAAGGAGGAATAGGTAATCTTTTTGCATATGCATCCCTGCGAAAACAGTTTCCTGATTTGCCCTATGCTGTCGAAGGGGAAGTAGCACCATTAAGCAAAGAAGGTACGTTCATCGGGCATCACATTTTGGTGCCGAAGCGTGGAGTGGCAGTCCATATCAATGCCTTTAATTTTCCTATTTGGGGAATGCTCGAAAAAATAGCTGTTAATTTATTAGCAGGTGTTCCTGCGGTGGTAAAGCCTTCAGAGTTTACCAGTTATTTGACAGAGTTGATGGTAAGAGAAATTGTTGATTCTAACATTTTACCTAAAGGTGCGTTGCAGATGGTAAGCGGTTTGGGCCGTGGGATTATCGATCATGTTACCAACCAGGATGTCGTAACTTTTACCGGGTCGGCTGCCACAGGAATGAAATTAAAGGCAATGCCTCATATCATTGAAAACTCCATTCCATTTAATTTAGAAGCTGACTCTTTAAATGCGTCAATGCTCGGTGAGGATGCTGCCCCAGGGACGCCAGAATTTGATTTATTTATTAAAGCAACAAGAGCTGAAATAACAGTAAAAGCGGGCCAGAAGTGTACAGCAATCCGAAGAATAATTGTGCCTGAAAAATACATGGAAGATGTGCAGATTGCGCTTGGTCAACAGTTGGCAAAAACAACGATTGGCGATCCTTCAGTTGATGGAGTGAGAATGGGGTCTCTGGCTTCGAAACTTCAGGTAGAGCGCGTTCGCCAGAATGTAGAAGAATTAATGACCGAGCAAGAAATTGTTTACGGCAATTTGGATGAATTTGAGGTAACCGGAGCTGATAAGAATAAAGGCGCATTTTTCAGTCCTATTCTTTTTAGAAATAATGATCCTTTTAATAAAATAAAGGTGCATGATGTGGAAGCGTTTGGACCCGTTAGTACTTTGATTCCATACAAAACACTTGATGAGGCGATAAAGATTACTGAGATGGGTCGTGGTTCATTGGTTACTTCCATCGTAACTGCGGATGATTCCATAGCGAAAGAGTTTGTGCTTAACACAGCCCATTTACACGGCAGGGTTTTGGTATTAAACCAACGATGTGCCAAAGAAAGCACCGGACATGGTTCTCCAATGCCATTGCTTAGCCATGGCGGCCCGGGAAGAGCCGGGGGTGGAGAAGAAATGGGAGGAATAAGAGGCGTAAAACACTATATGCAGCGCACGGCTATTCAAGGCCACCCTGAAACCATAACGCGTATCACTGAACAGTTTCAGGTAGGAGCGGATCAACCAGAGGCAAACCCTCATGTATTTAGGCAACATTTTGAAGAATTGCAGGTTGGAGATACCGTTTTTACCCATAAACATTCTGTTACTGAGGCTGATATTGTAAACTTTGCCAACGTTAGCGGAGATAATTTTTATGCCCACATGGACTCCACTTCTTTAGAAGGAACCATTTTTGAACAGCGAGTGGCGCATGGTTATTTTATATTATCGAAAGCGGCAGGTCTTTTTGTAGATCCTAAAAAAGGTCCAGTGTTACTGAATTATGGTGTAGAGCAAGCGCGTTTTACAAAACCCGTTTATCCCGGAAGCACCATTGGAGTGAAATTTACCGTAAAGGAAAAAATTGATCAGGAGAAACGAAGCGAGGACGACATTGCTAAAGGGATAGTTAAATTTTTAGTAGATGTTTATGACGAAACCGGGGAAACGGTAGCGATCGCAACTATTCTTACCATGGTTAGAAAATTGGATCAATCTTAAAGAGATACATAGATGATCCATTGGAGAGATAATCAGGTTCCCGAACCGCCATATTTTGCTAATATTTTTAATTACACGCTCGGTGATGACCTTTCCGGCTATGAAGCAATGGATGAAATAACCCTGAAGCTTGTTCTCAAAGTAGATGGTTTTTTAGGTTACGAAAGCCATAAGTCAGCCGGTCGTGGTTCTTTCATTTCCTATTGGAGAGATAAGGAATCGATCAATAATTGGAGGCAAAATGCAACCCACCTAGCGGCCAAGTTAGAAGGCATGAAGCGCTGGTACAGCTATTATCACAGCATGCTTGTTAAGGTAGAGAGTGTGCATTTTCACAGCAGAGAAGAAATCTAGTATTTGATGCAAACATTTTTTGGTTCTGTGAAAAAATGAAGCGCCTCAAAACCACCTTCCCGACCCACACCCGAATTTTTAACACCACCGAATGGGGTGCGCAAATCACGTAACAACCAACAGTTGATCCAGACAATACCGGTGTGTAAATCTCTTGCCATGCGGTGCGCGCGTTTTAAGTCGGAAGTCCAGACTGAACTTGCCAGGCCATATTTTGTGCCGTTCGCAATCATCAGAGCCTCTTCTTCAGTGTCAAAAGGCATGAGGGTAACTACTGGGCCAAATATCTCTTCCTGGTTGGTGCGGCATGTGTGCGGTAGGCCGTCAATTACGGTTGGTTCAAGATAGTATCCGCCAGCATACTCACCTCCTACTTCGGCACGCTTTCCACCGCACAGAATAGAACCACCCTCATCTTCGGCTAATTCCACATAGCTCAATATCTTTTCCATATGGGATTTACTCACCACAGCTCCTAAATTGACATCTTCTTTTGGGTTGCCTACTTTCAGTTCTTTCACTCGCTTTACGAACTCGGTTTTGAACCGGTCATAGATACTTCGCTCGATTAAAATTCGTGAACCACAAAGGCAGATCTGACCTTGGTTTGCAAATGATGATTTCAAGGTGGTTTTCATCATATCCTCAAAATCACAATCAGCAAAAATGATGTTAGGGTTTTTTCCGCCTAGCTCCAAGCTGAGTTTTTTGAATTTTGGAGCCGCTGTTCGAGCTATCCATTCGCCAGTGGCCGTGCCCCCGGTAAAACTTATCATCGGAATATCTTCATGCTCAATAATGGCGGCACCAGCTTTAGGACCTAGGCCGTGCACAATATTTAGCACACCATTTGGCATCCCGGCATCGATACAAATCTGAGAAAGTAAGTAAGCGGTGTATGGAGTGATCTCCGAAGGTTTTGCCACCACTGTGTTTCCGGCAGCTAAGGCTGGGGCTATTTTCCAACTAAACAAATACAGAGGTAAATTCCATGGTGATATGCAGCCCGCAACGCCAATCGGGTCACGTAAAGTATAATTGATGGCAACATCGCCCATTGAATGACTTTCTGATGCATAGTGCAAAATAGCCGTTGCATAAAAATGAAAATTTGCCTGCGCGCGCGGGATATCTACTGTTCTGGCCAGCTTTACCGGCTTGCCATTGTCACGGCTTTCTGCTGCTGACAACGCTTCTATTCTATCTTCGATGAGTTGAGCCACTTTTAATAAAACAGTTGAACGCTCCTGTATGCTCATTTTACTCCAAATGGGAAAAGCCTTTTTAGCAGCTTTTGTCGCGCGTTCTACATCTTCAATTCCGCTATCCGGGATTAGGCTGTAAGGCTTTCCCGTTGCAGGTTCAAAATTTTCGAAATATTGATTGGAAACGGGCTCAACAAGTGAACAATCTATATAATTAAGTAGCTTTTCCATGGTAAGAGTTCTAAGCCAAAGGTAGTG
>JBBDRU010000174.1:0-1067 GCA_040905305.1 Salibacteraceae bacterium | reverse complement strand
AATCTTCGATGCGCTTAAAAACCATCATCAGTGAGCTGCCGGACGAAGACAAACAAACGATGGTTCGACTGGCTAAAAAGTATTCTCCGTTAACAAGGGCCCTACTGGGAGCTATTTTGGAAGAATCGGGTCATACAGAATACACGGAAAAACTGCGAAGCTCCTTAAATCCCATTACAACCTATAATCTGCCGGGCGTATCTGAGGTACTACCCACCGCCGAAAACTGGAACATCAAATGAATCTTCACGAAAACAAAAAGCTATTTCGGGATGCCGTAAGGGCTACTTCAGACCATATGGACATTATGGAGATCTATATAGAAAAAGACTACTGGGTAACCTATGCCTTGAAGACCATTTTTGCTCATCCGGTAGGAAAAGACACCATTTTTAAAGGCGGAACAGCTTTATCAAAATGTTATAACATGATAGAGCGGTTTTCGGAGGATATAGACCTTGTCGTAGTGCGAAATGAAGATGAAAGCAATGCGCAAATGACAAAAAAGATAAAGGTCATCGGCGACGCAGTATCGGAAGTATTGCCTGAAGTGAAAATTGATGGTATCACAAGAAAAAGAGGCATGAATAGAAAAACGGCTCATACCTATTCGAAAGAATTTGCCGGAAATTACGGTCAGGTGCGCGATATCATCATTGTAGAAGCAAGCTGGCTTGGAAGCTCCGAACCCAACACCAATCATCAGCTATCCACCTACATCTATGAAATGATGGAAGCTAATGGTCAAGCTGAGCTGGTGGAAAAGTATGACCTGCTTCCCTTTGATGTGAATGTATTGGCCGTTCGAAGAACGCTATGCGAGAAAATTATGAGCCTCGTTCGGTTTTCCCACGCCGATGATCCCATTGCAGAACTTCGTATAAAAATAAGACACGCGTATGATCTTCATCTCATGCTTAAAAATGATGAGATTAAAGCATTCTTTGAATCACCTGAATTTGACATACTCTTGAAAAGAGTTGCAGATGATGATTTTGTCAGTTACAAAAGCGATAATGAGTGGTTGGCCTTGCACCCATCAGAAGCCAAAATTTTTGGGGAGGCTG
>JBBDRU010000173.1:0-6274 GCA_040905305.1 Salibacteraceae bacterium | reverse complement strand
TCAATGCTGAAATCAATTATGATATTCAATCCAGCTATGTTAAGCCATCTGAGTTGACTCAGGATGACGTTAAGGCTGTTGATGCGTTCATGAAAAAAGGCACTGAATATGAATATACCTGGAAAAGCGTTGACATTACTTCGTACGCATCTCCTGACGGTGAAAGTTCATTGAATGAGAACTTAGCTTCAGATCGTGCAGGTACTGCTTCAAAAGCTATCATGAACTTGTTCCGTAAAAACAAAATTGATGGCGGCAAGAATGAAGAGATGTACAAAAAATCTCCAAAAGGTGAAGACTGGTTGGGCTTCAAAAGCGCCATGGAAAAGTCTGACATCGAAGACAAAGACATGATTCTTCGTATTCTTGGAATGTACAATGATGACAAGAAACGAGAAGAAGAGATCAAGAATCTATCCGCGACTTATATCGTAATCGCTGAAAAAATCCTTCCTCCACTTAGAAGATCTGTAATCACCATCAATGCCGAAGAGGAGGCCAAAACAGATGATGAGTTGAAGCAATTGGTTAAAGAAAACCCTGCTGAATTGACTGCTGAAGAGATTCTTTACACCGCAACACTTTACAATGACTTAAACGAAAAATTAGAAGTTTACAAGGCTTGCGCCTCAGCTCACGAGTCAGACTGGAGAGGGAGTAATAACGTAGGTTACATCTATGTACTTCAAAACAAAGTTTCTGAAGCCAAAGCCGAGTTTGAAAAAGCTAATAAGATTAGCGCTGATGAAAAAGTGGTGATGAATAATATGGGAGTTGTTTCCCGATTGATGGGGGATGAAAAAGCTGCCAAAGATTACTATGAAAAGGCTAAAGGTGCCGGATCAGAAGTTAACTACAACATCGGTATCTTAAATATCATGGATGCCAAATACGATGACGCGGTTAGTAATATGGGTAATTTCAACACTTTTAATGCTTCCCTTGCTAAAGTCTTAAATGGCAACAATGACGATGCCCTAAACACACTTGAAGCTTCTGACTCAAAAGCTACCGCTGAAGGGTATTACCTCAAGGCCATCATCGGTGCCCGATCAAGTAATCAAGATATGGCTTTCCAAAACCTGAAGGCAGCTATTGAAAAGGATGGTTCGCTAAAAGAGAAGGCGAAGAAAGATGCTGAATTCATCAACTATGCTGACATTCCAGGCTTTAAAGCCTTAGTGCAATAAATACTAATATTCGATATTAGCAAAGGCGGTGTCAAATGACACCGCCTTTTTTATTTCCGCTTTCTAAATCTCATCGTACATCAGGTCTATATTATTTTATATTTGTTGCGAAACATTTCAGTGATATGAACAAATTATTTACACTTCTTTTCAGTGCAGCCTTTATTTTATTTCTAAGCTCTTGTGAGAAATGCTCTACGTGCACTTCTGTGTCAGATGATCCACAAACAATGGGAGAGCAAATCACTGATGAAGTTTGCGGCACGGGAAAAAACTATAGTGATCAAATAGAGATTTATGAGCGCACTGGTTGGGATTGCTCCGGAACGGAGGAATAGTATCATTCAGCAGAATGCATTGCTTCGAAATTACAGTATAGTTCCCACAGCACAATTCCCGCTGCTACCGTAACATTCAAACTGTGTTTAGTTCCGCTTTGCGGTATTTCAAATACTTCATCGGCCAGGTCAATTATCGATTGTCTCACTCCTTCCACTTCGTTTCCAAATACTACGGCTAACTTATCCGAAGGGTTCAGCTTAAACCGAGCAGGGTTTACCGATCGTTCACATTGTTCTACAGCGATCACTTTATAACCCAACGCTTTCAAAGCCATCAACGCTTCACACGCATCTTCTTCATAAGTCCATGATACGCTTTCGGTAGCTCCTAAAGCAGTACGCTGAATATCTCTGTGAGGTGGCCTACCCGTAATTCCGCAAAGCAGAATTTCTTCCACCCTAAAAGCATCAGAAGTCCTGAACACCGAACCTACATTCGCGAGACTCCTTATATCATCTAAGACAACTTTTACTGGAAATTTGTCCTGAAGCTTATACTCGTCAATTGAACTGCGCTGCAAATCAGCATTTTTTAATTTTCTGTTCATAACTCATTGTAAGAAAAGGTCGATGGGTGGTAATAACCCAAAAGAGCTTTATATTTTTATGGGTTCAGCAAAAATGGCTACAAAAACACAAAAAGATCCGAAAGAAACGCCCTTGATGAAGCAGTATTATGCCATCAAGGCCAAACACCCAAACGCGCTCTTATTGTTTCGGGTTGGCGATTTTTACGAAACCTTTGGCGAAGATGCCATAAGAGCGTCAAAGATACTGGGCATTGTGTTAACCAGTCGTAAAAACGGAGCTGCTGCCACCATAGAGTTGGCAGGTTTTCCGCATCATAGCATGGATGTTTATTTACCCAAATTGGTGCGTGCAGGTGAGCGGGTAGCTATTTGCGATCAGTTGGAAGATCCTAAGCAAACCAAAACCATTGTAAAGCGTGGTGTAACCGAGCTGGTAACCCCCGGGGTGAGCTTTAACAACCAGCTACTGGAAAGCAGTCAAAATAACTTTCTTGCATCCATTCATTTTGAAAAAGATCGCCTTGGCGCTGCCTTTCTTGATGTGTCAACCGGTGAGTTTTTTGTGGCTGAGGGCGATGCTTTCTACATTGAAAAACTACTATCCGGATTAAATCCAAGTGAAGTACTTTTTGAGCGTAATCAGCGGGAACGATACCATGAGTTATTCGGAAAACAACACCACACCTATCACCTTGAAGACTGGGTGTTTCAGCACGAATTTGCTTACGAGTCTCTGACCAGACAGTTCAACACCCACTCGTTGAAGGGTTTTGGCATCGAAGACTTTTCGATGAGCATCATTGCGGCAGGTGCAGTCCTTCACTATCTGAGTGAAACCCAACACGACCGCACGCGTCATATTTCGCAAATTTCACGCATCGATGGTAATGATCATGTTTGGCTGGATCGATTTACACAAAGAAACCTCGAATTGTTTTACTCCAGCAATGAACGCGGCAAATCTTTATTGGATGTGCTTAATACTACCATTACCCCAATGGGTTCAAGACTCCTGAAGCAATGGCTCGCATTTCCACTTAACACTAAAAAAGATATCCATCAACGTCTCAACTACGTTGATCTTTTCTATCACGAATCTGAATTATGTGAGGATGTAAGCGCACAACTCAAAAAAATCGGTGATCTGGAACGCATGACTTCAAGGTTAGCCATTGGAAAACTCGGCCCTCGTGAGGCCATTCAATTGGGACGATCATTAACCGAAACTAAGCCGATTAAGCAAGCGCTTTCACACTTTGAAAAAGGGGCATCACTGACTGATGGATTTGAAAACTGCGATGATGCGATCGCTTTAATAAAAAAGCATTTGCACCCCGATCCGCCTGCATTGGTAACCAAGGGAAATGTGATTGCCAATGGAATTGATGATACCCTGGATGAATTGCGCAGCATCGCTTTTTCTGGTAAAGATTACCTTATAAAAATTCAAGAACGAGAAATCAAAAATACGGGCATCCCCTCGCTAAAAATTGGATTCAACAACGTGTTTGGCTATTATTTGGAAGTAACCAACACGCATAAATCCAAGGTGCCTGAAGAATGGACGAGAAAACAAACGTTGACCAATGCAGAAAGGTACATCACAGAAGAACTGAAAGATTATGAACAACGAATTTTAGGTGCTGAGGAAAAAATTCTGGCGATTGAGCAAAAATTGTATGACGATTTTCTCGAAATGCTCGCCAAGCATATTTCATCGATCCAACAAACAGCCAAATCTATTGCACGCATAGATGTCTTGATCGCATTTGCACAAAACGCGTTGCGATTCGATTATTGCCGTCCCGAAGTCAATGATACATCAGCCATCAACATCAAAGACGGACGTCATCCGGTGATCGAGCAAGAAATGCCGCTTGGAGAGTCTTACATCCCAAACGATGTTTTTTTAGACAAAGAGTCGCAACAGATCATCATGCTCACCGGTCCTAACATGGCTGGTAAAAGTGCTCTGCTGCGTCAAACAGCCTTGATAAGCCTTATGGCTCAAATCGGCAGCTATGTTCCGGCTCGTCAAGCCAAACTCGGCATCATCGATAAATTGTTTACGCGAGTTGGTGCTAGTGATAACATTTCGCAGGGTGAATCAACTTTTATGGTTGAAATGAACGAAACGGCCAGTATTTTAAATAACATATCGAATCGAAGTCTGATCTTGCTCGATGAAATCGGACGTGGCACCAGCACCTATGACGGCATTTCCATTGCATGGTCAATAGCAGAATACCTTCACTCCCACCCCGGAAAACCACTGACGTTGTTCGCAACTCATTACCACGAGCTGAATGAAATGGAAAAGCAGTGCGATCGTATCAAGAACTTCACCATTTCCATAACGGAAACAAAAGATAAGATCATATTTCTGCGAAAGTTGATTCGGGGCGGTAGCGAACACAGTTTCGGCATCCACGTGGCTCGAATGGCAGGAATGCCGGAATCTATGATCAAACGTGCGCAACACATTCTATCTGAATTAGAGCAGTCTGAACGCAGTGAAATCGCGAAAGACAAGCTAGACGGGATAAAAGATGATTTACAGTTGAGTTTCTTTCAATTGGATGATCCGGTATTATCGCAGATCAGAGACGAAATTGCCACGATTGACATCAATAGTTTAACGCCTGTAGAAGCTTTGTTTAAGCTAAATGAAATCAAGAAACTGACAGGAAAGAAATAGTTTCTTCAATTTTTCAGAATAGTAAGGCTGAATATTGAATAAAAATTTATTTTTGCCGTCCTTTTGAGGTGAGAACCAAGACTGCAATTAACGGCAGTTTTGGCACGAACGAAAAAAATATTAGCGAGAGTAGCTCAGCTGGTAGAGCACGACCTTGCCAAGGTCGGGGTCGCGGGTTCGAATCCCGTCTCTCGCTCAAGCCCTTAACTACCTCCCAGGAAGGGAGGTTTTTTTTTAAGGCTTCTGCACCACGCCCGGGTGGTGGAACTGGTAGACACGCAGGACTTAAAATCCTGTCGCTATTGCAGCGGTGCGGGTTCGATTCCCGCCCCGGGTACAAAAATCAGAGTGAGCGTGGGAGCGAGAGCGACCTTACGCTCACCTGATTTTTATTTACTTATCGCACTGTCTGGGCTTCTAGGTTTTATTCCGCATCTATTGCACATCCGCACTAGCGGGTTAACAAAACTCAATACCAAGAACCTTCATCATATTTCAATCCGACCAATGGTATATGTGCTATGGTGCTTTTTAAGTTTCGTTGCCTGAGCATAAAAATAACCCGGCAATATTCCAATTCCAATGAAGTAGGTAGGAATTAAGGCATTTAATAAAATCGACCGTCCCACACGCTTGGTAAGATGTTGGTTTCTTGTAAAAAAGAACCCATCTTCATGATCAACCTTCGTAAGAATATTGTGTAACCGCAAATGTGGTTTGAGTTTTTTATCAATTTCATTTGGAATTGTAATCGTTGCTCTTCCATTTGATTTATCTATTTCAGCCACAAAAAAATTGGCATCGTGCGTTTTCGGATGAAGTCTAACGTTTAGCCCTTCTCCTCTGACGGTACGTTCATTTACTACCACCTTAAAGGTTGACTTCTTAGTATTCGAAATCACGCTCATCATAGTTGTATTCCAAGCTGAACGATTATCTCGAATAATTTCTGAGTCCTTTATGACCGATGTTACCCAGTCAATCTCTCCGCTGGATGTATTGACCTTGAAGAAAAAAGCATTTCCACGTTTGCTATGATAACTGCGACTGGTTTGATCATTTCGGGTTTGATGATTATATACTGTAGTAGTAATGACGTAATTAATGGCGTACTCACAACTAATGATAGCATAATTGCCAACTGGGTCATACTCCACGTTATTTATCTTGTAAGTGCTAGACTTGCGTTTTTCGGCATCAAATTTCTTTACCAGCGGGTTTCTGGCTTCTACCTCAAGAATAAACTGCTCATTTAGTGGTTGTTGATAATGGTTTTCTAGCTGAAAACTGTTTAAATCATATTCAAATAGAAAGGTACCTGAAATAGCCCCTGTATTGGTTTTATATTCTGTTTCGAGTTTCCAATCTTTGATATGAACTTGATCAACCCATTTAGGATCGGAGTAAAACCCCAGGACAACTAGTTTATCGTTCTTAAATAAAAACTTATACTCCCTGATGTAAGCCTCATCTGCCAATTCAATACTTTCCTCCAATATTGAATTGTCTGACGTC
>JBBDRU010000172.1:0-6285 GCA_040905305.1 Salibacteraceae bacterium | reverse complement strand
ATCACCTATCCTGATGGCAGGTTTCAGTTTGGAGGTATAACCGCTCCCATTTATAACAATAGAAACGGTGCACGAACGCCAGCATACCACAGGTTAGATATTTCTTGCTATTTTGCTTTGGTCGATCCTTCTCTGCACGACTATGAACTTGATTTAGCGATCGGGGCTTACAACCTATATGCGCGTAAAAATCCATATTCCATTTACTTTCAAGCCAACAGCGATGACCCGACCATTACCGAGGCTTATCGCTTATCGATATATGGAACCATTATACCATATATAACACTCAATTTTAACTTTTAAAGAGATGACAAAGGCATTGAAATTATTTTTCATTTCACTTATGTCAGGCATAATAGGAACGGGATGTCAAGAAGTTATAGAGCTTGATCTTCCTGCAAACGATCCTGAGCTTGTGGTGGAAGGATACCTCACCCAACGCGATTATATTATTCCAGAAAGTGATTTAGATTGCAGTGGTATCGTCACCATTTCTAAAAGCGAGATTGAGTTAGCGGTTAGCATCGTTGACGCGTTCATCAACATCGACTCCATCGAGAATCAAACAGATTATTTCCCTTTTAACAAGGTACAACTGAGCACCACAACTGATTATTTTAGCAATGGACAAACGCCAAGGGTCAGTAATGCAAAAGTGCGTCTTTTTGAAAATGGAGAGCTAACCGAAACCCTCCTGGAAGACCCAAATGAACCAGGCACATACCGAATCAATCACCTGCCAAAACTTGACGCTTCTTATCATTTAGAAATCGATGCCCTTGGGAATTTCTATGAAACGGAACCTGAAACATACCGAGCTGTCCCACCCTTACTTCGGGCCAATGCTGTATATAAACCCAACTTTACGGGAGACACATGTGCGTATTATTTGGGTCTTGATACTTATGAGAAAAAGGGCAAAGGAGATTTTTATCGTTGGATGTTTTATCGAAACAACCAATATAACGATAGTCCTTTTTTCATCAGCACTTTTGACGATCAGGATATTGATGGTGTTTGTTTGTTTGAATTCGATATTTATGGAGATGAATTGCAATTAGGCGACACACTGATCGTGTTTCAAATAAGAACGAGTGAAGGGTATTACAACTTCATCAATTCTCTAAGAAATCAAACCGCTTTTGTGGGCAGCCCATTTGATTCACCACCAGCTCCTATTAAAGGCAATGTAAAAAACATTAGCAGTGGTGAACGAGCCTTTGGTTATTTCATGGCAGGAGGAATTTCTGCCAATGCAGCCTTTGTGCCGGACAGTATTCCCAGTGGAGGATGTGAGTAATTTTAACCTGCTGATTTACTGATAAAAAGAAGTTTTTTAGATTTTTTTATTGCCGCACAAAACCTCTGAATATATCTTTGTTTAGAATAATTCTAAACAACAAATGCGAACAACGGTTTCATCTACCCTTCCTCCGTGTATTGCCGCACAATTTTTTGAATTCGATATCATTCCAGTTGAATGTAAAAAGAAATGCTGTGAGAAATTCAAAAAGAAGGGCAAAAAAGCCTGCAAAAGCTGCCCCAACCGTTAATCGATCAGCGTATAGTTTCTAAATACACCCAGACGTTTTCCACCCACTATCTTTTCTTCAATAAAGCTCAGCATTCGGTATCGCCATTTTTCGTGTTTCATCTTTTTCCGGTTTAGCGGAATGTGGCTCCGTATTTTTAACCCATCCTCCCAATCCAGTTGTTGAATTCTTTTTTGCATAACAGCGGGATGAGAGCCGTTAAACCTGCTCATCTTCGACAAGTTGCCGTAATCAAAAACGGAGGAAAAGCGTTTTTCTTTATGCGAGTGCACTTGATCCAGCGCATTCATTTTTTGCGTCATCAACGCTGGCGGACGCACCCAACCATAATGGTAAATACGGGCATTGAGCTGTCTCACTCGCAATTTTCTATTGCCATATTTGGATTGATAGTTTCCAGTGAATTGATCATACCACCGAAAGCTTTGTGCGCTTTGCCAACTATGAATTTCAGGCTGATTTCTAACGATTCGAATTTCACGCTCATACCAGCTATGTCCGGTTACCAAATGTTCATAATCCCCCCAAAAATGTAAGTAATGAAACAAAAAGCCTTCTACTTTTGGGTCGGATAACGATTGCCTGCAAGCCTCAAAAATTTCGTGGTGATCGCCCTCGTGCAATACTTCATCAGCTTGTAAATAAATCAACCAATCACCTGTGCAATGCTCTTTAGCCAGATCGGTCTGTTGTGCATGAACAGTGCCTTTCGGATAGCGAACAATATCCCAATTTGTCCTGATAATTCTGATTTTAGGTGAATCAATAGCCTGAATGATTTGAACGCTTCGATCTCCCGGTAGCCCTTCCCCCACCGCAATGACCATTTCATCAACCAAATCAAGCACTGATCGTATGCTTTCTTCTACCGGGTAGTAAAGCGAGTCTGCATTTCTACACATCGAAAAAGCAGAAATTCTCATCGGTTTTTGTTAGCTTAAATCCTGTAATTGAACCAAACGCCTGTATAGCCCCTCACTGGCCATCAACTCTTCATGACTTCCCATTTCAACGATTTTTCCTTTATCTACTACTACAATTTTATCTACGTGCTGTACCGTACTCAATCGGTGTGCAATAACAAAAGACGTGCGGCCACGCATAAGCTTTTCGAGTGCATCTTGAACCAATCGTTCGCTCTCAGTATCAAGCGCAGAAGTGGCCTCATCTAAAATCATGATGGGCGGATCTTTGAGAATAGCCCGCGCGATGCTCAATCGTTGCTTTTGCCCACCTGACAGCCTGTTACCACCTTCCCCAATATTGGTATCAAGACCTTCGGGCAATGAAATCACAAAACCATGAGCGTTTGCAGCATGCAATGCATCGATAATCTGTTTGTCTGACGCGTTTTTATTGCCTATCAACAAGTTGTTTCGAACGGTATCGTTGAATAAAATACTCTGCTGAGAGACAATTCCAAACAAACCGCGCAAGTCCTCTACTTTATACGCTCTGATGTTTGTGTCATCAATGAGTACTGCTCCCTGCACCACATCATAAAAACGCGGCATGAGATCGACCAAAGTAGATTTACCACCGCCAGAAGGGCCAACAATAGCAATGGCCTGCCCTTTTTTAACCTCAAGGTTTATGTCTTCCAAAACAGGTGTTCCTGAATAGCTAAATCCAACATTATTAAACCTGATATTGCTGTTCAAGGTTTTTACAGAACGTGCGTTGGGTTCTTCAAGTACCTTTTCATCAGCACTTAAGATTTCATCGATGCGCTCCTTTGCTGATATACCACGCTGCACGCGAACAAATGATTCAGAAAGTGCCCGTGCCGGACTTATCATCTGAGAGAAAATAACCACATACAGAATAAAAAATTCACCGTTGAGCACTTGTCCTTCCAAAACCAGATTTCCGCCAAACCATAGAATTAGCGCGATGGTAATGGCAGAAAGCGTTTCACCAATAGGCGAGGTTAAATACTGCTTACGAAACAAGCGCACCATCAAGATAAAATGACGATTGTTTACACGTGTAAAATGCTTGTTGAAAATGGGTTCTGCTATAAACCCTTTGATGATCCTAATGCCACCGATGGTTTCTTCCAGCGATGTAACTACCTCACCTAATTCCTGTTGGCCTTTTTTTGCCGTTCGTTTTAATGACTTACCAATACCGCCAATTAGCAAACCGGAAATAGGCAGTACGATCAGCACAAAAACGGTGAGTTCCCAGCTGATGCTGATTAACGTAATGAGGTAGAGAAGAATCATTATCGGTTGGCGAAAAAGCGCTTCGAGCGCACCCATCACAGACCATTCTACCTCAGAAACATCGTTGGTAAACCGCGCCATGATTTGCCCCTTTCGCTCATCGGTATAATAAGCCATGGGCAATCGCAACAACTTGTCATAAATATCCCTTCGGATATCGCGCACAGCAACATTTCTGAGAAAGGCCATTTGATGCAAAGCCAAGTACCTGAATACATTTCGAATCAAAAACAGAACAACCAACAACACACAGAATAAATAAAGTGCATGAATCGCTCCCTCAGCTGCGATATACTCTTCAAAAATGCGGTTCAGTTTCTCCAAAAAGCCACTTTCTAAAGTGGGATCATCAGACTTGATTTTTTTGGAAGAGTTGTCAAATAAAATTTTCAAGAATGGCACAATGGCCGAAAAAGACACCACGGAAAACGCTGCGTTGAGCAGGTTGAACACTAAATTTAACGCAATGCGCCCTTTATAAGGCGAAAGGTATCGGAGGATATTGAAAAATTTCTTCATTGAGCCGAAAGCTCAAAAATACCGATATAATTATGCGGAGTAATGCGTTTCAATTCTTCTTTTACCTCATCGCTCACCTTGAGTTGATCGATAAAATGAGCGAGTGATGCAGGGGTAACCTTTGAGCTGCCACGCGTTAGGTCCTTCAATGCCTCATAAGGTTTATCATAACCTTCACGCCTTAACACCGTTTGGATGGCTTCAGCGCAAACCTCCCAATGTTCATCAAGATCAGCCTTGATACGACCTTCGTTTAAAATCAGCTTATCCAGGCCTTTTTCAATGGAAGCCAAAGCGATCAAAGCATGAGAAAAAGGCATTCCTATGTTGCGCAACACAGTACTATCGGTTAAATCGCGCTGCAATCTTGAAACAGGCAATTTACTCGATAAATGCTCGCTCATCGCATTAGAAAACCCAAGGTTTCCTTCTGCATTTTCAAAATCAATAGGATTGACTTTGTGAGGCATAGCAGAGGAACCTACTTCACCTTCTTTAATCTTTTGCTTGAAGTAATCCATAGAGATGTAAGTCCAAACATCACGACACAGGTCAATGAGAATGGTGTTTATGCGCTTCCAGGCGTCAAGCAAAGCAGCGAGGTGGTCATAATGTTCTATTTGGGTGGTGGTTTGCGATCGGTGAAGCCCCAGCACATCATTTACAAAGGCATTGGAAAACTTAATCCAATCCTTGGTTGGAAAAGCCACGTGATGCGCATTAAAATTGCCAGTAGCACCTCCAAATTTTGCTGCAAAAGGAATGTGTCCCATCTGCGTAATCTGCTGCTGCAACCGCTCTGCAAAAACATAGAACTCTTTACCCAAATTCGTTGGACTGGCAGGTTGGCCATGGGTTCTGGCAAGCATGGGTATTTCCTTCCATTCCATTGCAAGTCCTCTGATCTTATCTAAAACCACCAATAACCTCGGCATGAGCACTTGCTCCTGTGCTTCTTTTATCGAAAGCGGCACAGCAGTGTTGTTGATATCCTGACTGGTCAACCCAAAGTGAACAAACTCAAGCAGGTCCTTTCTACCAATTTTCTCTAGTTGTTCCTTTACAAAATACTCTACTGCTTTGACATCATGATTGGTAACCCGCTCGATTTGTTTGATGCTATCAGCGTCCTGAAGGGTGAAATTGAGGTATAAACTCCTAAGCTTTTCTGATTGAGCATCCGTTAGAGGATCAATGTTTTTAAGGCCTTGAGAAGCGAGTAAAATCAAGTATTCAATTTCAATGCGCACGCGATATTTGAAAAGGGCATACTCAGAAAAAAATTCAATCAACGGTTCCGTGTGGCGTGCGTAACGACCATCAACCGGAGAAACGGAAGTAAGAGCCTTTCTTGGCATAGGATTTAGTTCAATTAAAAAAGGAGCGCAAAGGTAGGCGAAAGTGCCGTTTCCCTAAATCATGTTGCCTCTGAACTTTACAAATGATTGCTTTGCTACAAAAGTCACAGTAATATTTAATCTGAAAAGCAACCTTTGCACTCATGATCGAAGCGCTAGGATTTGCATCAGCAGTAGTTATTGGAATTTCATTAGGATTGATTGGCGGTGGTGGATCCATCCTCACCGTTCCTGTTTTGGTTTACTTGCTGGGCATCTCCCCAGTAATGGCCACTGCATATTCACTTTTCATCGTTGGCGCATCAAGTTTTGTGGGTAGTTTTCGATTTGCACGAAAAGGTCTGGTTGACTTCAAAACGGCATTTCAATTTGGTGTTCCAGGAATTATAGCGGTTTACTCCACCCGAAAATTCATTATTCCAGCCATTCCCGAAAGCCTGTTTGAGCTAGGTGGATTTACGTTTAGTCGAGATCTTTTTTTGATGACACTATTTGCTTTGCTCATGGTAGCAGCATCCTACGGGATGATTAAAAAAACAAAACCAACAAAAGCCAAGAAAAAAAACCTTTCAAATAATACCAAAGCGATGCTAGTAGTGGTGGAAGGTTTAGTGGTTGGTGTTT
>JBBDRU010000171.1:0-1073 GCA_040905305.1 Salibacteraceae bacterium | reverse complement strand
TGGCAGAATCGTTGAGTCTGCTCTTCTTTTCCCGCATTGTAGCCGGCACGATGGGAGGCAATATTTCGACGGCTCAGGCTTACATTGCTGATGTTACGGATTCTGAAAACAGAGCGCGTGGAATGGGGTTGATTGGTGCTGCCTTTGGTATTGGATTTGTGATTGGTCCGGCTTTGGCAACAGCATTAATTCATCCTGCATTTCATGAATTTGTTGCTAATATAGGGTTTGTCCAATTTGCGGGTTGGATGAGCGAAAACCGATTTGCTCTGCCCGGCTTTTTTGCCGCTTTTTTATCATTCTGCAGTTTTCTGATGGTTCTTTTTAAGCTACCTGAGACAGTAGATACTTCAAAAAAACGGGAAGCAGTTTACAGGCGACCCAGTGTTTTTACTCCAAATTTCTGGAGATTGTTATCCGAGCAGAAAGGAAAATCAGCAAGAGGATACCTGATCCCGCTTATAATAGGATTCTTTCTGCTCTCTTTTGGCGAATCAACTTTATACAGTGCCTTTCCTCTCTTTGCAGAATCGCAACTTGGCATGACAGCCGAAGAGGTAGGAATTCAATTCTTCTACATTGGCATAATTGCAGTCATTGTCCAGGGTTTTCTGATCAAACCGTTAACCAATATCTTCGCAGAAGAGAAGCTCTTTATGGTTGGGAATATATTGATGGTGATTGGGCTCGGACTCATTCCATTGGCTCATAATACATTAACTCTGGCTCTTTTTCTCGGTTTGATGGCGCTCGGCAAAAGTTTAAATACACCAACCATCACCAGTTTGATTTCAAAAGAAGCGGATGCGGAAAACATGGGTGCGGTAATGGGAGCATCACAGGGTTTGTCCGGATTAGGCCGGATGATCGGTCCAACCTGGGGTGGAGCACTCTTTTCAGTATACTTTGGCCTCCCGTTTGCGGCAACGGCGCTCATTGTAGCGACTACAATTTGGATTGCAATAGGTCTCATCTCTAAAGAGAAATTTCGGCTGGCAAATAAAACATAGCAGAGATGCACTCTGACAAAAATGCAAAGCAGAGATACTCTCAGGTAAACAATTCTTAGCCAA
>JBBDRU010000170.1:0-6333 GCA_040905305.1 Salibacteraceae bacterium | reverse complement strand
TTATGTTACTGCAGATCGTGCATCAACCCTTATTCGGGACACGCTTCCAAATGCACCAATTGGATCTGTCTTTGGCCCCTTTAATGAAGGTACCCGCATGACATTAATCAAGCTTTCCGGCATCAAAATGGAAGCCGACTCAGTTAGAGCAAGCCACATTCTTATCAACGTGCAAGACGGTGATACTGCAAAAATAAATGACGCCAAAGCAACGCTTGATTCCATCAAAGGGATAGCTACCAAAGAAAACTTCGCTCAATTGGCTGAAGAGTATTCAGAAGACTTCGGTTCTGCAGCTAATGGTGGAGACCTGGACTGGTTCACACGAGGCAAAATGGTAGCTGCATTTGAAACAGCGGCTTTTGCTAATGAGGTTGGCGAAATGGTTATTGTTGAGTCTCAATTTGGAGTTCACCTTATATACATCACCGACAAAACAGCACCAAAGCCAAATTACTTACTTTCCATTATTGATCGTAGAATTGAGCCAAGTAAAAATACTGCAGATGCCGTTTACAAGCATGCCAGCAAGTTCGCGCTTTCTGCCACATCGATCGATGACTTCCAGGAAGACACTGAAAATGAAGTCTTGATCGAACGATTTGAAGAGGTAAGACTGGATGAAGATGTTATCGGCAGAATTGAAGACGGACGCGAAATCGTGCGTTGGATTTATGATGCTCAAGAAGGTGATATTTCAGATCCTTTTGAAACCAATAATTTTTTCGCCATTGTGGCTCTGGAATCGATCAATGAAGAAGGCACCATGTCTTTTGAAAAAGCCAAAAACCTTATTTACCAAGAGGTGATGAATCAAAAAAAGACTGAAATGATCATGGCTGATTTGGCAGACTTCACATCTATCGAAGAAGCAGCTCAGGCGCTGGGTTCACCGATAAAATCCGCTGAAAACGTCACCTTTTCTCAAAGCGCGCTTCCGGGAGGTTTGGGTCGGGAAATGGCTTTTCTTGGAACTGTTTATACGCTCGAAAAAGGAGAGGTTTCAGGTGCGATCAAAGGAAACAGAGGTGTCTTTGTTGTACGTCTGGATTCTAAGACACCAGCTGAAAACATTGACGTTGCCTCAATAAAGCGGCAACAGTCAAACACCATGTCTTCCGCAGTTCAATCGAAAGCATACAACGCCTTGCAGCAAGCTGCAGGCATAGTGGACAAGCGGGCGCGATATTATTAACACAGACCTTTATTTAACCCCAATTTAATCTACCACGTTCAAGTGGCGAATTACCTTTGCACTTCGAATGGAAAAGAGGTGGTTAATCATATTCGCATTGGTTCTGGTTCATGGGCTTTCTGCTCAGGAATCATTTGATGAAAAGCTCACCACCGTATCAGATATTCGCATGTCTGTAAACAATGTGGGCACATTCGGTAATGCCTTCAGAGGAAGCTACGACATTTTAAACTACTCATCTGCTGAATATCCGGCAAATACAGGAATAGAACACCTTTTTGAAGCAGGCATTTGGATCGGAGCAATGATAGACGGATCACTGGTTGCAGTTTCCACCGCTGCCTACGATCAATCTCAGGGCTATAGTGCCGGACGAGCAGGCTATGAGTTTTCAGGCGATCTGGGCTCTTCTTTAATTGAAAGATCGAGCCTGGTTGATAATCCTAATTTTAGTGCAGAAGCTGTTTCTCATCAAGATTTTGTGACTGATTTTAGCGACAAAAACATCTTGATTCCCGGCACCCAAATTCCTATTTCAAATCACAATAACCCGATGAACCTTGATGTGCATTTTGAATCTTACAATTGGAATTATTCCTTTTCAGATTTCATGCTTATCTGCAATTACAGCGTAACTAACAATGGTGATCAAAACCTTGAAGATGTGTATATCGGTATGTGGGCCAACGAAGTAGTCAGGAACACCAACATTACCCCTGCAGGATCAGGTGGTAGTGGTTTTTATGATAAAGGAGGGAACGGCTTCATCGACTCGCTAAATCTGGCCTATTGCTTTGATGCAGCAGGCGATTTAGGAAATACTGAAAGCTACATCGGACATAAATTTTTGGGTGCAGACGATAAAAATGGTTTTCACCACCCCTCAGTTGACACAACATTTAAAGCGAATTATCAAACCTGGCAGTTCAACTCGGTAAGTCAACCGGTTCTATTTTTTCCAAGCAGCGAACTTCAGCGTTATGATAAAATGAAAGATGGATTTAACCAATGGCCTTGCTGGGATGAAGTTGGTTCACCAGACCCACGATGCGGGCAATTTCAAACGCAAACCATCCAGGAAATGATAGAACAGGCAGGAAACCGGAGCGATTTATTGAGTGTTGGTCCGTTTGAAACGCTGGCGCCTGGTGAAACCATCAATTTTGCGTGGGCATGGGTGTTTGCAAAAAAAAATGAGGATGGAAACCCCAATGCAGATAACAACCCTGTGCAACAAGCAAACTTGATTCAAAATGCGCAATGGGCACAAACAGCCTACAATGGAGAAGACGTGAATTTCAATGGAAATTTAGATGAAGGCGAAGACCGGGACGGTGATGGAAAAATAACGCGTTTCATTCTTCCTACTCCACCGGATATTCCGCAAACCAAAGTAGTTCCGAAAGACAAAGGCATTGACATATATTGGACAAAAAACGCAGAAGAAAGCATCGATCCCATAACTCAAGAGGCCGATTTTGAAGGGTATAGCCTATACATGACAAAACTTGGCTTTGATGTTGTGAAATCTGCTGATCTCAATAGTGATATGCACTTAATTGCAAGGTATGACCTTGAAGACAACAGGTTGTTTTATGACACAGGCCTAAACCCTTTAGTCTTAGAAAACCCTATACAGTTTGAGGAAGACAGCAACAATTATGTTTACAAATACAGTATTAATGGTTTAGTAAACGGTTGGCAATATGCCGTTTCATTAACTGCATTTGATAGTGGAGATGAAGGCAACAACCTTGAATCGCTTGAAAGCTCATTATTGAGCAACACATGGCGTGTATTTCCTGGCACTGAAACCAATGAACGCTTTGATCAATATGCCACTACATTGACCCCTTTAAAGGCTGCTTTAAATAAAGAAATCAGAGATAGTTTAGATCAATACAAACCATTTGCGTACCCAAATCCATATTATGCCGGATCTTCCTGGGAAGGCAACTCATCGTTTGAAGAAGATCGAAAAATTACCTTTGCCAATCTTCCTGAGCGATGTATAATCAGGATTTTCACATTATCCGGTGACTTGATCAAAACCATTGATCATAACCCATCATATAATGGATCCGATATCAGATGGTTCAGTACCTACTCCAGCACCGACAATACTGTTTTTAGTGGTGGAGAGCACAGTTGGGACTTGCTCAGTGAAGGCGCTCAAATAATCGCTCGTGGAACATATATTTTTTCGGTCGAAGACATGAAAACCGGGGAAATATGGAAAGAGAAATTTGTCATTATTAAATAACACACATATAATTTAAAATCACGCTATAATCCACCTACTCACTTCAAACATAACTGAATTATGAAAACAAAAATTATACTCACGATGATGTCGATATTTATTGCATCGATGTCTTATGCTCAATATCCCGTGGTAACCATAGAGGATATACAAACTGTTACTTCAGCCGCTCTTGGCAATTGTGACGACCAAACCTTTTACTTAGGCGATACGGTGATCATCAGAGCCAAAGTGGTAATGGACGGCAACCTGGCTGTGCCCAGTGGTGCCAACAATCCTAATGGCCATAAAAACTTTTGGCTTCAACAAGGAAGTGGTGGATCATATAAGGGAATCGACTTTTTCAATCTTTCAAGCATCAGTGCTTCTGAAGATCCCCACAACCTCATTGCCGGTGATTCTGTTGAAGTAATAGGCGTCATTGATGACTATAATGGTGAAACTGAAATCATTCCGTTGGAAGGCTCTTCAATCACACTTCTTGGACAAGGACAGCCGATATATAAAAGCGTAGCCCAAATTTCTGACCTGAACGATCAGGATAGAAACAATCAGCTTGAAACCGGTGAGCAATGGGAAGGAACATACGTTGAGTTTCATAACGCTGTGGTAGCTTCTGTTGATTTCTTTTCTGGAGGAAGCCGGGTTAGTTTCAACATCGAAGATCAATTTGGAAACCTTTTGAATGTTTCAGATCGTTTTCTTGTTCAGAAATTGCCTGCAGAAGGTGGGAGTTTTGTAGCGCCCAACGTTGGTGATCAGCTCGACACTATTCGTGGAATTATCGCTCATAGCAAGAATAACTGTCCCGGTTTCAATGGCCGAGGATATGAACTCTATCCCTTTCAACAGAGTGACTATGTTTATGGCGCTGCCGCTCCTCGAATATTCAACATCTCCCGCACACCAACGGTTCCTACTTCATCACAAGATGTAACCATTACTGCTGACATCACAGACAATGATGGAAACATCGCCTCGGCTACTATTGCTTATGCCACAGGATCAAGCGGTGGTTCATTCTTAACAATTCCTATGACTTTTACATCTGGTGAAACCTACACAGCCGATATTCCAGCACAGGCGGATGGCACATTGGTTGGTTGGTATATCACAGCAACCGATGACAGCGGACTGGTAACCACGCTGCCAAATAGCGACCCCAGTCAAAACACCTATTTGTATAGAGTGCGAAACAATGGCCTAACCATTTTTGATGTACAATACACACCCTACAACAATGGAGTAAGCCCTTATATTGACCAGACCGTTAGTGTAGAAGGCGTGGTTACGGCCAGCATTAATAGCAGCGGAGACGGTGACTTGGGTTATGTTTACATCCAGCAGGAAAATCAGTTAAACTATGCCGGAATATGGCTTCAACAGGGATCAACGATCAGCCAATTGGAGCGCGGAGACAAAGTTGAGGTAGAGGGAGTGGTATCAGAAAGCTTCGGAATGACTGCCTTGAATAACATCGCATCAGTTAACATTACTGGAACTGGCAACATCGACCCTGTCGTTTTAAACCCCGATTCTTTCAGCTTATATAATGCAAGTCAAGAGCAATATGAAGGCATGTTGGTTGAATTTGAAAACCCCACATCCGGAGAGCGGCTGTTTGTAGTTGAGCAAAACGCAGATGCGGTAACCAGCAATAACTACGGTGAATACAGAGTAGGAACCGATGAATTCAATCCAAGCTCTGGTATAAGAGTGTTGGCCGGAAGAGAAGGCGGATACAGTTCATTGTATGTCTCTTTTGTAAACGACTCGATTTGGGCAACAACCAACGGAATAATGAATGTCGATCCATTTGTAGTAGATTATAGCCACAACCTTGAATCCATCACCGGGATTTTATATTACAGTTTTGGCAACATGAAGTTGCTTCCCAGAAACAACAACGATATCATAGGTTATGGCGGAGCGAATGTGACTGCTCTTTTTGAAGCAGCGGCATCAACCGTTTGTGTAAATGACACCATTCAGTTTTTCAATAAATCATCCATCATCGCTGATGATTTTGAATGGAACTTTGGCGATGGCAGTTCTTCGATGGATGAAAACCCCATGAAAGTTTACACTGTTGGAGGTTCCTTTTCGGTTAGTTTAATAGCAAGCAATTCCGTTGATGGTGCGGCTGATACTGTTGAAATAAACAACGTCATAACTGTTGATACTTCAGAAACGTGTGTTACAGTTGGTGTTGAAAAAATCAAGCCGCTTAAATCTACCGTTTATCCAAACCCTAGTGATGATATGGTAACGATCAAAACCAGCTTTTCAAAAAATGAAGTTTACAGTATTTCTGTTTATGACTTACAAGGTCGTGAAGTATTTAAAAGGATAACCGGACGAGCTACTGAAACCATTCAGCTTGGGAATTTAGAAGCCGGAAACTACTTTATTCAGGTTAAGTCTGTTGATGGTCAATTGGTGGATGTAATGCCAATCGTTAAAAATTAACTCATTTAAGCTTCATTAAAAACTAAGCAAAAGTCAGTTTTACCAATGTGCCATTACTATAAGCTTCTCAAGCGCGCCTTAATGGAACTGGCTTTTTGCTTTCTTCTGATCATCTTCGGATGCAAGAAAGGAGAGTTGCTGGATAACCAGGCCCCAGAAACCCACACCACAGTTCAAGCCATAAATCTAAGCGGTGAAAACAGGCTCAACAGTCTGATCACTTTGCGATGGTGGGGCTCTGATCCTGACGGAATCGTGGAAGGTTATGAATTGAGTTTTGATCAAGAAACCTGGCATTATACGACACGGCTGGATAGCACCTTTCTTTTCTCTATTAATGCAGTCAGCGACACTGTTGATATCTATTTTTGGGTACGGGCTGTAGATGATAAAAATGCAAAAGATA
>JBBDRU010000169.1:0-1078 GCA_040905305.1 Salibacteraceae bacterium | reverse complement strand
CCTTTGACTGGAAAGTTCAAAAGAATTTTAAGAAGGGGTATCGCACCGAAAAGGGTCATAAGGTTTTGCATCTGGATAAAGCCTTTCACGGACGCAGTGGCTATACCCTTTCTCTGACAAATACAGAGCCTAATAAAATTAAATATTTTCCTAAGTTTGATTGGCCAAGAATTCATAGTCCTGCTATTCAGTTTCCTTTAAATGAAGAGAACACTCAAAAAGTGGCTCTGGAAGAGGAACAAGCCATCGCGCAGGCCCGGCAATATTTTGAAACCTATAAAGATGATATTGCCTGCATCATTCTGGAACCGATCCAGGGTGAAGGTGGGGATAATCATTTCAGAAAAGAATTCCATCAGGCACTTAAAGATCTGACTATGGAGTTTGATGCTCTCTTTATCTATGATGAAGTACAAACCGGAGTATGCCTGACCGGGAAATTTTGGGCACATGAATATTATGTGGAACCGGATATCATCGCTTTCGGAAAAAAGGCGCAGGTTTGCGGTATTTTAGCCGGCAAAAAGGTGGATGAAATTGAAACCAACTGTTTTAAAGTATCTTCGCGAATCAATTCTACCTGGGGCGGCAACCTGGTTGATATGGTTCGGTTTCAGCGGATTCTTGAAGTGATCGAAGAGGATCATCTGCTGGATAATGTGAAGATGGTTGGTGATTACCTGCAGAACAAGCTTCAACGGCTCGCTGATGAAAATGAGTTTATTTCCAATCCACGTGGAAAAGGACTTTTTTGCGCGATCGACCTTCCCGGCACTCATGCACGTGATGAACTTCGAAAAGAGTGCATGAAAAATCACTTGATGATCTTGGGTTGCGGCACAAAAAGCATCCGGTTCAGGCCACCGTTAACCACTCAAAAAGAGCATATTGATGAAGGTCTTGATATCCTGAAACGAAGTTATAAAACGGCTGTTGAGAAGTGTCCTATGGTGTAGTTATAAGTTTTTAGTGTTGAGTGTTGAGTTTTGTCTCTCACGTCGGCCCTTTGCCCTTTGCTACACCATCTGATGCGACTCGGGCTGAATTACAATCTCATTCAGCACCGACTGTCCCGGTT
>JBBDRU010000168.1:0-6387 GCA_040905305.1 Salibacteraceae bacterium | reverse complement strand
AGCATTGTGTATGATCATGTCAACATTCTCTTGATGGATACATGCTTGCATCAAAAGAGCCAGAAGTGTCAATATGGCCAAGAGGGCTTTTTTCATTTGAAATATTTTTTGATGAGAGGGTGAATAAATGGAGTGATAGAAATCATGAAAATCAAGATTACTGGTGACCGATACCTCATGATTGCCCCGAAAACAGGTGTTACGGTTCCCGTGAGAATTAAAAATGGAACGATCAAAAACAAAAGCCAAAGCGGCCATGCGTAATTTATTGGATACTTTCTGATACCGTAAGCACTCAATAACATTAAGAAAAATAGATACAGGTTTTCTAGTACCATTAACCACTCGGGTGATACACTGACCGCCCAAGGAAAAGGTTTTAATATGGTGTTCATCAGCGCGATAGGTGCTTGCTTGACCAGTGATGTTAATTCAGGTTCTATTGGCTTCATAGAAAAGCCGCTGCCCGGATTAGTAAATTGTGTATGCGTTATAAACTCTTGTTGCTTACTGGCAATGTAAATTGCCGGATTGCCTACTAGGGTGGAAAATATCATAAAACAACATGAAACCAATAAAAGCCAGCTACAAATCATTGTCAATGCAGAATACTTGAATTGCCTACCTATTTGGTAGGCTAAAAGTGCAGGAATCAGAAAAGCTACAAAGTAGATTTTTACAGATATAAGTGTTAATCCACCAACGCTCATTTTGATGATAGAAATCAACGGGTTTTTTTTCTCGAAACGCCAGATGCCTGATATGAATAAACCTGCTCCAAAAATTAGTAGAGTTTCTTTGAGACCACCAGAAATCCAGATGAGCCATGATGGGTAAAAACACGTTAGTATCAAGGCGGAAGACCTATACTGAATAGGAATCAGACTATCAATCAGCAATAGCAAACCAACGAAACCAAGAATGCTAAAAACGACTGAATGTACTTCTACAAAACCAAAACTGAACAATGCAATCAAAGCATTGATTTTGATCATAATATGATTGTCATTATAAAAACTGGATTCAAAGGGTTTATTCCATGAATTCATTTTGTCGAAATAGATTTCTCTGAATAAAACTGAGTCGTAATCAAGATTGAATAATATCCTGAAAAAGTCGCTAGGGTTGTTAAAGAATACTTCTTTTAAAATCAATCCATCATTAAAAAAACGCCAAATGTCGGATGTTGATTGATCCGTATAATAATATGTGAACAGAGCGGTAAGAACATAAGCTCCAACCATCTTTATGCTGAATGCCCCAACTAAAACGAATGTTTTATGAGTTTTCCAAATCCTCGATATGATGAACAAACCAAGTATCGCAAACAGAATACTGTATATGACTCCTTCAATTTTCACACTTCAAAGTAAATCTTCTTAATAACAAATCAAGAATGAAGATGACTAAGCGAGGTTGAAAAGCTAATTTTGCCTCTCAAATTTTTAAAATGAGCGAAACTGCAGAATATAACCCGATAGAAACAGCTGAGAAATTAGGATTGCTTCCAGAGGAATATGATAAAATAGTTGAGTTTTTAGGCAGAACGCCAAATTTCACAGAACTATCTGTCTATTCTGTCATGTGGTCTGAACATTGTTCTTACAAAAACAGCATAAAGTGGTTAAAAACATTACCTAAAGAAGGTCCTGCAATTCTTGCCGAAGCTGGCGAAGAAAACGCTGGTTTGGTGGATATTGGAGATGGGTTAGCGTGCGCCTTTAAAATTGAGTCTCACAACCATCCGAGCGCAATTGAACCTTACCAGGGAGCTGCAACAGGAGTTGGCGGAATCAATAGAGATATTTTTACCATGGGAGCTAGACCTATTGCCCAATTGAATAGCCTCCGTTTTGGCGATCCGTCAAGCGAGCGTACAAAATGGTTGTTGAAAGGAGTGGTAAAAGGTATCGGAGATTACGGAAACAGCTTTGGTATTCCGGTTTTGGGTGGAGAGGTTTACTTTGATAAATCATATAATCAAAACCCTCTTGTAAACGCTATGTCCGTAGGAATAGTTAAAACAGATAAAACCATTTCAGCCATTGCTGAAGGTGTTGGTAATCCTGTTTTTATTGTTGGTTCCAGTACAGGAAAGGATGGAATTCACGGTGCCACTTTCGCCTCTGGAGATCTTTCGGATGATAGCGCAGATGACCTACCATCGGTGCAGGTGGGTGATCCTTTCCAAGAAAAACTGTTACTTGAAGCTTCTCTGGAACTAACAGAAACAGATTGTATAGTTGGAATGCAGGATATGGGAGCTGCAGGAATTTCTTGCTCATCATCCGAAATGAGCGCAAAAGGAGGGTGTGCAATGGATATTTATCTTGATAGGGTGCCAACTCGTCAAGAGAATATGTTGCCTTTTGAGATTTTGCTAAGCGAGTCGCAAGAAAGAATGCTTGTTGTGGTTAAGAAAGGAAGGGAGCAAGAGGTATTGGACATTTTTGAGAAGTGGGATCTTAATTGTGTTCAGATCGGAGAAGTAACTCAGGGACCCAATCTTCGTTATTTTATGAATGATGAGTTGGTAGCTGAAATGCCTTCCGACTCTTTGGTTCTTGGAGGTGGCGCACCTGTTTATGAAAGGGAGTACAAAGAGCCTGAATATTATGCGAAATCAAAATCATTCAACCCCTCTTCGGTGAGTGTGCCCGATGATTTGGTAAAAGTGGCCGAATTCCTATTGGGTCATGTAAACATTGCGTCAAAAAGATGGGTGATCGAACAATACGACTCAATGGTCGGAACTGTTAATATGTCTACAAACCGTCCCTCTGATGCAGGTATAGTAAACATTAAAGACACGGAAAAGGCTTTGGCAGTCACGGTTGATTGCAATGCTCGTTACGTATTTGCAGACCCTGAAGAGGGCTGCGCAATAGCGGTTGCCGAAGCAGCCAGAAACCTTGTATGCTCAGGGGCGCAGCCAGCAGCTATTACCAACTGCCTTAATTTTGGAAACCCATATAATCCAGAAGCCTACTGGCAATTTGTAGGCGCAATAAAAGGGATGACAAAGGCTTGTAAAGCCTTTAAAACTCCTGTTACAGGTGGAAATGTAAGTTTCTATAATCAATCTACCATAGAGGGAAAAACGGTACCTGTTTTACCAACACCTACGATCGGTATGATCGGTTTGATTAATGATAAGAAAACGATTACTCCCTTGTGCTTTGAAGAATCTGGTCTCAACTTGATCCTTGTAGGCGATCATTCTGATGATGTTTCAAGCTCTCAGTATTTGATCAACTGGCACAACATTGAGCTTTCTCCTTCTCCTAAATTTGACCTGTCCGTTGAGGTGAGTATTCAAAAGGCTGTGGCTCTCGCTATCAAAGAAGGCTTTGTGCACGCTGCGCATGATGTATCAGAAGGTGGTTTATTTACCGCTTTGTTTGAAATGTCTTTACCGAATAAAATTGGAATGGACATTCAAATTCAGAGCAATGAAAGACTAGATGGTTTATTATTCGGAGAAGCACAGTCAAGGGTTGTAGTTGCCGTTGAGGATACGCATCGTGATAATCTTGAAAAGCTATTGGATAGACTTGAAGTAACCCGTCATTTTCTTGGCAAAACTGGAAGTAATGAAATCAAAGTGAATGGCAAATCATATGGTAAGATAGAGTTCTTAAGCCAAATCTACCTCAATAGTTTGCACAAAATCATGGGGTGATCCTGTATTACCATGTTGTGACTTAATGAATTGTGTTAGCAGAAACTAGATTTATAAAAAGCGCCAACTCAAGTGAGTTGGCGCTTTTTACTATAGCTGTCTGGATGGAAAATATTTTATCTGTTCAATACAATTTTTCGTGTGCCGGTGTAATCTCCAGCTGTTAACTTCAAAATGTATGAGCCTCTTGCGAGATCACCTACATATATATTAGAGGTTACCCTCGCCTCTTTAGTCTCAAAACGCTTTACAACTCTTCCGCTCATATCCTGAATTTCGATACTCAATTTCCTCATTTCGCTTAAGTCAGCTTCAATCTGTAAATGATCAATAGCTGGATTAGGATAGACCTTCAAATCTGAAATGAATTCATCAGGAATTCCAACAACATTAATAGTGATTATTTCACAAGTTGTATCAGAACCACAAACATTAGAGACATACTGGCATACTTCAAACTCACCAACTCGGGTGAAGTAATGTGTTGGATCACTAAGGGAGCTATAGGTAGAGTCAGAGAATGTCCACCAATATTCATCAGCATTATGCGATAAATCTTCAAACTTCACTTCTGATGTCACTTGCTCATAATCAAACCCACCAGTGGGAGGAACGGGCATATTCAGTACCTGAGTACTCTGGCAATCGTTTGTCCAACCTTCCATTAAGACGGTTAAACTAACATTAAAGGGCCCTGGAGCCTCAAACAAATGAATCGCATTTATCTGGTTGCTGATTCCCGTGCTATCGCCAAAATCCCATTCAAACGCCTCAACATTAGACCCAAAATAAGCTTTGGTATTATATACTTCACTTCGCACAATTCGTGACGATAGATCTGTAAAAGTAACATCGGCATTTCCGTTAGCATCAAAACTCATACATTCAAATGGCCATTCAAAATTAGCATCTAGGTTGTATTCGATGAGTGGTTCAATGATTACATCAGCATCAAATGCTTGCCCATTCACATTAAATGCAGCAACTGAGGCGGGTGTTACCCAGGTAGAGTCATTTATTTTCCCTACCGCTAATAAATCCTGGTCTCCGTCTCCTTCAGCCCAATCGTTTGTGCTAATGTATACCTGAACCGTACTGTCATACTCAATTGTTAGGATAAAATCTTCGCCAGTGACCAAGTTCACAGGTTTGTCAAAAATTGCCGTATACCTCAATGTATCGCTATAATTAGTATCCACATCAAATTTATTAATACGCACCTTTGATTCAGCTAGGGCGCCAATTGCGGTATCTGGAAGGTTATTCCCCGCTCTTCTCCAAATTTTACATTGAACTTCATAACTATCCCTAAACAACCCTGAGTGGTTTGCATAAAACGTGAATCCATGAACAATCATTGATTGATGCACAGGAAAGCGTTGACCTACACCCAGCAATTTTTGACCGCTTGATGGGTTTCTGAGAGTTATAGTTCGCGTATCTGTGCTCCGAGCTGAAGTATATCGAACACTATCCTTTCCGCAATTTAGTGAAGTATTTGTTGCTACCGCTACGTTCCTACATTCTGTAATCTCACCACAAGAGGTCATCATTGACTGACAAACCCAGTAAGTGCCTGGTTTTGAATATTTGTGCTTTGGATTTTCACTTAAACTGGTATTTCCATCGCCAAAGTTCCAACTGATGTTTGTAAATAACCCGAAGGTTTTATTTGTGAAATCTACGTCCAAATTGTTTGTTGAATAACTGAAGTCTTGAGCGGGCTTTTCCTTAATGATCTGGGTTACATTGTCTTGACATACTTGCTGAGTCCAGCTTAAGATTTTGGCTGTTAAGGTGGCAGCAAAAGGACCATTGGTTGGGTAAAAATGGGCTGGGTTGATAATCGGAACTACCGGAGACCCATCACCAAAATTCCATGTCTGACCATCGGGAAAATTAAACGCTGCATAACGGTTGTACATTTTGCTGTCAACAATCGCAGATCCATCATTAATAAACTGCACGGTGTCTCCTAACTCATCAAATAGGCATTCTGGGTCATTGATAAAACTTGCATCAAGATCATACCGAACTATGGGTTCAAAGAAAAAATCTGCGTCAAACGGCACGCCAGTAGGGTTGTAGATATATGATCTTACCCAACCCGCTCCCTGAAAAGCACCACTTAACCATTCCCCATCGCCATCACCATTGCCAGATGAAGGCAAATTCGTGTGAAATAGTTTGTAATTCGGGTTGTTAATGTTGGTTTTAATAATTACAGCATAGGGGCCATTCACAATCACCGGGTTCCAAGTTACGACATGAGCATATTGATTGAATGAGCCGGTAGTTGAATCAGGAATTGAAATGAGAATACTGTCTGTCGCATAAAGCGTGTTTCCTGGAATACTGTCCTGATTTACGTTCCTTATTTCCACAGTTATATAAATAGAAGAATCTCCTGTCGAAGTGGTATCATTGAGGTAACCATAAAACCTTACTCCATCTACCGTGATGTCTTGCGGGGCTTCAAAATATTGATACACGGCACTGGTAGTCGTTGGATTTATTTCTAAAGTGTCAAAATTGGTGGCTTTCGCAGAGATTATATATTTGATGGTGTCTTGAGGACAAACTGCTCTTTGAGCTTGTATACTGCTTATCACAGCCGAGGCCGCAATGAAAAGGGTTAAAATATGTTTATTCATAGTTTATGATATAGTCTTAATCGAGTCCAAAGACGTACATTTTGTACCTCA
>JBBDRU010000167.1:0-35729 GCA_040905305.1 Salibacteraceae bacterium | reverse complement strand
AAGAATACGCCAAAGGCCGCAGAAAAAGGAAGAAAGACACGATAAAAGCCCTCGATACACAGTTGCAAGCCTACCGCCAATGGCTGCTCGAGCTCACCATTTGCGACCCCGCGTGCGGAAGCGGAGCTTTCCTAAACCAGGCGCTGGAGTTTTTGATGCATGAACACGCCTACATTGACGAGTTGGAATCGCAACTGCTGGGCCACGACTTCCAATTTCCGGGAGTGGAAAACCACATATTGGAGAAAAACCTCTTTGGGGTGGACATCAACGAAGAGAGTGTAGAAATAGCCAAGCTGTCGCTGTGGTTGCGCACAGCACAAAAAGGCCGCAAGCTCACCACGCTCAGCAACAACATCAAATGCGGCAACTCATTGATTGACGACCCCGAAGTGGCGGGCGATAAGGCTTTTGACTGGCAGCAGGCCTTCCCACAGGTTTTTAAGAGTGGCGCCCGTTCGGCTCGCTCAGGACAGGGCTTTGATGCGGTGATTGGGAATCCGCCTTATGTGAGTAGTAAGGGCGAAAATTTTGATGATAAGACTAAAGAATTTTTAACGCATCAATACAACACTGCTGCTTACCAAATTGACTTATATATGCTATTTATGGAGAGAGGGCTTTCGATACAAAAGTTAGATGGTCTTACTTCGTTTATAGTTCCAAACAGTTGGCTTAACAATCTCTTTTTAGCACCTGTTAGAAAGTACCTCCTAACAAATTCATCCATATATGAAATCGTCACGATGGCATCTGGAATTTTTGAAAGTGCCAATGTTGACACTGTTATAGTCACATACACGAAGAAATCAGTTCTTGGTGCAGTTCGTTTAATTCAATGTGTGAATTCAGAATTCATTTTTTCTGGGGAAGCCGATAAAAACCAATGGCTTAATTCTAAAGGTTCAGTTATGAATGTGCACTTGGACAAGGACTCAACAAGAATTTTGGATAAACTTGAAGTAAATTCAGTTACGCTTAGTTCCATTACAGAAATAGCCCGAGGAGTCGGTGTATATCACAAGAGGGTTGGACATACGAAGGAATTGATTGCTGAAGACCCATATCAATCTGCAAATAAAAAAGATGAAACCTTCGTTCCATATCTCCGTGGAAAAAATCTTTCGCCTTATTTACTTAATTGGAATGACAATAGCTTTATAAGCTATGGTAAATGGCTTGCTGAACCAAGGGAATCGAAATATTTTAATGGCCCAAGGATAGTACTTAGACAAATTCCTGCGAAACGATTGGTTGCAACATATTTAGATGGTGAATTTATTACCGATCAATCAGTTTTTATCGCTAAGTTCAATTCTCAAAGCCAGTTTAATCCTAAAGCGGTATTATGCATTTTGAACTCCGAATTAATGTCATACTATTTTAGGTTAAAATACTCAGAGTTTGATGATCTGTTCCCAAAAGTAAAACTTCAACATTTTAAGGATTTTCCGATCGTCAAATCTACTCCTGAAAAAACTTCCCTTTTGGGAAAACTTGGAGAATCTCGATTATCGATTACAAAAGAAAATTCAAAAATTGTTATGAGTTTAATCTCATTACTCCAATCCAAATTCAACCTTGAAAAACCCACCACCAAGCTTCAAAACTGGCACGAGTTGGACTTCAAAACCTTCTTAGCCGAATTGAAAAAAGCCAAGGTTGCGCTCAGCCTAAGCGAAGAAGCCGAATGGATGGCCTACTTCAACGAGCAAAAACAAAAAGCCCAAAGCCTCAAAGCGGAGATTGATAAAACGGATGGGGAGATTGATCGGCTGGTTTATGAGTTGTACGATCTTACGGAGGAGGAGATAAGGATTGTTGAACAAGCGGATAAGTATGAGTAGTCGAAGAATCAATGAAGTAATGATGATGATAAAAATGAATAAAGTGAGCCTGACGAAGAGCTTTAAATTCAACAAAGATGGCTCGTAAATTTAGTAGTATGGATCAATTGACTATTCAAGAACCGCATGGGAATAAAAAGATTTGGAGATACATGGACTTCACTAAATTCATGGACTTAGTAACGTCACAACATCTTTTCTTTTGTAACTTATCAAAATTAACTGATCTATATGAGGGTAGAATTCCCACGCTAGCGATAGCTCGTGAGCGGAAAAGGCTCAGTAATAAAGATCATGTCTCACAGAAAGAAATCGATAGCTTTATTCTCCAAGAGGAACGCAGGGTTGATGAATTTCGAGACTACACTCTAGTAAATTGTTGGAATCAAGATACTCAGGAGTCCTATGCATTATGGAAGATTTACCTTGACGGTTCTAGGAATGGTGTTGCCATTCGATGCACGGTGAGTCACTTGAAAAGTTCTATAATAGATGATGATGAATTCATTGTGCGTGAAGTTTATTATTCACATGATTTGTTGGGTAGTATTAATCAAAATAACGTCATTTTTAGGAAGGGGCCTTACTACGCCTATGAGAATGAGGTGAGAATCGCACTGAAAAACCAGTTTGATGCCACATCATTTGAAGAGGAAAGAGATTCGGGTCGTAAATTCTTTGCACGATATACAAATGGCATGAGAGTAAAAGTTGACACTTACCAATTGATACAAGAAATATATATTTCTCCATTCTGCGCAGCTTGGTTTCCATCAACGTTGACCGAGACCCTCAAACGTGTCAGTCCAGATTTGGCTAGGAGAATTAAACGGTCTCAAATTCAAGATCAATAGGCACAAATGGTGTTGGATTACTTCCGCTGGCTCCAAAACCGAAATCTTCAAAGCTGAGATTGATAAAACGGATCGAGAGATTGATAGGATGGTTTACGAGCTTTATGGGCCAAAGGAGGGGGAGATAAGGATTGTGAAACAAGGTTGATATTTCTGCGCCAAGAATAAATTTTAGCAACGTAAATAGATTATGCTCCCTAGGTTGAATTTTGTACTATGAAGTTCCAAAATCCTTATCCAGAAATGACATTTCCGAATACCGCTCAGTGTATTCTTTCACATCCAGATGGAACCAACAGGACTATACGAGCTGCTGTTTTTCAGGAGCATCGTACGGCTTTCTATTACTGGCTTCAGTGGAATAATAAGCGAATCTTAGAGCTAAAGAAAGCGAAAAAGAGAAAGAAACAACCGATACTCATTACGATTGACTGGCACCAGGACCTCTGCCATCCAAATGAAGATGCTCTGCACGAATTTAGCAATTCAGACATTACTGACGTGTCATTAGCCGTGCAGTTTACCCTGATGAAGTTGAACCCATCAAATGATGACCACGTTGTCGCTGCCGCCAAGCTCAATCTTATTTCTGATGTATATGTCATATGCAAACAAGCAATGGGTTTAAATGGTTGGGAAGACGAGGAAATCATTGATTTTTATGGAGCCAATCACCGTATAAGAAAATTCAGATCATTTGAGGATGCCTCTGACGCCATTATAGTGCTCGATGAAAATGAACTCTATTTCGATATTGATTTAGATTACTTCGTGAAAGATGGACCGCTTAATGGAAATGCTTCAGACTTCTCATACTACGGCCCTGAAGAAATTCAAAAGATGCTAGACCCAAAATCAAAGTTTATGAGTTGGATACTTGATAGAATGCAGGGATTCACAATTGCTACTGAACCTGAGCATTGTGGTGGATTGAAATATTCCAATGAATTGTTGAACATTATCGACCAATTATTCTTCACACCAACTCTTTTAATGGAGAATCGGATAGATTGGAACAAATCCACAAAATGGAAGCACCTTTTAGACTTAATTTGAGGACACAAATAGATGTTGAAAAAGCCGACCTTTGAGTGCTGTTAAAAGGGAGAATTGTAATAGTTTAGAAAAATGAAAATTAAGCCAAGTGAATAAGGAGACTCTTAAAAGATTATTTCGCAGCATTGATGGTCGATCAGAGGATGATTTGGTCAAAATTGCATACGAAATTGCTCAAGATGAGGATAAGAAAGGACATCACCTTTTATCCAAGCAACTCCGGGCAATTCTAGATCAAAATGTACGAACTTCTGAAAAACTGAACTCAGAGCTTAAGGATATTTTCGGTGCCTCAAATAAGGTCAGTGGACGTCAAGAATTACCGTTAGCTGTTCAAATTCCTAGAGAGGAATTAAGACACCATATGGTATTGTCAGACGAAATTGAGGCAAAGTTTTCCCGTATTGAGAAAGAATTTGTTGCTCGTGACAGGTTGGCTCACCATGGTTTAAAGCCTAGACAAAAGATACTCTTGTACGGTGCCCCTGGATGCGGAAAAAGCATGGGAGCAGAGCGATTAGCATGGAATATCGGGCTGCCTTTTTATAAGGTAAGGTTCGAAGCTGTGATATCTTCTTATTTAGGGCAATCACTTAGCAATTTGAAAAAATTGTTCGACAGCATTGTGAACTTTCCGTGTGTACTCCTATTAGATGAGTTTGATATTATCGCGAAATCCAGGAATTATGGACAGGATGTTGGAGAAATGCACCGTTTGGTGAACATGGTGCTTTTTCTGTTAGAAGAATATAGCGCCCCTGGGCTGGTTGTTGCTACTACCAATCTGGAAACTTCCTTAGACAAAGCCGTGTTTAGACGGTTTGATGAAGTATTAGAAATTCCTAAGCCTGAAAGCCGCGAAATACATGAACTATTGGAAATGACATTATCAGCGGTTCAGCTAGAGCAGGTAATAAAACTAAGCCACTACGTTGAAAAAATGGAAGGGTTCTCGGCTGCTCAAGTTGTCAGGGTAGCAGAAAATGCAGCTAAAATCTCGGTAATTGATAATTGTGATAAAGTAAGCTCCAAACATCTTGAAATCGCACTTGAGGAGGTTGCAAGACATTCTGATAGGAGCTAAGATATGGCATTTGAGCATCTTCCATTTAAGCTTACTATTCAAGGTGATTATAGATCGCCCTATGGAAAAGATGGCAGACGTGTAATTATACCAAAAGGTATTCGCACAGTACAGAATGAGGAAAACAGGGCACAACATGGTGGGTTTCTGAGTCAGCGCGTATCTCAGCTTAAGGATGATTGGAGTTCGGAAATAGCTAATCGAATTGAAACTGGAATGCCTGACATTCCTGATGCAATTCCTTTATTCTTACAAATTGACCCGAATGTATTTCAACCTGAACAATTAAGGGGTTTTGGTATAGAAATTATTTCTGAGGAGGAGGATGGATTTCTGATTGGAGCTTCCGCAGATATTGAGCTAAAGACTCTTCAAGAAAAGATTCAGAAGTTCATTAATGAACAAGGACAAAAAAACACAGCACAGTTATGGGATATTGTTACTGGTAAAAACTGGAGAATAGATCGCATACTGTCGAAGCCGCTTTTGAAAAAGTGGGATTCAATTGAGGACTCTGAACTAATTACTTTAGATGTAGCCATTGCATGTTTTATACACATCTCTGATTTTCCACCAGAGAAAGAAGGGGAATCCGAGAAGAAACGATTAAATCGAATTAAAAAGTGGGAAGCAAAGAAGCGTGAAGCCGACATTTTGTGGGATGAAACTGCAATGAAGCGACAAAATGAAATTGAAAACTTTGTCCTAGCTTATAATGGTATTCCTCCAAGCGGTTACGTCAACTCTGCCGATAGTTTTTCTTGTAGATTAAGCATTTCAGGTAAAGGATTAAAAGACTTTGTTCTTAATTATCCTTACGTTTTCGAGGTAGATGAATATGATGACCTGAAACAAGAGCTAAGCGAAGGAGAATTAAACGATGATGGCTTTGAATTGGAAATACAAGAGCCAGATGAGGATGCTGCCACCGTGTGTGTTATAGATAGTGGTATTCAGGAAAATCACAGATTAATTGCACCCTCTATCAAAAGTGCCCATTCACTATCATATGTGCCTGTTGAAGCAACGGTGACCAGTGATCAAGTTTTAAGAGGTGGTCATGGAACCCGAGTAAGTGGAGCAGTTTTGTATCCTAAAGAAATTCCTGATCAAGGAACCGTTAGGCTTGCTGCATGGATTCAAAACGCGCGGGTACTAGATTCAGAGAATAAACTTGATCGAAAGTTATTTCCAGCTGAGCTTGTTAAGGAAATTGTACAGGATTTCCATGAGACTTATGGTACCAGAATTTTTAATATGTCCATTGCTTCAAAAAAAGGCTACAGACAACCGCATATGTCAAAATGGGCCGAATCTATTGATAGACGAACATGGGAAAATGACGTCCTTTTCATTTTAGCAGCTGGGAATATTGAGAGTCTTAGATCAAAAGTAGGGATGCCTCCAGGAATTATAGACTACTTAGAAAGCGGGAAAAATTATCCGGAATATCTTCTTGAGTATCCTAGCAGAATTGCCGATCCAGCACATAGCCAACTTTCTTTAAGTGTAGGCTCTATTTGTCATGATGAATTTGAAGATGATGATGTTTGTTCTTTTGGAAAGAATGGCTTCCCATCGTCATTTAGCCGAACTGGATTAGGAATTTGGGGGACTATTAAGCCTGAGGTAGTAGAATTTGGAGGAGATTGGATCTACGAAAAAGCTGATTATCGCAATTTATCCCAGAGACCAAACACATCAATTGACCTTGTTCGCTCTACTCTGCATGGAGGGCCTTCAAAAGCGAAAGATGGAATAGGAACCTCCTTTGCAGCACCTAAAGTTGCAAGCATTGCCGCTGAACTTCAACGGCTTTTCCCAGAAGAATCTACGTTGCTCTACAAAACTCTAATAATTCAATCAGCAAGATGGCCAGACCGTATATTCAAAGACAATGTACCTAGACTAAATTTCTTGCGATTGTATGGTTATGGTTTGCCCAACTTAGAGCGAGCAACCGGAAATAATGATTGGAGAGTTACTCTTGTAAACTCTGGTTCTTTAGCCCCTAAAAAAGCCGACATATATGAGGTTCAGATACCAAAAAGTTTAAGAAGGCAAGGCGACAGATTTGACATATTAATAGAAGTCACTCTCGTTTTCAAAGCTGAACCTAGGCGAACAAGAGCAGGGTTTCGCTCATACATGTCAGGCTGGTTGGATTGGCATTCTTCAAAGCTTGGAGAAGGCCATGATGTTTTCCGTGAAAGGATGCTAGATGAAATCAGTTTAGATAGTGAATTTGAGACAAATGAAGAAGCAACAAGTGATACCCAATCAATTCCTTGGGTCATTCAACAGAGGAAAAACTCAGGTATTCCAGAAGTTAGATTAAATCACAGTGCTTCTCAAAAAGACTGGGCTATTCTCAAGTCTCACGCACTTTCAGAAAGTTTTTGTTTGGCTGTGGTTGGACATAAAGGTTGGGATAAAGACTTGAGAAACGAAATACCTTATTCTATTGCGGTAAGTTTCGAGGCATTGAATCTAGACATTGAGATATACGAAGAGATCAGGATACATAATGAGGTTGAAGTTAGAGTATAAAGTTTCTCTTTCGCTTTTCCAAAACCGCGCACATCTAATTACTCCTATCCCGCTGTTGCATCAATTCAAAAAATGCTTCGGTGTTGCACAAAATGAAATAATTCGTTGGTGTTGCACTTTTTTAAAACGGAGCCATGAAACTCGAGAACATTCATACCGCAAAACTCTTGAGCTTTTTGCACATTCGGCTGCGCTTGTTGAGTAAATTAAAGCTTGAACAAGCTTCACTCATAGCATCTACGGTCAAGCTTGAAATCTATAGCATGACAATTACATATATTACTCATTAACAAAGTGATATGTTTTAAATTACAACACTTCCAGTGTAAAGTTGACTTTCACAAATCCTTCATCGCCATCAACGATAATACCATCATTAGTCACAGGAATAGCATCAAAATTGCAATTATGTGAAATGTTTTCATCAAAAATATCACTCAGGAATATAGTCCCGGATAATGGTGGAACGGATATACTTTGACCATTAACGCCTAATAAACCTGTACTTCTAAAAAATACCGCTCTCGAGGATATATCAACATTCCTTACACAATCATTAAAGCTTGCACCCACACTCTCTCCTAACGTGGAACCATAGAACACTTTTCCTGAGTAAGGCAGGGAGCTAAGAGGCCAATTTCCACCAGCAAATAAAAATCCTATTAATTCACTCTCATCGAGACCATCGCAGCTAAATGGGCCATCTGATTCAACTTCAATATTGCTAGGAACGAATTCACTATAGTCAATATCAAAAAAGGTCATAAACCAATCTCCAATAATTATAGGATACTCAAACACATCAAAATCACCATCTTCATTGGCTGATGTTAGCTGAACAATATATGCACCCTTCTCGGTGTAAGTGTGTTTAGGATTGATTACACTTGATGTGGTGCCATCTCCAAAATCCCATTCGTAAATTGTAGTATTTTCTGATAAATTAGAAAACTCGAACTTGAAGTCTATATCAGTAGTTCTAGATTGATTTACATCGAAAGCTGCGCTCACTTCTTTCTTTTTACATGCAGATAAAGCCAAAGTGACGATAGCAAGTATGATAATTATAGGTAGTTTATGTGTCATAGTAATAGGTTTAATTTTCTAGTCTCAATAAATAAAATTAGGTATTAAGTCCTTTCCTAGTTTAAAATTTAATAATTAAGGCACTTGCATTAAATAGATCAATTGTGCCATTTTATCATTGCATTGACAATAATGCAACTAGGCGTGCTTTTCCAGAACTGTGTGTATATTAATATCTCCAAGAGATTTAAATCTATAAAATATCATTTATAGCCTTATATATAATTAAGTATGCTGTAAGAAGTTCGACCTATTTACATTTCTTATCAAAACAAAATTCGAAACTATTTAATCGGACTAACCAATTAAAGGCATTAACGAAACCTATTATACTGATGACTAACTCTAGCGTCCAAAGTCAACCAATATTCAAGGATTGTAATACACATTTCAATAAGCCTAGTGTTTCTCGTGTTTGCTTCCGAAAAGCCTTCTTCGAATTTTGCTCCATGAAAAAGGTTGTTTCTAATTGTACGTATATGAGTCGAGGCTTTATTAGTGTCAGACCCAGAGTCTATTCTGTTTTCTTTCCAGATTACACGTCCATGTTCGCAACATTGAATTTTCGGAGGATTTTGCAATATTGTTCTCATAGCGTAGCTCAATTTAAGATTGATGGAATAATCCGCTTTGTCTTCAATAGACTTTGCGAATTCTGTCCACTTAGGTTCGAGCTTTTTGTTATTTCCATTGACTTTTCTAAATTCTGGCACCTGCTTCAGTGCAGACTCAAAGCGAGCAAAAAGAACAAAGAAATGAAGGATAAGTTTTTCTTCTTCAGCGCTCAATCCTGTTCTAAATTCGGCTCTGTGTGGCGTGATATTGGGCATAGATGATTTTATTATCAAAAGTCTCTAAATTTTACCAAGTAATCATGCTTAAGTGTTTTTCCAGAAGCGCGCGCATCTGAAATACTCGCCTCCGTCTGTTGCATCAATTCAAAAAACGCTTCGCTGTTGCACAAAATGAAATAATGCGTTGGTGTTGCACTTTTTTTTTAAACGGAGCCATGAAACTCGAGAACATTCACACCGCTCTTGTTAATAGAATGTTTAAAAACATTAACATGATCGGTTAATGAAATTATATTTGCATTGAAAATAAGCTTCAAATCCAACAAACTCAAAAAACAATTGACTGACCCAAGGGAAATGACAAAAGCATTTGGTGCGCGGGCTCAAAAAGTAAACCAACGCATGAAAGACCTCAGAGCGGTGGTAACTTTAGAGGATATGCAGACCATTCCCGCGGCACGCTGTCACGAGTTAAAAGGAGATAGAAATGGACAATTAGCGGTGAATGTGTCGGGTAATTACCGTCTCGTTTTTATGCCAGACCACGACCCATTGCCTCTGAAAGAAGACACCGGCCTCAATTGGAAATTAGTCACCGACATTGTTGTGATTGAAGTAGAAGATTATCACTAAGCAAAACGAACGAATCATGAGTACTCAAGACATAGAATTGAAAAAGTCGTTGCTATCACCTCCAGGTGATACCATTCAGGAAACCATTGATGAAATTGGTATGTCTCAAGCCGAACTTGCAGAACGATTGGGTAGGCCTAAAGAAAAGGTAAACGACTTGATTAAAGGGCGGGAAATTATCACCACGGATTCAGCATTTAGGTTAGAAAAAGTCCTGGGCATACCCGCGTCATTTTGGCTAAACCGCGAACGAGAATTCCGACAAGAACTCTACGCTATTGGCCAAGAAGAGTTTTTAGTGCAGTGCCAAGATTGGCTCAAGGAATTTCCAATTCGGGAAATGAAAAAATTGGGTTGGATTACAAATACAAGCGATAAACCCACACTCGTTGACGAAACGTTGCGGTTTTTCGGTGTTGCATCACCAAAAGAATGGAAGCGGATTTATATCGCACAGGAAGTGTCCGTAGCCTTTAGGATTTCATTAGCAAACACCCAAAGTCCTCAAGCGCTCAGCACATGGTTGCGCAAGGGACAACTTGAAGCCGCCAAGCTTGAATTGCCCGAATATAATGAGGCGAGGTTTAAGGAAACGCTGCTTGAAATCAAGCATCTGGTAAACGAGTTTCCTGAAAACTACGCTCAGCAACTTCAGCAAAAGTGTGCCGAGTGTGGTGTGGGTGTGGTTTATGTACCAAACCTTTCAAAGGCGCCCGTGAGCGGAGCTTCGCGATGGGTACATGGCAACCCATTGATTCAGCTTTCTGGTAGATATAAAACGGACGATCATTTCTGGTTTACTTTTTACCACGAAGCGGGGCACATTATGCTCCATGGAAAGAAAGATATCTTTTTGGAAAACGTGAAAGGCACGCCCATAGATGAACAAAAGGAAAACGAAGCCAATGCCTTCGCAGCTAGTGCTCTTTTGTCTGAAAAGGAGCTCGATGCGGTCAAAGAATACCATACTTGGACTCGTGAGCTGTTTATTGAACTAGCTAATAAGTTCAATACTTCTCCTGGGGTAATTATTGGGCGATTGCAACATCTTGGCCTTGTTGGTTGGGGAGTAGGGAATGGTTTAAGGCAAAAGGTCGATCTATTTAATGAGTAGCAGATGAAAAAGGTCATTCAACCTCGCACTCTTTTCTGAAAGTCTGCACACTCCAATTACTCTAATCCCGTGTTGCATCAATTCAAAAAATGCTTCGGTGTTGCACAAAATGAAATAATTTGTTGGGGTTGCATTTTTTTAAACGACACCATGAAATCCGAGAATATTGATACCGCACAGCCGGCATGCGCACCGTAACCTATTGTGTTCGAAAAGCTTCATAGTTTGGTAAGTCATGACTGGAATTTTGTTGGTCGCCAAAATTCATTTTGGATATTATGTAAGTATAGACTTACATTTGCACCAACAGTACTCGCCACGCTACCCATTAGAACAGCATCCCAGGGCGAGTCTTTTGCTTTTATAAAGTGTGTGTTTTCAGCGCTTCTCTGGAAACGTGCGCATTTAGAAGGCCGAACTTCAGACCTAGGAATTTAACACCACTTTCGCGGCAGATTCCCAGCTGTTTTTTTCAATGATCTTTTGTTCGCGTTGTACTTCGCGCATTTTTTCATCCATTTCAACCATACGCGCACGCATGGTGTCATCCAAAAACGGCTTTGATCGACCAAGTTGCTCAATTAACTCTTCGGTGTATGTCTTTGCTGTTTTCATGCTATTTAATTGCTTTTCAAGTTTTGTGTGTACATCGAAAAGGGGCGCAAACTTATGTCAAAAGTTTGAATGTCCCGCTTCTCGGGTTTGAAGCTAAATGCCCCGTTATAACTCACAGCTAATATAGGTGCTTGTTTTTCAACTATGGTTTCGGTGGCATCAATGATTACAAATCCTTCTACCTTTCTATTTTTAAATAAATCCTTGGAACCCAATTCGCATATCCAAATGAATTTCGGCATCTCTATCGCCATCAATACATTTCTAATCGGATCCTGCATTCCAGATTCAACTGCTAGGTAGTGTTTATAGCTTCTGGTGCTTGCCATAAATATCCGCGTCATGATTGACTTGGTTTTCTCTTGAATCCGCAGACCCAAAAACAAGAAGCTTTCAAAATACATGCGCGCTGCATTGGCCTCCAAATACATTTTATGATATAAGGGAGTGGCAATATGAGAGATTTGACAAGATTTCCATTCTGAGGTTGGATAGTCAATGCATGGTCGATCAAACTCAATGCTTTGATATGCAGGGAAGTTGTCGTCATTGACAACATATTTTCTATTCAATTGGTGGTAATCAAAATACTCGAAAGAAACAGACTGCAATTCACTATCAATAGATAGATCATTAGTCAATCTGGGTTTCAAACTATCAATTTTATTGACATCTACCTGTTCGCGACCAATGATGAGTATCGCGTGCCCTATTGTTCTGTTTGAGTTTAACAATCCTGCAACTAATGGTATTCCACTCTCTAGATAGATTGAAGTGGAGAGAGGGAAGCCAAAAGAATCTTCACCGTCAGCATAAACACGGGGTGCGAAACCGAATGATTTTAGGGCAAAGGCAATTTGAGTTATGTTAAGGCCTGCTGATGGTAATTGCCGCTCAGCAGTAGAAGCCGACAAAGCCTGAATGATATCCGATGGCAACACAGGTTGGTATTCTTGGTAGCGTGCACTGTAATATTCGAGCAGCGACCAAATGGTGGTTTCAGCGCATTTGATGGTTTCTGTGTCTTGAGAAGAATGCGGAAATGAGTTTACACTGACTTTTAAACCTTCTGCACTGGCGGCTATTGGAGCTAAACACAAATCAAGGTTGACGCCCAAGGCCGAAGGTGAAATTGCACTACGCCCAACAACTGAAGGATTTGTTGGCCGTAGAATGATAAAGCCTAAATAATTAGACGGCACTATACTTTCCGCTTCTTGTCCCCTAAATTTATCAGGTTGAAGCTCATCTCGAAACAATGAAATTCGAATACAATCACGGTGATATTCGTTGTTCTTCGATGAATAATATCGATAGTACGAATTGCGATAAACTTTGTCTACATATGGATACTCGACAAGTACTGTTTGGCAAGTGGTCAATCGATCAATATGCGGTCGCACACGCCTTTGAACAATTTCAGCGGCATCGGAAGCAAATTCTTGCCAATTTTGTTTGATCAGTTTTTCAATTTGATCAAAACAGTCAGTCCTCAAGCAAATATGCTTTGTAATCACGATGATGAAATTAGCTAAAAATTACACTTGTAGATATTTTTAAGGTATTGCTTGCTAACACTCGATTGTAAATATAGATTGTTTGGTTATTATCCTGAATCCCCATCGCGCACTTTTCCAAAAGCCAGCACATCCAATTTCTCCTATCCCGCTGTTGCATCAATTCAAAAAATGCTTCGGTGTTGCACAAAATGAAATAATTCGTTGGTGTTGTAAATTATAAATGGTACTATGAAAGCTGTATCGTAGGAATAGCAGGGGCTTAAATGAACTTATTTTGAAGATCACGGCACATATGAAGTCAAGTTTGTGGATGCAGTTAGTAGTAGTAAGCTTACTAATGATGTTGTGTCTGAATTACTGAACTGTATACGAAGAGATTCCGTTTCCAGTATTTGAAAGATGTCTTATATTCGCGTTTCACTTAAAAGTAAAATATATATATTCGCATGACTCTTAAAACACTTACATTAGAGCTCGTTGAGCTAGAAGATCTAAGTGGAGAAGGAGCAACGATATATACACTATTGGTTCGCGAGCAAAATAAAACGCTATTTGAAATCTTCTTAGATGAGAATGAACAACAATTTGCGACCGAGATCGATAATATTTATGCACGAATCGCAGAAATTGGTGAATGGGCTGGAGCTCGGCTCAATTGGTTCAAAACCAAAGAAGGCAGACCAGGTGATGGAGTGTGCGCGCTCTATGATGATCCTGATAAATCACTTCGGATCTATTGCATCAGATTTGGTAATTGCGCTGTCATTTTGGGCGGAGGAGGACCAAAGCCAAAAGACATTCGCGCACTTCAGGAAGATTCAAAATTGACTTTCGAAAACGACATTGTAAAGTTCGTTTCACAAGAAATAATGTTAAGAATAAAAAATGGTGAACTAAAATGGATAGATGACGGTTATTCACTCGAAAGTGAAACCGGACAGATAATAATAGAGTATACATCCTAAGACAAGTGTTATGAGCAAACCAAGGAAATATAGTAGTCCAGCTTTAAAGAGAGTTAAAGCACGCATTAATCCTGAGCTGAGAGCCACAGTAAAGAAGCGCATGCAATTGGCTGTTAAGATCGATGAAGCCCGAAAGGCCAAAGGCCTTTCAAAAAGCGAACTTGCCACTGAAATGGGAAGTAACAATCCTTCCGAAGCTACAAAATGGCTAAGTGGGACTCATAACTTCACTATAGAGACACTCTTCAAGTTAGAACAAGTACTCGGAGTATCATTAGTGAACTGTGATATGGGAAAAACGGAAACATTTCATGTGGAAATCATTGCGGGTATGGAAAATGAAGGACCTAGCTTACAACTCAAGAGGATGTTAAGTGGAATGGAGAATTCAGTATTTATGAATTATGGAAATGTCACAGCAAATGCCTAAAAAGTCTCATTCACAGCAGCAAATGATCTTTAAGCTTCTTAGTATTGAAGTCTTAAGCTCGCAATTATGCTATCCTGAGTTAAAGGCAATTGAAACGAAAGAGTTTAAGTTTAATATTGAATCAAATGCTGGTTTTGACCTCGAAAAAAATCAAGTTTTTGTGACAATTCATATTAAAGTAATGGATCAATACATGAAAACACTATTTGGCTCTATCCAAACAGGAATGGCGTATGAAATAGAAAATATGAAGGGGCACATGATAGAGGGTGATGAAGGAAAAACCAGCTTACCAATTCAAATGGTTGAAGTCTTAAATTCAGTTTCAGTTTCTACCACAAGAGGTATTATGTACAGTCGGTTTATGGGGACTTATTTAGGTAAGGCGTTTCTTCCTATTATCGATCCAAAAGCAATGTCAGCTAATCAATCAAAATAACCCACCCCAGCTGCCGCGCGTTCCCATCGCGTGGTTCTCCTCAAATCATCAATTCGGTTCATTTCCAAAAGCTTGTACATCTAACTTCTCCCATCTCCGTGTTGCATCAATTCAAAAAATGCGTTGGTGTTGCACAAAATGAAATAATTCGCTGGTGTTGCATGTTTTTTTTAAACGGAGCCATGAAACCCGGGAACATTCATACCGCACAACTCTTCCGCGCCACGCGCACGCGGCTGCGGCTGTCGGTGCGCAGCCTGGCGGGTAAATTAAAGCTGGCGCCATCTACACTTAATCGCATCGAGAGCGGACACATTGCACCCAATACACCAACCACTGACAAACTGATGGCGCTTGCGGAAGCCGAAAGCCTGCAAGCCCTTTTCAAGGAGGCTTACTATGCTTCATTTGAGATTCAGAGAAAATTTCCATCTTTGAGCAAACTTGATCGTTTATGGCTACAGTTGACAACATAAGAAACACTTTGATCAGTAAACTCCTCACCATTCAAGATCAGGATATTTTGTCGGCTATTGATAAACTGATTACTTCATCAACTAAAGGCAAAAAGGGTGAACTCACCGAAGAACAGACACTTATGTTGAAAATGAGCGAAGACGATATCCAAAATGGAAGGGTCATTTCTCAAGATGAACTCTTTGAACAAGAGAGAGCGTGGTTAGTGTGGTGATCGCTCAATTCATTTACTATTTTCACCTTTCTTTTTCCTTTATACTGCGTTAAAATTTTCAACCGTAGCGTTGCTATGCTCTCAAATTTTGCCTTGGCTAAAGAAAAAATCAAGGCAAAAATTCACTAAACTAATTTAACAATCTCCACACTAGACGGAAAATAGTCTGGACAAAAACAGCCGGCATTCAACTAAGAACAATTCTGGAGTTTTGGATTGAGAATAATCAGAGCAATACCTATTCACTCAAGCTTCTAAACATGGTTGAGAAAAACCTAAACGGAATTCTCAGCATCCTGAAAGAAGTCCTGAATCGACTTTTATGAATACCAGAGTTGCAGCCATGAATCACTACAGCATCTTTTATAAGGTTACTGATAAAGAAATAATTGTTACCGCATTTTGGGATAATAGGCAAGACCCAAAACGTTTGATTGAAATTTTAAATAAAGCTCTGTAGATCTGCAGTTTATCCTTCACGCGCTTTTCCATAAGTGCACGCATCTTATTACTGCTATCCCCGCTGTTGCATCAATTCAAAAAATGCGTTGGTGTTGCACAAAATGAAATAATTCGCTGGTGTTGCACGTTTTTTTTAAACGGAGCCATGAAACCCGAGAATATTCATACCAGTTAAGCCAAATAAAAAAGCCGACTCAAATTCATGAGTCGGCTTTTCAAACTTAACGAATTGCTCTTGCAAACAAACCGATAGCAATTGCTGAAACAATAAAAACCAATATGGCTCCAACAACTCTTGCCGTGTCGTCATAGACAGTCACACAAGTGTTGGCTTGACAAACCTTCGCTTCAGGTCTGCTATATCGAGTAACATATTTCATGTTATTTGATTTTAGAGTTAAACACATCCCTCGCTTTCAACCCGGAGGGTTTGGGTTTTAGCGTTAGCTGCAGTTAAGCTGTGTGGCACTCTGGTGAACACACCGCACAGCCATCAGCTCGAGAAAAACCTCTCAGCTTCGCTGTCCTTACAGCTGAGGCGCAATTGGAATGAAGGCCAAGCTCTGTGAAGGTAGCCAGTGTGTTATAATACTGACAGTCTTCACTGTGTACCTCATTATTTCCGTTTGGATTTTTGGTGTTATGGTTAACACGGTAATACTTCATGTTAATTCAATTTATTTGAGCCGCTCATTTAAAACTGAGGCTTTAGCTCATCTGCCCAAGGAGTAGTAGGGTAGAATCAAAATAATCCTACTTTAGCAGGCGAAAAGGGAACCGCAAAATTTCTTTTCACCAGACCGAAGCCTACTCACGTTTGTCTTCGGTTTTTTATTTTCTCAAAGTTCTGCTATTTATACCTTAGTTGGTTTGTAAATCTATCCACAAACTATTAACAGAAGAAATAACATCTTTTAAACTACTTGTAAACGATGCACATAAGAATGGTTTCCATTGTTTTAAATATTTGTTGACAATGTTTTAAAATAGTTTACGTTTGTCAACCACAAGCCAATTTCTTCGTCTTAGAAATTAATACTGAGCATCATGAACCTGACCATTTCGAAACGTTTAAAATCTGCACGACTAAAGAAGGGGTATTCACTTCAAGAGTTGTCTGATGCATTGCAAAATCATGTTTCGCGTCAAAGCTTACATAAATATGAGCAAGGCGAAGTAGTTCCTGATGCTCAAACTTTAAACCTTTTGTCGATTGCATTAGGGCAAAAACTGGACTTCTTCTTTAGAGAAATTTCGATTGAATTAGGCGCAATTGAGTTCAGGAAATTAGAACGTCTTCCTAAAAAGATTGAACATAAAATTGTGGAAGAGGCGCGTGATTTTTTAGAGCGCTATATCGAGTTGGAAGAAATTCTTGGTATTGAACCAAAGTATAAGAACCCGCTTGCATCAAAAGAACCGATTTCTTCTTTCGAGGATGTTGAAAAGGCGGCTGCTGATCTTAGAGCGGTTTGGAAAATGGGAACTGACCCTATTGCCAATGTTGCTGAACTATTAGAAGATCACCATATTAAAGTGGTAGAGATAGAGACTGATCAAGATTTTGACGGATTGCAAACTTGGGTGAATGGAAACATTCCAGTGATTGCTTTCAACAAAGTGAAACTTGATAAAAGCGATAGAATTCGCTTCACTTTAATGCACGAGCTTGCCCACCTTCTTTTAGGTGAGCGATTCGAAAATGTCACTCACGACAAAATGGAAAAGCTTTGTCACAAATTTGCTTCTTCTATGCTGCTTCCAAGGGAGGCTATTATCAGAGAATTAGGTGAGCATAGAAATCGTGTATTTATTCCTGAGTTGGGCAACATAAAAAAGCAATACGGTATTTCTATACAAGCCATCGTGATGCTGGCATGCGAAATGGGTATTGTTAACCCAAACTATAAAAAGGAATTTTTTAGAATGATGAACCAGATGAATTGGAGAATTGATGAACCTGTGGCATTTGATGGGGTAGAAGGTTCGCATCGTTTTGAACAATTGGTATATAGAGCGCTGGCAGAAGATCAAATTTCAATGAGCAAAGCGGCTGATTTGATGAATATGAAGCTTGCTGAATTCAAGCGAAAATCAATCTTGGTATAACGTAGCTTATAGAAATGAAAATTGCTGTTACAGACGCTTGCATTTTCATTGATCTCTTTGATATTGATTTGATCAAAGAGTTTATTCAGCTTCCTTTTGAAATTCATACAACAGAACAGGTTTTTATCGAGCTGGAACCTGGCCAGCAAAAGCAATTGAAAACAGCAGGCATTCATGTCTATAATTCACAAGCCGAAGATTACTTAAAGATTGAAGATATTGGCTTGCCTCGCTCTTTGTCCATAGCTGATAAATCTGTTTTATATCTTGCTCTAAAGCTTGACGCTACTGTTCTCAGTAGTGATAAGGTAGTAAGGAATTCGGCTAAAATTCGAAGTATAGATTATCATGGCATGCTTTGGATATTCGATCAGTTAATTGAGAATTCAATCCTTTCCAAAGTAGATGCATTATCGAAAATGGAAGTATTGATTGAGGTGAATTCAATGTTCAAAGGAAATAAGAAGCTTATGAAGGAGATAGATTACAGAAAGAAAAACTGGCTTTAACACGACATGAAACCCTCTCATTTCCATTATTCCAAAAGCATGCACATCTAATTACCCCCGCTGCCGCGCGATTCCCATCCCTATCAAGGAGCGAGACCTGCCCATGAACACCTCCCAAAACGTGTTGATTGACCAAGAAATTGAATTAACTAACGCCCAGTCTAGAGCTAAATACCCGCGTAAACTTAGACGAGTGGCGGTGTGGGATGAGCAAAACCAACAGACAATCGAGCTGATCACCAATAATTTCAATTAGGCAGCCCAAACCATTGGAGACCTTTACAAATCAAGATGGGAAATTAAAGTGTTCTTCAGGGATATCAAGCAACTACTGCACATCAAGACCTTCATCGGAACTTCTAAAAATGCTGTGATGATCCAGATATGGACTGCTTTAATCACTATTCTAATTCTTAAAGCAATGAAGGCAACGGCCAAATATGGTTGGCACCTGTCCAATTTAGTTGCATTTATACGTCTAAATATCTTTGTGAAAATTGAACTACAGAAATGGCTAGATGAGCCTTTCAATGAACATGACAAGCCGCCACCGAAATTAATTCAGGGGGTTCTTTTTCCATTCTAACAATAAATCACCCTGCATTTCAGTGATCCTGCAATGCGCATTCCTTCGAAGATGTTATTTAGGACAGCATTGATACCAAGTTATTCAATTCATACGTTTTCGTTGATTATTTCACTTTTGGGAAGCAAATAGATAAGCCGTAAATGTAATCCGATGCAAAAGCAGTTATTCATTGCCTCTATTCAAATAAATCTGAAAACCGAGTTTGAGCTGTGGAATTTTTTTGTTTACCCATGGCGTGACCTGATTAGGGTCGTAAATACTGTATTCAAACTTGGGCTCAAACGCAACGTTTTTGTTGATCCAAAAGGATGCGCCTACGGCTACATTAAATAAATAAAATGGAGTGTTGTTTGCATTAGAAGCTAGGCCTAACCCGCCATTTAATTCCGGAAAAAGCGAGATTCGTTCTGAAACGTTAAAGTAATAGCGCGAGAATGCGGGCAATATAACATTGTAGAAACTGCTGTTGTCACTGCCAATTAATAAAAACCCGGGAGAAATTCCAAGTGCAAAATTATTTGCAACAAAATAGCCTACCGTAGCCTGCAATTGAAGGTTATATACCAAGTTGTTTCCAAATCCAGTATTGTAGGCGCCTGCATTTCCTGAACCACCAATCATCCAGCTGTTTTTTTCTATTTGCGCCAAAGCAGTTGTGCTAAAGCAAGCTATAAGCACCGCGATAATAAGTCCGTTTTTCATGGTTAATCCGTTTTAAGTTGTTCGAGAGAGTGACGCTCAATTCAAGAATTTGTTACAGGAAATATTTCGAATGTCTATTTCATTAAGGCCACTAATTTAATGAGTTCAATTATAAAGTTGGGCAGAAAACACTGTTAATGTGTGAAATGATCGCTAAGACGTATGAATGATCAACTAACGGTATTTATCGTTTAAACCGGCTCCGCTTAGAATCACAGGAATGATTTTTTCACAGCGTGCACGTTTTGTTTCTTGTCGTTTGGCCTCAGAAATGTATTCTGCAAATTCCCTTTGATTTCCAGTGCTTAAAGATTGAAAGGCATTTCGAAGTTGAATGTTTTCCCTGAATAATTCGTTTAATTCTGGCGGAATGACCAACGGTCGTCTTTCCGCCTTGATTTCTTTGCCTTTTTGCTGATTGATCAACGCTTCGTGAATGTATGCTTTCACCAAATCACCATTAATTTCATTGAGACTTTTGAATCGCCATTGCCGCAGTCCTTTGGTTTTTTCGCTGGCCTGTGTAAGGTGTTGAGCTTCGTCACTCAAAAACGAACCATTGTGAAACCATAGTCCAAAATAGGCTTTGAATGCGGCTAAGCCAATTACATTTTTACCCTGATAAGTGTAGCAGGGAGGTCCCCCGCTGCCGCGCGATTCCCATCGCGTGGTTCTCCTCAAATCATCGATTCGGTTCATTTCCAAAAGCCTGTACATCTAACTTCTCCCATCTCCGTGTTGCACAAAATGAAATAATTCGTTGGTGTTGCACGTTTTTTTTAAACAGAGCCATGAAACCCGAGAATATTCATACCGCACAACTCTTCCGCGCCACGCGCACGCGGCTGTGCTTGTCGGTGCGCAGCCTGGCGGGTAAATTAAAGCTGGCGCCATCTACACTTAATCGCATCGAGAGCGGACACATTGCACCCAACGCACCAACCACTGATAAACTAATGGTGCTAGCGGAAGCCGAAAACCTGCAAGCGCTCTTTAAGGAAGCATACCGCTAAAACAGTTGGAATGTCCATGTCTATAGAACTCTCACATACAGACCGAGCAGCGCTGCAAAACAAGCTCACCGTAGAGGTGTTTGAGCTGAAGCGCAGCATGGAAAAACTCCGCAAAAAAATTGACCGAAACTCACATCGGACATTATTGTGGGATGCTGCCCATGCCGCTTTGCACGAACTTTTGCAGACGGCAGAGGCTACATTGACGCATCTGCAACAAACCCAAGCCACTGCACCGCTTATTGAAGCGCAACTGGCGCTCAAAGAAAAGTATGAACGCGCATTGGCGCGATTGCCTAAGCACAGCAGGCGCATCCTGACTCGTGCAGAAATTCACCTCATGGAAATGAAATACGCAGAAATGCAAGCTCGTTATGAGCGCTTGACGGAAGCGATGCAACCGTGAGGGTTAATTGAGGTTAAAGTTCTTTTTAGAAATGATCTACGTATAAACCCCGCTCACTTATGCTTCGAGACTTGCTCTTCGAGCAACCTCAGCATGACGTTCGCTGGGTAAATCTAACGCTAATACTCCCGTCAGTCTAAGGTTTCGAGGCACGTGGGAGTCTTCTAAACTCTTTGTTCTTAATCCTTCACCCACTAACTCAAGCTTGCACCGAGCACAAGAACCAGAACATCTTTAGATAATGCTCACTTAAACAAGCTGAAAATCCCAAAAACCCGTTTCTTTGGCCCCATGTGTAATATTCTATCTTTTGACACCAACAAGGGGTTTCGCTACGCGATAAAGAATATCGCTAATTCAGACAACATGCAACGTCTTCACGAACAATACGCTTTGTGGCGAGAAGGTGAGCCAGGTCCATACCTGAGAAAGCAGTCAGAGGCGGAAACAGAGCAATACGTCAGTTATGGAACTGAAAATTCGGCATTGCCAGCATTGCTCAAAGACCATAGTGGTGTTCATTTAGCGCAGTTGGAATTTGGGTTTATTCCAAATTGGCGCAGTGACAGACCAACAGATAGTCCGTTTAAGGCCGTTGACCGGGCTAAAAAGGCACTGGATATCGGTCGTAAAACATGGAATGCAGCAAGCGAGACCATGTTTGATGAAGAGAAACGCACGTGGAAAGATTCTGCCCACGACAGACGTTGTGTGATCTTGCTCAACGGTGTTTATATCTTCCATGAGCAAGATGGTGTGAAGTATCCCTTCTACATTGCCCCATCAGATGGTGATTGCATGCCATTGGCCGGCTTGTGGGATAAGGCCACCATCGATGGGAAAGAGCACCTGACCTGTGCCATTTTATTGCAGGAAGCCAATGAAGCCATGAATCAGATCAATAATTGGGGCGAGCACCCTTATGGTCCACATCGCATGCCTATTTTACTCAGTCCTACTGACTTCGACCAATGGCTCGAACCGATTCACCCTGGCGACTTTGACAGGATTGAAGCGTTGGAGAAGATCATTCAACACCCAAAACCTGATGCCCTGGAATACATGACGGTAGCGATGGATGGGGAAGGGGTTATCCCCAACACGTCTCTTGCTCAAGAACCGCATACATATAAAGAGCTGAACATTGATGTTAAGGGACTGAACAATGGAGCTTAAAGGGAGTGAGCCTGTCTTTTTTTAAGAGGCTCGCACATCAACACCACTTGAGCGCTTTAACATGATAAGCTTCTTTCAAAGCAAATGAAAACTGTGTAGTCTGTAAGTTTGTGATTACAATAGGGCTACGAAAGAACACATCTCTATGTGGTTAACAGAAATGATCATGAAAAAACGTATTCAAATTTCAATCATGCTATTCGCTTTGATGCTGTTAGGCTTGGGTGCTAGCGCCCAAGAACAGGACACACTTCCATATCGAGAAATACCTGAGCATCCTACCGACTATAATGCAGCAAACATGGCATCAAGAATGGTGGATGGACTGGGTTTTAGGTTTTACTGGGCTACCGAGGGACTCAGAGAAGTAGATCTTGAATACCGACCATCGGCAGAGGCACGAAGTGTGGAAGAAACGATTGACCACATCCTATCGATGACTTATATGTTGGTTAACTCCGTTAGCCAAAGCAGCGAAGAAAGGGGAGAGGGGCTGGCTTTTGATGAGAAAAGAGCCTTGATACTCACAAACTTAAAAGCGACCAGTGACGTTTTAAGAAACAGCAATGGAGCAGATATGGAAACCTTCACGATAAGCCTAAATAATGGAGAAACATTGCCTTTTTGGAACTATATCAATGGTCCAATAGCAGACTGTATTTGGCATTGTGGGCAAATTGCATCATTTAGAAGGTTATCGGGAAACCCATTTAATCCGAAGGTGAGTCTGTTAGTTGGAAAAGTGATCGATTAAGCGATTGTTGACTATGTGAGTGTGCTGTTTCTTTTTATGATGAGGATCGAACGGCCAATATCCGGCACACTTCGTTGTATATTTGAGTCATGACGCTCATAACCCGGATAATCATATCTAGCCTTATTATACTTTTTCTTTTTAACGGTTGCTCAAAAAAAAATCAATACGAAACTTTCTCTATCTATTTTGATGAAGAAATTGGCAGCTGGGCTCCAGGTGCTTTGAATATTGACGAACATCACATGACCATTGTTTCCCCACCGATGAAAATAGACCGAATATACCGATCCATGCAAGGGCCATTTGAGTATAATGAGTTCAATATTCCAACAGATGATGATTTGATATGGTTGGTCGGATACAAGGGAAGCTTAATAGGACAGGAGGGAAGCGTTTCTGAAAGCTTTATGTGCCACAATAATCTGGATATACTGAATAAAGATAAAAACCCATGGCGGATTAAAACCCTTGGAAGCAGTACCAGAATTTTTACGCTAACACAAGGACAATGCGAAATTCATTTACCTGAAGGCTTTGGAATTCCACTTCCTGCAAACGCTCGTTTTCAAATGCTTTCACAGGTATTGAACCATAACGAAGCGAGTATTGAAATGGATGTTCAGCATAAAATAGATATTATTTACAAAGAGCAGAGCGAGATTTCTGAACCGATGGTTCCGCTGTACCAACAAGCTGTATTTGTAACAAAACAGCTATCTGGTCCATCAGGAGCCTACGGCACACCAACCAATGAAACATATCCAACCATTGAAAAACCCGGCATGGCTCAATGTGTGACCAATTGTGAAATTGATTATAGTGGTGAATACAATCCCTATCAGGATAAGTTTGGCAGAACATACAGCGGTCATTGGAATATTCCTGTGAAGGAAGAGGTGATTCACACAAACGTTACCCAAATGATGAATCTGGAATACGACACAAAAATTCACTTTATCAGCCTGCATGTACACCCTTTTGCTACAAGCCTGGAATTATTGGATAAAACCACTGGAATGACTTTGTATAAAGGGTTTTCCGAGAACTTTGAAAACGTCATCGGGCTCAGTAAGATCGATTATTTCAGATCAAAAGAAGGTCTGGCGGTTTATAAAGATCACGAATATGAACTGATCAGCACTTATAGCTGTACTGACACATTGAGTCAGCATACGGCAATGGCTACCATGTTTTTGTATCTGCGGGATAGATAGCGATTTCGGATTCCTTCACGAATGGAGCTTTTAAGGTAAATACTTCAAGATGTCTTCAATAGAAGCGCGGTTTTTATAGTTCGGGTCAAACTGTCGATAGATTACCACACCATTAGTGTCGATAACAAAAGTTGCAGGAATTGGCAAAACAGCTTCATTGCTTGCATTTGAAGCGCTTATGGAAGCATTCAGGTTTTCTTTGATCGTTTGATGGTAGTCATCCGTAACTTGAAAGTTCACATCAAAAGCTGTCATAACTGAACCATCAATGTCTGAGATTACCGTAAAGTCAATTCCAGTATTTTGAATTGTTTTCTCAGTGTTATCATAGCTTTCAGGAGTTATCGCGAGAATTTTCGCCCCGGCATTTTCCAATTCAACAGCTCGTTCTGCGAAAGTGGATAGATATCGGTTACAAACCGGACACCAGTAACCACGGTAAAAAATTACAACCAACGGCTGCTCATGATATAAGTCTGCCAATGAAATCATTTGATCGTCATCTGTTTTCATGGTTATGTCGGGTAAATGATCGCCAAGAGATAATCCCTGAGGAATTGTGCTAGATTTAATGCCGTAAGATTCGAGGTTGGTTTCACCAGGTTTTGATGATTGCTTTGCCTGGGATTTTTGTTCTGGAGAATTCTCTGGCGAATGATCGCATGCCATCATCATTAGGCAAATAACTATGCTGCTTGCGAGGGTTCGTTTCATACTTGTAGTTTGATGGCTGATGACGCATATGGGATTATATACTTACAACACATTAAACCGATAATTGTGGACTTATGTTACTTTCGTTTTAGGTTCAGCAATAAAGCATTTCTATCACTCTAATGACTATAAGAATGAGAGCGAAGCCATAAGCTATACCAATGGAAAGTCGAAACATTTAATTGAGACCATAGATTTTCTTATAATAAAACGAATTTTGAATAACGTACATTAATATACATTATACGAGCCATGAAAACCACCCAGACCTATTTGATTTGGTCAGATACTGAATTTATTGAGAAGGAGCTTTTCAATCATGTTGAGAAGGTTTGTCATAGACACAGACAACTTAAATACGAGGTCAACTATCGGGATCGGACAATAAAATTGACTGGTATAGAAAATGAAATTAAAGATTTCACTTTTGAATTAGGTCTAAGAGGGATAAAGACTGAGTTTAGTGAGAATTCCTGATGTGACCATTTGATCCGATGATTAGACCTTTACTAAAAAACTATAATGTATATTATGTTAAATAGAGTAATTTGCTCTTTGAACGCAATTAAAGGATAGTTTTACTTCTCGACCCTATCTCCTATGAAGGAAACCTCGGTAGATGCCGTACCATCAACATAGGATTTGGTATAATACAATTCTAGATGGTTAACATCATGCTTACCGTCACCTGAAATGGTAAACGTATCTTCTCCGTAAACTTTTTGTTCAGGAATAATCAACGATGAATCATTCTCTAAATCAAAATAATAACGATCCTCCACGTACAATCGGTTTGGTATGATGGGATCATTCTGAACAACTATGCTGTCCGTTGTTCGCATTCGTGATCCATTTTCAACATTAAAGGTGCCGTAATACGTTCCTGAAAAATTGCGGTTGAACAACAGTTCGCAGGATTCACCGGAATACCATTTCTTACAGAGGCATTCTCCATCACTGCAAAATGACTCGTTAATACACTGTTTATCACGACAGGCGTTATTGCAGCTTTCGAAACTCAGCGCTCCGAAAATTAACCCTAAAACTATGATGATTTTTTTTACCATTCCCCATGACGAAGTTAAGCATAAAAAAAGACCGATTCAAATGAACCGGTCTTTCGTTAATTGTTAAGGTTGAAAAAGCGTCTTTACCTTAGTTGGAGAGCTTTTCGCTCATTTCTTTGTATTTCTCCATTTGGTTGGTACGTGCATACAGCTCTTTCAATGATGTCATTGTGCTCACATCTTCCGGTTGCAATGCGTGTGCTTTCTCTAAGAATGGTAACGCATCTTTTAATTGAGCATCCGCTTTCTCTTTCGCCTTTTTGTAAGCCGCATCATCACTAATCATGTTGGCTTCGTTGAGCATCTCTGCACCTCGATTGAAATAAAGTGCACCAATACTATAAGCTGCATCAAAGTAATTTTCATCAATCTCAATTGCTTTGAGGTAATCCGCTTTGGCTTTCTCGAAGAATTGAACAGACTCTTCTTTCTTCCCATCCTTGAGCATGTTTGCTTGCTTGCTGTCATAAATGTTTCCTCTCACAAACCAAAGCAACGCGTTATCCGGATCATTTTCAATGGCCACATTCAGGTTTTCAAGCGCTTTATCATATTCTTTTGATTCCAGGTAGATATTGATTTCAGCGGTGATGATCTCCTGGCTATTCGGCAGTGCCTGACGCGCCTCTTTCATGATCGCTTTATGCTTTTCCTTATCCCCTTGTGCTTTGTAGATATTGGCGATGTTTACATAGCAATCCTCAACGCTGTATCCTATTCTAATGGATTCTCTAAAATTCTTGACTGCTACTTCGTTCTTGTTTGCGCTCATGGCAGAAACTCCGGCACTATAAACTGCTCCAGAGTCTATTACGCCAGCCTCCTGACGAACAGAATAACACTTTTCAAAGTAACTCAATGCTGTTTCAAAGTTTTTGTTGTTAAACTGATTTACCCCTTCCTGATAACAAAACGCACCTAATCGTTGGTAACGATCATTCACGTCATTCATGTTGATGCGTTTGCTACCTAGTTCTTTCGCTTTAGCAAAAGATTCTACGGCTTTCATCAAACTTCCTTCTTTTAAATCAGCATAAGCTTCGTCTTCAGCAAAATAGATCTGTTCGAAAATCTGACCGCGGTAATACCATGTTTTGCCGTCTCCCTTGGTCTTATCGTGTTCGATTGCCGGCTCGATTTCCATTACGGCCTTTGACAGTTCACCATCTTTAAGGTAATTATAGGCATTCAACACCTTCGCACTTTGCCCGATAAGAAAATTAACACTTAACATCAATAGCGCTGTAGCTACTATCTTTCTCATAATTTAAAATTTTGTTCAAAAGTAGATAAACAACAATAAGGCCAAACGAGGAGCTTATTCTTCTTCCTCATTATTTTCTGGAGCATTGCCCTCCCCTTCTTTGGGTTCTGTGCTCTCACCTTGATTTTCAGATGCCGGAGTGTTGCCTTCAAGCAATTCTTCATCGGCTAAGATTTCTTCTTCACTAAGGGCATCAACTTTAGCCACAGCAGCTATTTGGTCACCGTTTCTGAGGTTGATCAATCGCACGCCCTGAGTTGCACGACCCATAACCCTGAGTTCAGCAACCGACAATCTTATGGTAATTCCACTTTTGTTAATGATCATTAAATCGTTATCATCATTTACATTTTTGATGGAGATCAGATCACCGGTTTTTTCGGTTAGGTTGAGGGTTTTTACTCCTTTACCTCCTCTGTTGGTGATGCGGTAATCTTCTACAAGGGTGCGTTTTCCGTACCCTTTCTGTGAAACAACCAATACACTGTCTTGTGGGTCGGTCACGCAAATCATACCAACCACTTCGTCCTTCGGACCGGCAAGTGTAACTCCTTTAACACCGCTGGCGCCACGCCCCATAGAACGCACTGCACTTTCACTGAAATGGATTGCTTTACCCGAGCGCAATGCCATGATGATGTGGTTGTTTCCATTCGTCAACCTCGCTTCTAGCAATTGATCGCCTTCGCGAATACCGATTGCGATGATGCCGTTTGAACGTGGACGGCTGTAAGCCTCTAAAGACGTCTTTTTGATGATGCCATTTTTGGTGCACATCATGATAAAGTGATTGTTTAAGAACTCCTCATCGTTGAGGCTTTCAACATTGATGTATGCTAACACTTTGTCATCAGGCTCGATGTTCAATAAATTCTGAATGGCACGGCCTTTTGAAGCCTTGGTTCCTTCGGGGATTTCAAACACCCGCATCCAGAAACATTTGCCTTTTTCTGTGAAGACCAATAGGTAGTTGTGTGTGCTTGCCACGAACAAGTGTTCCAGAAAATCTTCATTTCGGGTGCTCGATCCTTTACTGCCCACTCCTCCTCTACTCTGTCTCCTATATTCTGTAAGAACCGTGCGCTTCATGTATCCGAGGTGAGAAATGGTCACCACCACATCTTCGTTTGGAATCATATCTTCAATACGGAAGTCTTCAGCAGCATATACGATCTCTGTTCTCCGCTCATCGCCATATTTCTCTTTGATCAGCTGAAGTTCCTCTTTGATCAAGTTCATTCGTAGATCAACATTCTCGAGCAAGGCGTTAAGGCCATCAATGGTTTGCATCAACTCATCATATTCGGCTTTTATTTTATCACGTTCTAAACCGGTCAACCTCTGAAGACGCATGTCAAGAATGGCGCGCGCTTGTATTTCAGTCAACTCGAAATTACCCATCAAACTTTCGCGTGCTTCATCAGGTGTTTTAGACGCCCTGATCAATTTGATCACTTCGTCAATATTGTCCAAAGCAACAAGCAAACCGAGTAATATGTGCGCTCGTTCTTCTGCTTTTCGCAATTCAAATTTTGCTCTTCGAATGACGACTTCATGACGGTGATCAACATAATGTCCGATCATGTCTTTTAAGTTCAACGGTATCGGGCGACCATTGACCAAAGCAATGTTGTTCACGCTAAAGCTTGTCTGTAAGCTTGTGTACTTAAACAAATGATTTTGAACAACATTTGGAATCGCATCAGACTTTAATTCATATACGATGCGCATACCATTTCGGTCAGACTCATCGCGAATATCCCGAATGCCTTCTATTTTCTTATCGTTGACCAATTCTGCTGTGCGCAAAATCATATCTGCCTTGTTTACCTGATAAGGAATTTCAGTAACGATAATGACTGGACGATCGTTTTCATCATCCTCAATATTTGTTTTGGCGCGCATCACAATGCGTCCCCTTCCCGTTTCAAACGCTTCTTTTACTCCTTCATAACCATATATAGAAGCACCAGTAGGAAAATCAGGAGCCTTTATGTGCTCCATCAATCCGGCAACATCAATGTCATTATTGTCGATGTATGCAATGATTCCATCGATAACCTCCGTTAAGTTGTGCGGTGGCATGTTGGTAGCCATCCCCACTGCAATACCGCTTGATCCATTCACTAATAAATTTGGAATACCACTGGGAAGCACTTTAGGTTCTTCCAGGGAGTCATCAAAATTGAGCTGATAATCAACCGTTTCCTTATCAATATCAGCTAACATCTCTTCTGCAATTTTTCTTAACCTGGCTTCGGTATATCGCATTGCTGCCGGACTATCGCCATCGATCGAGCCAAAATTACCCTGGCCATCGACAAGCGGATATCGCAAACTCCACACCTGTGCCATTCTAACCATGGTGTCATAAACAGAAGAATCACCATGTGGGTGATACTTACCTAACACTTCCCCCACGATACGTGCAGACTTTTTATAAGGCCTGTTTGATAACACGCCAAGGTCGAGCATGCCATACAACACCCTTCGGTGCACAGGTTTTAGTCCATCTCTCACATCAGGAAGCGCCCGTGAAACAATTACCGACATCGAATAATCGATGTAAGCTGTCTTCATTTCATCCTCAATATTGACGCTAATGATTTTTTCTCCGTCTGCCATAATTATAATGTAATATGTAAGTAGATTTAAACGATAGTCACTACGCGACTTTCAGAAGGCTTCGAAAGTAACATCTACGATGGGGTTTACACTTAAAAAACCTTGTGTATTTTTAAACAAAATTCTGTTAGTAGACTTACTATTTATGAGGTTTTCAACAATAAGTTGCACATAGATTTGATATAGATAAAAATTCTGCTACTTTGCTGATGCAATTGAAGCACTTAAGCAGCATGACATCATAGAAATTATGGATACAAATTTTTCAGCACGGGTAAAGGACGTAATCACTTTCAGTCGGGAAGAGGCATTGCGTTTGGGGCATGACTACATCGGCACGGAGCACTTTTTGCTCGGCATGATCCGGGAAGGCGAAGGTGTTGCGATCAAAATTCTCAACAACCTCGAAGTTGATCTCGCTGAACTCCGCAAATTGATCGAAAACTCGGTGAAGAGCGTTGAAAAAAGTGGTAAACCACTGAACAGCTTGGGTAATATTCCATTGGTAAAGCAAGCCGAGAAGACACTAAAAATCACCTATCTAGAGGCTAAACTATTTAAAAGCTCCATTATAGGAACAGAGCATTTGCTGCTGAGCATTTTGAAAGATGAAAACAATGTTGCGTCACGCGCGCTTGGTGCGTTTAATGTGAATTACGAAATAGTGCGTGAAGAACTGGACTCGTTGTTAACGCAAGGGTCGCCAAGAGGTGAGTTTCCAAACACCCCATCAGACGATGATGATGATGATGGTCCAAGTTTCAGCGGTGGAGGTGGCTCGTCAAGTCCGGGGTCAGCAGGGTCACCCAGAAGACCGGGTGAATCGAAATCAAAAACACCGGTACTCGATAATTTCGGTAGAGATTTGACCAAATTAGCTGAAGACGATAAGCTTGATCCCATTGTTGGCCGAGAAAAAGAGATCGAACGTGTTTCTCAAATTTTGAGCAGAAGAAAAAAGAACAACCCGATTTTGATCGGTGAGCCTGGTGTAGGTAAATCTGCCATTGCTGAAGGTCTTGCTCTGAGAATCGTTCAGCGAAAAGTGTCTCGTGTATTGTTCGACAAGCGCGTTGTTACGCTTGACCTTGCTTCTTTGGTGGCGGGCACAAAATACAGGGGTCAATTTGAAGAACGCATGAAGGCTGTGATGAATGAACTGGAAAAGAGTCCAGACATTATTCTGTTCATTGATGAAATTCACACCCTTGTGGGTGCGGGAGGTGCTTCCGGCTCACTGGATGCATCAAATATGTTTAAGCCTGCATTAGCAAGAGGCGAAATCCAATGTATTGGAGCCACAACGCTTGATGAATACAGGCAATACATTGAAAAAGATGGTGCACTGGAGCGTAGGTTTCAAAAAGTACTAATTGAGCCAACAACCATCGAAGAGACGGTGCAAATTTTGGAAAACATCAAGGAAAAATACGAGGAACACCATAATGTGAGTTACACCCCTGAAGCGCTGATGGCGTGTGTTCAATTAACCGATCGCTACATCAGCGACCGTCACCTTCCTGACAAGGCCATCGATGCTTTGGATGAAGCCGGTTCTCGGGTTCACATCACCAATATTCGGGTTCCAAAAGCGATCATTGAAATCGAGAAGAAGATTGAAGATATTAAAGATGAGAAAAACAAGGTTGTGCGCAGTCAGCGATATGAAGAAGCTGCAAAACTTAGAGACACTGAACGGCAACTCATCGAAAACCTGGAAACAGAAAAGAAAAAGTGGGAAGAAGAAACAAAGAATCATCGCGAAACGGTAAGTGAAGACAATGTTGCTGAAGTTGTTGCGATGATGACAGGTGTTCCCACGCAGCGCATAGCTCAAAACGAGAGCAGCAGGTTGGTGAATATGAGTGACGAGCTTAAAGGGTCTGTAGTCGGTCAGGACAGCGCGATTCAAAAGGTTGTAAAAGCTATCCAACGCAATCGGGCAGGGTTAAAAGACCCGAACAAACCGATAGGTAGTTTTATTTTTATGGGGCCGACTGGTGTTGGTAAAACCCAATTGGCAAAAGTGCTATCTCGCTATTTGTTTGACAAGGAAGATTCATTGATCAGGATTGACATGAGCGAATACATGGAGAAGTTTGCTGTTTCAAGGTTAATCGGAGCACCTCCCGGATACGTTGGTTATGAGGAAGGTGGGCAGCTAACGGAAAAAGTGAGAAGACGCCCCTACTCTGTTATTCTGTTGGATGAGATTGAAAAAGCGCATCCCGATGTGTTTAATCTATTGCTCCAGGTTTTAGATGATGGACAGATCACCGATAGTTTAGGCCGAAGAATTGATTTTAGAAACTCAATTGTGATCATGACCTCAAATATTGGATCGCGTCAATTGAAGGACTTTGGAACTGGTGTGGGTTTTTCCACTAAAACACAGCAAGATCAGGCAGACGATATTGCCAAAGGGGTTATTGAAAAAGCACTAAAAAATGCTTTTGCTCCTGAGTTTTTAAACCGTATTGATGATGTTGTTCTATTTAATAACCTTAAGCCTGAACACATCAACGAGATCATTCACATCGAGTTGAAACAACTTTATAAGCGTGTGAGCGACATGGGCTATTCCTTAACCATCAGTGATGAAGCCACAAATTTCATCGCAGAAAAAGGGTTTGATGAAAAATATGGTGCCCGCCCTTTGAAACGTGCCATTCAAAAATTTCTTGAAGACCCAATGGCCGAAGAAATCATCAAGGCCAATATCGATGAAGGCGATGAGCTTTTTGCCGAGTTGGCTAAAGACGGCAGCACGATCACCATCAAGGTTAAAAAGCCGAAGAAGAAAAAGGATAAAAACACGGATAAGTAAACGAGAAAGCCCCGAATAGACGGGGCTTTTTTAATAATCAGAAATCCTTAGTTGGCCACTTCAGACATGAATTTTATACGTATCAAGCGTAACTCTTCAGGAGTGTAGTCATCTGAACCTAATTCTTCAAGCGCCTCATCAATTTCAGGTGTTTCTGCTTCCATGAAATATTCAAACACTTCTTCGAGGCGGTCTTCATCGATCACATCGTTGATGTAATAATCAATGTTCACCTTAGTTCCACTATCTACGATGTGTTCTAACTCTTCAAGAAGCGAGTCGAATTCCATACCTTTTGCTTTGGCGATGTCTTCCAATGGAATCTTTCGATCAATGCTTTGAATGATATAAACCTTTTTACCGGATTTGTTCACCACCGACTTCACCACCATGTCCTGCGGGCGTTCAATGCCGTTTTCCTCCACATAGTTTTGAATCAATTCGATGAACGGTTTACCAAACTTCATCGCCTTTCCCTGACCTACTCCCTGAATATTTTTCAACTCATCCAGCGTAATCGGAAACTGATTTGCCATGTCTTGTAAAGAAGGATCCTGAAAAATCACAAAAGGAGGCACATTCTTTTGTTTTGAAATCTTTTTCCTTAAATCTTTCAGGAGTTTTAAGAGGGTTTCATCCATGGCGCTTCCCCCCGTCTTAGCGTTAAGCATAATATCCTCACTTTGAGCGATCAACGTGCTGTAGTCATGGTCTTTATGTACCATGAAAGATTCAGGAGGATTCTCCATAAAAGCCCTTCCCCGTTCGGATATTTTAACCAATCCGTAATTTTCAATATCCTTATAGAGCAATCCCTTCACCAACGCTTGACGCAGGGCTGCCATCCATAGTTTTTCATCGATATCCTTACCAATTCCAAATTCTTTGATAAGGTTGTGACGGTAAGTAGAAACTTCAGACGAATTTCTCCCGACCAAAATACTAACGATGTGTTTGCTCTTAAAACGCTGCTTGATCTGGTCGATCAAATTGAGCATGATGATCAACTCATCTTTAAACTCTACTTTTTCTTTTGGATTCACAGAGTTGTCATCCATATTGGCTCCTTCCCCATTCACTTCATCCCATTCCTCTCCAAAATAGTTGAGTAAGAATTTTCTTCTTGAAATAGCTGTTTCAGCGTAGGAAACGACTTCTTCTAAAAGTTGGCGACCAACTTCTTGTTCTGCTACGGGTTTTCCATGCATGAATTTTTCGAGTTTTTCCACATCTCGATAATCATAGAACGCAATGCACCTTCCTTCTCCGCCATCACGCCCGGCACGACCGGTTTCCTGATAATAACCTTCCAGGCTTTTGGGCATATCGTAATGCACCACAAATCGTACGTCCGGCTTGTCGATTCCCATTCCAAACGCAATGGTTGCTACAATCACCTCGCAATCTTCCATCAAAAAGGCATCTTGATGGCGAGAACGTGTGTTTGCATCAAATCCGGCATGATAAGGAAGCGCGTTTATACCATTCACCTGAAGTGTAGAAGCAATTTCTTCCACCTTTTTTCTACTCAGGCAGTAAATGATTCCTGATTTACCTTCATTCTCTTTTATAAAGCGAATGAGCTGCTTGGCTGGTTCAACCTTTGGTCTGACTTCATAGAACAAATTCGGCCTGTTGAAGGATGCTTTAAACACGCAAGCATCAGACATCCCTAAGTTTTTTTGTATGTCTGACTGCACTTTAGGTGTTGCAGTAGCAGTTAATGCCATCACCGGAATTTCCTGATCCATTCCTTTGATCATTTCTTTAATTCTTCTGTATTCAGGTCGAAAATCATGTCCCCACTCTGAAATACAATGCGCTTCATCAACCGCAACAAAAGAAATGCGCACCGATTTGAGAAAGTCGAGGTTTTCAGCCTTGTTTAATGATTCTGGCGCCAGGTAAAGCATTTTGGTCATGCCATCTGTAACGTCAAGCTTCACCTGAGTTATTTCAGTTTTGTTTAACGAGCTGTTTAAAAAATGTGCTACGTTGTCGTTGCTTCCATAGCTACGGATAGAATCGACCTGATTTTTCATCAATGCAATGAGCGGTGAGATGATAATCGCAGTGCCTTCTTTCATCAAGGCGGGTAATTGGTAACAAAGTGATTTACCTCCACCTGTAGGCATAATGGCGAAAGTATCATTGCCAGCCATCAGGCTTTCAATCACTTCTTTCTGCATGCCTTTGAATGAATCAAAGCCAAAATGTTCTTTTAATGCCTCTTCAAGAGACGCTTTTTTGGTTTCCATAAACGTAATTCGCTTTAGCTACTAAAAATAGGATTAATGATTGGAATAAAAAAACATCAATTTGGCGGTTGATTTCCGCTGTTCTGATTGTTTTTAAAAAAGTTTGAAAATACAAAGAGTATGACTACTGCGGCACAAAAGATCACGACCAGCGTGAGTAGAGATTTTTGAAAGACTTTCTCTATTTCGATGATATCCCAAATGGACAGCACAGCCAAAGTGGAGAAAAAAAGAACGGCAAAAATCAAAATGCCAGCGGTGAATTTTCGGATTCCTTCAAACATGATATTGCTATTTAGCGGTTTCTCTGTTCCAGACCAGTTCACTGATTGGTTGATTATCTAAAAAGTAATATTTAC